>JBDTPP010000042.1:0-22442 GCA_039932615.1 Pseudoxanthomonas sp.
GGGCACTTGTCGTTGCAGTTGTTGACGCCGTCGCCGTCGTCATCCATGTCTGCGCAGTTCGGAGCGACCGGCGGGGCAACAACTTCGGCAGCGGCGCGGGCGCCGAGCGGAATCACGACACCGACCGAAGCCAGGACGTCGCCGAAGTAGCTTTCGTTCTGCTGGTGCGGGTAACCCGAGCTCTGCGCCGGGCCGCCTTCAGCGGCAAAGCTGGAGTCGTCGAAGTCGGCGCGATACGCCACTTCAGCACGTACCGCGATGCGCTTGTCGAACGAGGTCTGCAAGCCGACGCCGAGCTTGGCGGCGAAGTTGCCGTCCTTGCGCTGGCCGGGCGAGTTCGGGTTCGGGAACGCATCGAATTCTTCTTCCGAGCGCTGATAACCCAGGCCTGCAACGATGTACGGGTTCCAGCCGCGGCCTTCCGAGATGAAATGGCGACGCAGGTCGGCGGACACGCCGTACTGGCTCCAGTTCAGGTCGCTGTTGGCGCCGGTGACGCCGCCGTCGAAATTCGGGTTCTGATAGTTCAGCTCACCGTCAAGCGACCAGTTCGGGCTGATGAACTTGCCCAGGCCCAAGGTCACGAAAGTAGTATCTTCGGTACGGCGGTCATTATCTTGTGAGTTGTAACCAACGGAACCAGTCAGGTACCAACGGTCGTCGAACTCCTGAGCGGAAGCGGCCTGCGCCCAGCTCAGACCGGCCAGCATTGCGACACAGAGAAGTTTCTTGTTCATTTGCAGCTCCTTAAAAAATTCAGTTGTAAGAAAAGCGGAGGACTTCACTAAAGGTCCAGCTTGTAAGGTCGGACGGCCTGTCTGCACGCCATCCCAACTAGGTTATGCGCATCCAGGTGAAGGCTGTGTTAACGGTACCATAACAAATCAATCAGGCCAACCCGAGCAATATCCTATATTGCCTCTGCCCGGTACAAGTTCATGAACGCATCAACCGGCATCGCGTCCCATCGGTCCGGATCCGCCGCCAGGGTCATGATCCGGTCAGCCTGATCTGCGGGCAAGTGGGCACGCAGGGCCGCGTCGCACTTGGCCAGTAGCACCGGGATGCCTGCCGCGCGGCGCTTGCGGTGACCAATAGGGAAATCCACCGAAATCCGGTCGGTTGAACTGCCATCCTTGAAAACCACCTGCACCGAGTTGCCGATATAGCGCTTGCGCGGGTCGAAATAGTCCTGGGTGAACCGCGGGTTCTCCCTGACTTCCATCAGACCACGCAGCGCATCGATCCGCGGATCGGCAGCCACGGCATCGCCATAATCGTCCGCGGTCAGGCGACCGAAGATCAGCGGCACCGCGACCATGTACTGCAGGCAGTGGTCACGGTCGGCGTAGTTGGCCAGAGGCCCGGTCTTGTCAATGATGCGGACCCCCGCCTCCTGGGTTTCCAGCAGGATCCTGTGGATCTCGCCGATCCGGTCCTTGACCTGGGGATGCAGGGCCATGGCGCACTCGACCGCAGTCTGGGCGTGGAATTCGGCCGGAAAGCTCAGCTTGAACAGGACGTTTTCCATCACGTAGCTGCCAAAAGGGCGCTCGAACTGGAATTCCTTGCCATTGAAGGCGATGTCGTAGAAGCCCCAGATCCTGGCGCTGAGGGCGCTGGGATAGCCGGCTTCGCCGTTCACGGCATTCAGTGCGTGGATGACCGCGCGACGGCAGGCATCGCCCGCGGCCCAGCTCTTGCGCGGGCCGGTATTGGGCGCATGCCGGTAGGTCCGCAGCACACCATTGTCGATCCAGCTGTTGGAAATAGCGTTGATGATCTGTTGCTTGCCGCCGCCCAGCATTCGGGTCGCCACCGCGGTCGAAGCCAGGCGCACCAGGATCACGTGGTCAAGGCCGACCCGGTTGAACGAGTTCAGCAGCGCGTAGCCGCCCTGGATTTCGTGTGCCTTGATGGCTGCGGTCAGGACATCGCGCACGGTCAGGGGCTTGCCGGCGTCGCGTCGCGCCCTGCGACTGAGGTAGTCGGCAACGGCGAGGATCGCGCCGAGGTTGTCTGACGGGTGGCCCCATTCGGCTGCCAGCCAGGTGTCGTTGAAGTCCAGCCAGCGGATCTGTGCACCGATGGCGAAGGCGCCCTGGACCGGATCCAGCTCATGGCAGGTGCCTGGTACGCGGACCCCGCCCTCCATGGTCGCGCCCGGAACTGTAGGCCCCAGGTGCCGCACGCAATCCGGGAACTTCATCGCCAGCATCGCGCAAGCCAGTGAATCCAGCAGCATGTAACGCGCGGTGTCGTAGGCCTCGTCAGAATCGATGTGGTAATCGACGACGTAGTCGGCGATATCCACCATGGGCTGGTCGGGCTCGGGGCGGACCGTGGAACGCATGTCGTGGTGGCTCATGCAACGCTCCGCAGCGGAGGAACGCGCTTATTTTGCCAGACTGGTGTCCCGTTACTCCGGCCCACGACCAAAGTAGCGAAAGCGCAGCCTCTTCCTGCAACGCAGCGAACTGGAATTGGCGCTAGGCGATTCGCCTCGGCGGCCCGATCCTGTGGCCCATGAAAGCTTCCCGGCCTCCGTCCCTGTTCGTTTCCCATGGTTCGCCAATGATGGCCGTGGAGGACTCGCCCACGGCACGCTTCCTTCTGGGCGGTGGCCGTGATCGGTGTCATTGCCACGGTGGTCATCGCCACGCTGGTACCCAAGGATCGGGGCGAGGCGGCGCCGATGGCTTTCGGCGACGAGATCAAGAGCGTCATGCGTCCGCAGGTGATGCTGGGCCTGCTGATGACCGTGCTTGGTTTCGGCGGCATGTTCACCGTCTACACCTACATCCAGCCGTTGCTTACCCAGGTCGCGGGCTTCGCTGAGGCGGCGGTGTCGCCAATCCTGCTGGTGTTCGGCCTTGGCATGATTATGGGTAATTTGTTGGGCGGGAAATTCGCCGACCGCGGCCTGGCGCCGGCGCTGATCGGCACGCTCCTCGCGCTGACCGTGGTGATGGGACTGATGACCTTCGTCCTGCACAGCCAATGGGCGATGGTGCTGTTCGTCGGCCTGCTCGGCGCCGCGGCGTTTGCAACGGTGTCGCCATTGCAACTGTGGGTGCTGCAGAAAGCCACCGGTGCGCAAAGCCTGGCTTCAAGCCTGAACATCGGAGCCTTCAACCTGGGCAATGCCTTCGGAGCGTGGCTGGGGGGCGTGGTGATCATGCATGGCCCCGGTCTTGAAGCCTTGCCGTGGGTCGCCGCTATGGTGCCGCTGTCGGCCTTGCTGGTGGCCTTGTGGGTATTTGCACTGGAGCGTCGCAGTCACCACGGCCTACCGGTTGAACAGACACACTCCGCGTAACCCTCCCCTCTCCTCCCGCAAAGGAATACCTCTCATGGAATACCGTCACCTCGGCAAGTCAGGCTTCAAGGTCCCCGCCCTCAGCTTCGGCACTGGCACGTTCGGCGGACAAGGCGAGCTGTTCGCCACATGGGGCAATACTGATGCCGCAGAAGCACGTCGCCTGGTCGATATATGCCTGGATTCGGGCCTCAACCTGTTCGACAGCGCCGACATCTATTCCGGCGGCGCTGCGGAATCAATCCTTGGCGCCGCCATCAAGGGCCGCCGCGACCAGGTGCTTGTTTCGACCAAGGCCACCTTCCGTTTCGACGACGGCCCCAACAACGTCGGCTCGTCGCGCTTCCATTTGATCAATGCGGTCGATGCGGCGCTCACGCGACTCGGCACCGATTACATCGACCTGTTCCAGCTGCATGGTTTCGATGCAAGCACGCCCGTGGAAGAAACCCTGTCGACCCTGGACGACATGGTCCGCGCCGGCAAGATTCGCTACCTGGGCGTGTCCAATTTCTCCGGCTGGCACCTGATGAAATCGCTTGCGGTCGCCGAACGCCATGGCTGGTCGCGCTATATCGCCAACCAGACCTATTATTCGTTGATCGGCCGCGACTACGAAGAAGAACTGATGCCGCTTGGATTGGATCAGGGCGTGGGTGCGGTGGTCTGGAGTCCGCTGGGCTGGGGACGACTGACCGGCAAGATCCGCCGCGGCCAGCCGTTGCCTGCGACAAGTCGCCTGCGCGACAACGATTTCGGGCCACCGGTCGAGGACGAGCGCCTGTTCAAGGTAGTCGAGGCGCTGGACGCGGTGGCGGCCGAAACCGGCAAGAGCGTTCCGCAGATCGCGCTGAACTGGTTGTTGCAACGGCCTACCGTTTCCACCGTGGTGATCGGCGCGCGCAGCGAAGAGCAGTTGCGGCAGAATCTGGGTGCGGTGGGTTGGTCGCTTAGCAGCGAGCAGGTAAAGGCGCTGGATGATGCCAGCGCCACGACGCCGCCGTACCCGTACTGGCACCAGCGTGGATTTGCCGAACGCAATCCGTCGCCCGTCTGAAATCAAGGAACCCGCCAATGAAAGCCGTTGCCCTGACCCGCTATCTGCCCATCGATGATCCGAAATCGCTGCAGGACGTCGACCTACCCAAGCCTGTCGCCGGCGGTCTCGACGTACTGGTGCGCGTGGAAGCGATTTCGGTCAATCCCGTGGACACCAAGATCCGCTCGCCCAAACCGCAGGTCGAGCCGCAACCAAAGGTGTTGGGTTACGACGCCGCAGGGGTGGTCGAAGCGGTGGGTGAGGATGTCACCCTGTTCCAGCCTGGCGACGAGGTGTACTACGCCGGCGACGTGACCCGTAGCGGTAGCAACGCGCAATTTCAGCTGGTGGACGAACGCATCGTCGGGCGCAAGCCAACGACCCTGGATTTCGGCCAGGCCGCGGCCCTGCCGCTGACCACCATCACTGCCTGGGAACTGCTCTTCGACCGGATGCCGTTCTCGATCGATGAAGAACGCAACAAACGCAGCCTGCTGGTCATTGCCGGCGCCGGCGGCGTCGGTTCCATCGCCATCCAGCTGGCCCGGCATGCCGGCTTTACCGTGATCGCCACGGCGTCACGCAAGGAAACCGTCGACTGGTGCCAGTCGATGGGCGCGGATCTCGTCATCGACCATCGCCAGCCACTCGCACCGCAACTCGATGCGCTGGGATTCAAGCAAGTCGATGCGGTACTGAACCTGGCCGACACCGACCGTTACTGGCAAACGATCGGCGAAATCATCGCCCCTCTGGGCCATGTGGGCCTGATCGTGGAACCGAGCGGCTTGTTGAAGCTCGGTGATCCGTACAAGGCCAAGAGCGTCGGCATCCATTGGGAAATGATGTTCGCGCGGTCGCGCTTCAGGACCCCGGATATGATCGAGCAGCATCGCATCCTCAACCGCGTCTCGAGCCTGGTCGACGCCGGGGAATTGCGCACCACGCACAGTGAAACCCTGGGTACCATCAATGCGGCGAATCTGCGCGAGGTGCATCGGCGGCTGGAATCGGGCAGCACGATCGGGAAATTGGTCCTGGCCGGCTGGAACTGAGCGTCGCGGGCATGCGTTGCGGGCAGCGGATAGACTCGCTGCCCGCTTCGGACCTTCAGCATGACGCTCCCACCCGCATTCGCAAGACGTCTTTCACAACTGCTGCTGGGGCTGTTCCTCTACGGAATAGGCATCAGCCTGATGGTGCGCGCCAGCGTAGGAATTGCACCGTGGGACGTGTTGACCCAGGGCTTGTCGGAGCAGACCGGCTTGTCGTTCGGGCTGCTGACCAACCTGATCGGTCTGGCCGTGCTGCTGTTGTGGATCCCCATCCGGCAGAAACCCGGCCTGGGCACGGTGCTGAACGTCTTGTTGATCGGTCCGAGCGCCCAGTTCGGACTCTGGCTGTTCCCGCAATTCGAGGGGTTATGGCAGCAGGTTCCGGCGTTCATCGCCGGACTGGCAGTGCTGGCACTGGCGACCGGCATGTATATCGGCGCGAATTTCGGACCGGGCCCGCGCGACGGCCTGATGACCGGCCTGCACCGGCGCACCGGCTGGCCCATCGGCATCGTACGCACGGGCATCGAAGCCAGCGTCCTGTTAGCGGGCTGGGCGATGGGTGGCGACGCGGGTTGGGGAACGCTGGCCTTCGCATTGGCCATCGGTCCGATGTGCGCGACAACCATGCGCTGGTTTGCCGCAGTTCCGCGCACGCTTGCAGGTGATGCGAGCGCCGGACCCGCACCGCACGGCTGATTGCGGCCACCGGCTTGCCCAGTGCCCGGATAAACGGCATCGTGACGGCTCCATACGCGCACGTATCCGCTGCATGACGCCTCTGACCACACCCTCGTTGCCGCAGTCCCCGACTGAATCCGCCAATCCGCATTACCCGCACCTGTTCGCGCCGCTGGACCTGGGCTTCACCCGGATCCGCAACCGCGTGCTGATGGGTTCCATGCATACCGGGCTGGAAGACCGGGCCCGCGATTTCCCCAGGTTGGCCGCGTATTTCGCCGAACGTGCCGAAGGCGGTGTTGGCCTGATCGTGACCGGCGGCTTCTCCCCCAACCTGGTCGGCTGGCTGAAACCGTTCGGCGGCAAATTATCGTGGCCGTGGGAAGTACGACCGCACAAGTTCGTCACTGCGGCGGCCCACGAGCATGGCGCGAAGGTCTGCCTGCAGCTGCTGCACGCCGGCCGCTATGGCTACCACCCGTTCACGGTGGCGCCCTCCAGGCTCAAGGCGCCGATCAACCCGTTCACCCCGCGCGCGTTGTCCTCGCGCGGGGTGGAGCGCCAGATCACTGCCTACGCCGATGCCGCACGCCGCGCCCGTGAAGCCGGCTACGACGGCGTCGAGGTGATGGGCTCCGAAGGTTACTTCATCAACGAATTCACCGCGCCGCGTACCAACAAGCGCAACGACACCTGGGGCGGCACGCCGGAGAAGCGCATGCGCTTCGCGGTGGAAATCGTGCGCCGGGTGCGCGAGGCCTGTGGCCCGGATTTCATCATCATCTATCGGCTGTCGCTGCTGGACCTGGTGGAAGATGGCAACCAGTGGGAAGAGATCGTCGCCCAGGCCAAGGCCATCGAAGCCGCAGGCGCCACGATCATCAATACCGGCATCGGCTGGCATGAGGCGCGCATTCCCACCATCGTCACTTCGGTGCCGCGCGCCGCCTTCGTCGAGGTAACCGCCAAGCTGCGACCGCACGTGCGGCTGCCGCTGATCACCAGCAACCGCATCAATATGCCGGACGTGGCAGAACGCATCCTCGCCGACGGCATCGCCGACATGGTTTCCCTGGCCCGGCCGCTGCTGGCCGATCCGCATTGGGCCAACAAGGCGCGCGCCGGAAAGCCGCAGTCGATCAATACCTGCATCGCCTGCAACCAGGCTTGCCTGGACCATGTATTCGAGAACAAGCGTGCCAGTTGCCTGGTCAATCCGCGCGCCTGCGCCGAGACCGAACTCAACTACGTCAAGACTTTCGCGCCCAAGCGGGTCGCAGTGGTGGGTTCGGGACCTGCAGGCATGGCCTGCGCCACGGTCGCAGCCGAGCGCGGCCATCGGGTGACCCTGTTCGATGCGGCAGCGGAAATCGGCGGACAGTTCAACTACGCCAAGAAGATCCCGGGCAAGGAGGAGTTCCACGAGACGCTGCGCTATTTCACCCACAAGCTGGAAGAAACCGGTGTGTCGCTGAAGCTGTCGACCCTGGTGTCGCCGGACATGTTGAAGGACTTCGACGAAGTGGTGCTGGCTACCGGCATCACTCCACGGCGGGTGGACTTCCCGGGCGCCGACCATGCCAAGGTGCTGAATTATGTGGATGTGCTCAGCGGCCGGGTCACCGTGGGCCGCAGCGCCGCGTTGATCGGCGCCGGCGGCATCGGTTTCGACGTGGCCGAATACCTGGTGCATGAAGGCCAGTCCGTCACCCTGGACAAGTCCCGCTGGATGGCCGAATGGGGAGTGGATCCGACCTTTGAGGCCCGCGGCAGCCTGGTTGCCGCCCGGCCCGAGCCACCGGCCCGCGAGGTCTGGCTTTTGCAGCGTTCCACCGGCAAACCCGGCGCTCGGCTGGGCAAGACCAGCGGCTGGGTCCATCGGGCCACGCTGAAGGCCAAGAAGGTGCAGATGCTGGGAGGGGTGGAATACCTGGGTGTGGAAGATGCCGGCTTGAAGATCCGGGTCGGCGGTGTCGAACGGCTGCTGCCGGTCGATCACGTCGTGGTCTGCGCTGGCCAGGAACCGCGCCGCGACCTGCACGCACAACTGCTGGCCGCAGGTATCACCGCGCACCTGATCGGAGGCGCCGACGTGGCCGCGGAACTGGACGCCAAGCGTGCAATCGACCAGGGCAGCCGATTGGCAGCAATCCTTTAGGAGCGAGGAACGAGTGACAGGAGCTAGGAACGAGTGGAGGGGAGTAGTTAACGAGTCAAAGCAAAAGCTGCCGCTCATCCCCTCACCCCTCACCACTCACCCCTCACTCCTCACTCCTCACTCCTCACTCCTCACTCCTCACTCCTCACTCCTCACTTTTCACTTTTCGTTTCTCGTTTCTCGTTTCTCGTTTCTCGCTCCCAGCCAACTCGCCCCCAGAGTAAATACTCCATTCCGAATCAATCACTTAGCTTGATTGTCAAGCTTCAGTGTTCAGGCCGGGTTAGGTCTTTGCCCCTTACCTTGCGCCAACTTTTCGGCCCGCCCCTGTTTCAACTGGCGAGCCATCCCGGCCCTGATTGCACCTTCCGGCCGGTCTTGGGTAGCTCGTCGCAGTAGCTGCCTCCCCATGACGCCCTGACGCCGTGTCTATCTAAACGCACCTTCCCTGATGGACGGCGCGTGGACGCTGCCAAGACGGAGCAAGGAGTTCGATTCGTGAAATTGGCTTGGATCCTCTGGCTGTCGCAAATGTTGCCGCAGCCCGCCGCAGACTCGCTCTGCCTTAGCACCACCGTGTACCTGGAGGCCCGCGACCAGACCCTGCGCGGCCAGCAGGCCGTGGCCGAGGTCGCCCTGCGCCGCCTCGACAGTGGCCTGTGGGGTGACTCGATGTGCAAGGTGGTCACCGCGCGCAAGCAGTTCGCGCCGACCATCGTCGCCCCCGGCACGCGGCTGCAGAACCCGGAAGCCTGGGCTGCGTCGATCAACGTCGCCCTGGGGGCCGAGCGCAACTGGGCCCTGCCGCCCGGCGAGCGCAAGGAAATCGTACCGGGAGCCAGCCACTTCATGGCCCAGAACATCGCCAGCCCGAGCTGGCGCAATGCCTATCTGGTCGCAACCATCGGCGACCATACGTTCCTTCGTGTGCAGAAACTCAAACCGCGTTCGTCGTAACGCCCAAGTCATGCGCCAGGCCTGAAAATAAAGGCGGACCCGGAAACTTTCCGGCTCCGCTTTTTTCTTTTCCGGAGATCCGCATGAAGCTCTACACCAAGCCGGGCGCCTGTTCGCTCAGCGACCACATCGCCCTCAGCTGGATCGGCAAGCCCTTTGACCTGCAGGTCATGGATGCGGCGGCCTTGAAGTCACCCGAATACCTCAAGCTCAATCCCGCCGGCAACGTGCCAGCGCTGGAAGTGGATGGATGGCTGCTGACCCAGAATGCGGCAATCCTGAATTACCTGGCCGACAGTTTTCCCGACTCCGGACTGGGCGGCGATGGCAGCGCGAAGAGCCGCGCCGAGGTCAACCGCTGGCTGGCTTTCTTCAATGCCGACGTGCACCCCGCATTCCATCCGATCTTCGGTTCGACCAAGTACCTGGGCGACGAAGCCGTGATCGAGCAGAGCAAGGACAACGCCCGCCAGAAACTGCGTGGCTTGTTCGAGCGCGCGGATGCGCAACTGCAAGGCAAGGACTGGCTGACCGGTCAACGCTCCATTGCCGATCCCTACCTCTATGTAACCTTGCGCTGGGCCAAGGCGGTCAACGTGGACCTGTCGGGGCTGGCCAACCTGGAACGATTTTTCCAGCACATGTCCGCCGATGCAGGCGTGCAGCACGCACTACAGGCTGAAGGCCTGAATTGAGACAACGGACCGGGAACGCGAAGCCGAGCCTGCGGCTTCGGTTCCCACGCTCAGGTGCGGACTTCTGCGCGTGCCCGCAACAGCCATTCGCTGGCGAAGGTATGGTCCTTGGCCTTGGTCAGCGCAGTGGCGACTTCAGGTAACAACGCCAGCAAGGCATCGACGTCCGCACACCGCTCCACCTTCAATTGCATGAAGTATCCCTTCAGTCCCAGATGGCGACCGACGGCATCGGTGACGAAGTTGTACAGCCGCCGGTAGTTGCCGAATTCGGCCGGAACGTTGATCGCGCCAGGCAGTGCGGGCAAGGCGGCTGCAGGAACATCGACCGGAGTTTCAACTCGTGCTCCGGTTGCAGCCACCACCGTTGCTTCGGTGGGCGTTGCAGCGCGTGCTTGATCCGGCACGGCCGCGGGCCGCTTTCCGTCGCCCCGCTGGATCAAACCTTTCACCACCAGTTGTTCGATCGCATCGTCGGGCGCGCGCAGTCCCGCCACCAACTCGCGCAACTGGTCCTGGTCACGCTGGCCGTCGACCATCAGCAGGATCGAGCGCAGCGCAGCCGGCAACCTGAGCGCGCGATCCTGGATCTCGCTCTTGCCGGCCTCGGTCTTGAAGTAAAGCTCCCCTTCGCTCATGACGCCCCTTGGTTGCCGCCCCCCGGCGGCCGGGGCCGCTTCCCCGTTACACAAAACATGCGGTAGTGAATAATTAACACGAAATCGCTGTGGTCGAACGTTATGGATGTCACAACTGCCAGTGCGGCCGGCAATCAATTCCCGCCCACCTGCACGACGGGCATCCAGTGCATGGGTACCGCAATCAGAGTGCGTCGCCCGGTACGCGCACTTTACCCTCCATCAACACGCGTGCGCTTCGGCTCATGATTGCCTTGGCAACGGTCCACTGCCCGTCAACCTGGATGGCTTGCGCACCGACGCGCAAGGTCCCCGAAGGATGACCGAAACGCACTGCGTTGCGTTCCCCGCCACCGGCTGCCAGGTTGACCAGGGTGCCCGGGATTGCGGCGGCAGTGCCGATCGCAACTGCAGCGGTGCCCATCATGGCGTGGTGGAGCTTGCCCATCGACAATGCGCGGACATTGAGATCAATCCCGCCAGCCAATATTTCTTTTCCGGATGACGTTACGTAATCCATCGACCTGCCCACCAGCGCCACCTTTGGCGTGTGCTGCCGGGTAGCCGCCTCCGCGGGCGTCCTGATCAAGCCCATGCGCAGGGCCCCAGCGACACGGATCGCCTCCAGCCTGGCCAACGCCGCCTTGTCGTCATTGATCGCGGACTGCAACTCCGTGCCCTGGTAACCGATGTCCGCGGCATTCACGAACACCGTCGGGATACCGGCGGTGATCATGGTTGCCTGCAGCGTACCGATACCGGCAACCTCCAGGTCATCGACAAGGTTACCGGTCGGGAACAACGCACCCCCACCCTCGCCTTCGTCAGCCGGGTCAATGAACTCCAGCACGATCTCGGCCGCAGGAAAGGTGACCCCGTCCAGTTCGAAATCGCCGGTTTCCTGCACCTGGCCATCGGTCACGGGCACGTGGGCCAGGATTGTCTTGCCGATGTTGGCCTGCCAGATACGCACGCTGCAGATGCCATCGCGCGGCACGCGCGCGGGATCGACCAGCCCATTGGCAATCGCGAACGGACCGACCGCCGAACTGAGGTTGCCGCAGTTGCCGCTCCAGTCGACGAAAGCGGTGTCGATGGACACCTGTCCGTACAGGTAATCGACATCGTGATCGGCCCTGTCGGACCGGGAAAGGATCACGCACTTGCTGGTACTTGATGTTGCGCCACCCATGCCGTCGGTGTGCTTGCCGTAGGGATCGGGCGAGCCGATCACGCGCATGAGCAACGCATCGCGCGCCTTGCCCGGCGACTGTGCAGCGACCGGCAGGTCCTCGAGTCGAAAGAACACGCCCTTGCTGGTGCCGCCGCGCATGTAGGTGGCGGGGATTTCTATTTGCGGAAGGTGGGACATGTTTACGCGTTCCTCTTCATAAGCAAAATTCAGCTCCACAACGGCAACTGGGGTTTGAACACTTGCCTGAGCGGCCAGCGCCCGGGAATTTTATAGTGGTACGGATCACCGCCGCCCTCGAGAAGAAGCACCTCGTCGATCACCCATTCAACCGGAGCAATCTTTGGCCGGTTATCCATCCCCGACCATGCGCCGTAGCTGATGGTGAGATGCGGCGTATTGCCTTGCACGTCAATGATGCCCCCTTCACTTAAGCGCAGCACGAACTGCGAGCAGCAGGGCATAAAATCCTTCCGGTTCTCCCTGCATACGTATTGCCCAATGATCACAATCGCACCTGACGCGATCTAGCAACATCGTCACTGCCGAGGCCTGGATCAACGAACCAGCGCGCAAAAGCGTTTCAACCATGCTCGCGTCGAAAAAGCGATCAGACAGCGACTGATGCCGGTTTTCAGCAGGAAACATATCTCCATTGACTAGAAGCCCTAGCTCGAACGCAAAGTCCTCGTTCAAAGACGCCAACACGCGCTGGCCAGGCTGGGCGGCAGAGAAAGTCGTTGACTGCGACTTCATGGAGTCCTCATGCCGCCTTTGAAGACTCCAGGAAATCCTGCGCGAATCGCTGCAGCACGCCACCCGCTTCGTAGATGGAAACTTCCTCATCCGAATCCAGCCGGCAAGTCACCGGCACCTCGACGCGCCCGCCGTCCTTGCGATGGATCACCAGCACCAGGTCGGCACCGCGCGTGCGTTCGCCAATGACATCGAAGGTTTCGGTACCGTCGATGCCCAGCGTGTTGCGGTCGGTGCCGGGCTTGAACTCCAATGGCAGCACGCCCATGCCGACCAGGTTGGTGCGGTGGATGCGCTCGAAGCCTTCGGCGGCGATGGCTTCCACTCCCGCCAGGCGCACGCCCTTGGCCGCCCAGTCGCGCGACGAGCCCTGCCCGTAGTCGGCACCGGCGATGATGATCAGCGGCTGGCCACGCTCCATGTAGGTCTCGATCGCCTCCCACATGCGCATGACCTTGCCCTCTGGCTCGACGCGGGCCAGCGAACCCTGCTTCACGCTGCCGTCGGCATTCAACACCATCTCGTTGTACAACCGGGGATTGGCGAAGGTCGCCCGTTGCGCAGTCAGGTGGTCGCCGCGATGGGTGGCGTAGGAATTGAAGTCTTCTTCAGGCACTCCCATCTTCGCCAGGTACTCGCCCGCCGCGGAGGTGCCCATGATCGCGTTCGACGGCGACAGGTGGTCGGTGGTGATGTTGTCCGGCAGTACTGCCAGCGGGCGCATGCCGCGCAGGGTGCGCTCTCCGGCAAGCGCGCCTTCCCAGTACGGCGGTCGGCGGATATACGTGCTCATGCTGCGCCAGTCGTAAAGCGGTTCGACCTTGGGCCCACGTTCGACCCGGACTTCAAACATCGGTTTGTAAACGCTGCGGAACTGTTCCGGCTTGACCGATGCCTTGACCACCGCATCAATCTCCTCATCACTGGGCCACAGATCCTTGAGCCGAACCTCCCTGCCACCGAAGATACCCAGCACATCCTTTTCGATGTCGAAGCGGATCGTGCCGGCGATCGCATAAGCAACCACCAGCGCCGGCGATGCCAGGAAGGCCTGCTTCGCATAGGGATGGATGCGCCCGTCGAAATTTCGGTTGCCCGACAACACCGCGGTCGCATACAGGTCACGGTCGATGATTTCCTGCTGGATCACCGGATCAAGCGCGCCGGACATGCCATTGCAGGTAGTGCAGGCGAAACCGACCACGCCGAAACCCAGGGCCTCCAGTTCGGACATCAGGCCACTTTCATCCAGGTACATTTTCACGGTCTTGGAACCCGGGGCGAGCGAGGTTTTCACCCACGGCTTGCGCACCAGGCCCAGGCGGTTTGCATTGCGCGCCAGCAACGCGGCCGCGATCACGTTGCGCGGATTGCTGGTATTGGTGCAACTGGTGATGGCGGCGATGATCACCGCGCCATCCGGCATCAGCCCAGGGGTTTCTTCCCACGCACCGGCAATGCCCTTGGCGGCCAGGTCGGACGTGGCCACGCGCGCATGTGGATTCGAAGGACCCGCCATGTTGCGCACCACGCTGGACAGGTCGAATGCCAGCGTGCGTTCGTATTCCGCGTGGCCCAGGCTGTCGGACCACAGGCCCGTGTGCCGCGCATAAAGCTCCACCAGCTTCACCTGCTCTTCCTCGCGACCGGTAAGGCGCAGGTAGTCGATGGTCTGCTGGTCGATGGAGAACATCGCCGCGGTGGCGCCGTACTCCGGCGCCATGTTGGAGATGGTGGCGCGGTCACCCAGGGTCAGCGCGGCCGCGCCTTCGCCATGGAACTCCAGCCAGGCGCCAACCACCTTCGACTTGCGCAGGAATTCGGTCATGGCCAGCACGATATCGGTAGCGGTAATGCCCGGTTGCGGCTTTCCGCTCAACTGCACACCGACGATTTCCGGCAGGCGCATCCACGACGCGCGGCCCAACATCACGCTTTCGGCTTCCAGCCCGCCCACGCCAATGGCCATCACACCCAGGGCATCGACATGCGGCGTATGGCTGTCTGTCCCCACGCAGGTATCGGGGAAGGCCACACCCGCACGCACCTGGACCACGGGCGACATCTTCTCCAGGTTGATCTGGTGCATGATCCCGTTGCCCGGCGGTATCACTTCCATGTTCTTGAAGGCCTTGCGCGTCCATTCGATGAAATGGAAACGGTCCTCGTTGCGCCGGTCCTCGATGGCGCGGTTCTTGGCGAACGCATCGGGGTCAAAGCCGCCGCATTCCACCGCCAGCGAATGGTCCACGATCAGTTGCACCGGCACCACCGGATTGACCTGCGCCGGATCGCCACCCTGTTCGGCGATGGCATCACGCAGGCCGGCCAGATCCACCAGCGCGGTCTGGCCAAGGATGTCGTGACAGACCACCCGCGCCGGGAACCAGGGAAAATCGAGGTCGCGTTTGCGTTCGACCAGCTGTTTCAGCGAGTCGGTGAGCGTTGCCGGATCGCAGCGGCGCACCAGGTTCTCGGCAAGTACCCGCGAGGTATATGGCAATGTGACGTAGGCGCCGGGCCGGATGGCATCGACCGCCTCGCGTGCGTCGTAGTACTCCAGCGAGGTGCCGGGAAGGTTCTTGCGATAATCAGTGTTCATGGCTGGCTATATGACTACGGGCAGAGGATCGGAATTGAAAAGCAGAGTACCTTGCGCCCTCCTCCCTCCGGGAGAAGGTGGCGCGTAGCGCCGGATGAGGGTACGGACGAAGCCTTTTGCAGTCTGAGCTACGCAGGGCTTCGCCCCTACCCTCACCCCAACCCCTCTCCCGATGGGAGAGGGGCTCAAAGCATCAAGCGCGCTTGTCGAGCGGCACGAAGGCGAGGTCTTCCGGCCCGGTGTAATTCGCGCTGGGGCGGATGATCTTGCCGTCGATGCGTTGCTCGATCACGTGCGCGCTCCAACCGGCGGTGCGCGCGATCACGAACAGCGGAGTGAACATGGCCGTCGGCACGCCCATCATGTGGTAGCTGACCGCGCTGAACCAGTCCAGGTTGGGGAACATCTTCTTGATGTCCCACATCACCGTTTCCAGGCGCTCTGCGATGTCGTACATCTTGCGGCTGCCCTGTTCATCGGAAAGTTCGCGCGCGACTTCCTTGATCACCTGGTTGCGTGGGTCGCCGGTGGTATAGACGGGGTGGCCGAAACCAATCACCACTTCCTTGCGCTCGACCCGCGCCTTGATGTCTGCCTCTGCCTCATCAGGCGTCTCGTAGCGCTTCTGCACTTCGAAGGCGACCTCGTTGGCGCCGCCATGCTTGGGGCCGCGCAATGCACCAATGCCACCGGTGATGCACGAATACATGTCGCTACCGGTGCCGGCGATGACCCGGCAGGCGAAGGTCGAGGCGTTGAACTCGTGCTCGGCGTACAGGATCAGGCTGGTGTGCATGGCCTTGACCCACGACTCGCGCGGCAGTTCGCCGTGCAGCAGGTGCAGGAAATGGCCACCGATGGAGTCATCGTCGGTTTCTACGTCGATGGCACGGCCGTTGTGGCTCCAGTGGTACCAGTACGCCAGCATCGAACCGAGCGAAGCCATCAGCTTGTCGGCGATGTCGCGCGCACCCGGATGGTTGTGGTCGTCCTTCTCCGGCGACACGCAGCCCAGCACCGACACGCCGGTGCGCATGACGTCCATCGGATGCGCCGAGGCCGGCAGTTCTTCCAGTGCCGCCTTCACTGCGGCGGGAATGCCGCGCAGCGACTTGAGCTTGGACTTGTAGGCGCGCAGCTCGGCGGCGGCGGGCAACTTGCCATGCACCAGCAGATAGGCGATTTCCTCGAACTCGCTGCTCCTGGCCAGATCCAGGATGTCGTAACCGCGGTAATGCAGGTCGTTGCCGGTGCGGCCAACGGTGCACAGCGCGGTGTTGCCGGCGGCGGTGCCGCTGAGGGCGACGGATTTCTTGGGTTTGAACGGGACGGCGGCATCGGTCATGGTTTCACTCGCTCTTCTGAAAAGGGACAGGCGGAGGGCATCGTCAGTCCTCGCCGCGCTTGTGCTGCAGCAGCTGCCGCAGGAGTTCTATCTGTTCGTTCTGCAGCTCGACCAGCGTGGCCCAGTCACGCTCGCGCAGGTCATTGAGCTTTTCATGCACCTGCATGATTTCAAGCTCGGCCTTCACGTTCACTTCGTAATCGTTCTGGGCGCGCAGGCGATCAATGGTGCCCTGGCGGTTCTGGCTCATCATGATGATCGGCGCCTGGATCGCGGCGACGCACGACAGGCACAGGTTCAACAGGATGTAGGGGTACGGGTCGAACGCGCCCCTGGCCAACACGAAAGTATTGATGGCCATCCATGCCACCAGGCAGGCCAGGAAGGTGATGATGAACGCCCAGCTTCCACCGACCTGCGCGACCTTGTCGGCGACGCGTTCGCCGAGGCCTGCGCTGCGCTCGTATTCCTGCACGATGTTGCGGGACACGCGGCGATTGGCGATGAAGCGCTCCACGATCTCGCGCTCTTCGATGGGAAGCTTCTCGACCTCGCTCTGCAGCAGCCGACGCGCGGTCTCCCGGCGATCAGCGCCTGGCCTGGAATGCTGCGTGGTCATGTCAGTCCTTCCCTCGAGCGCCGCCGGCTCAACCCTTGCGGCTGGCGAACAAAGCGTCGAGCTTCTGTTCGAATTCGTGGTAGCCGATGCGCTCGTAGAGTTCCTCGCGTGTCTGCATCGTATCGATCACGTTCTTCTGGTGACCATCGCGGCGGATTGCGGTGTACACGGCCTCGGCGGCCTTGTTCATGGCCCGGAATGCCGACAGCGGGTAGAGCTGGATGGCCACGCCCACCGACGCCAGTTCTTCGCGGGTGAACAATGGGGTCTTGCCGAACTCGGTGATGTTGGCCAGCACCGGCACCTTCACCGCTTCGACGAAGCGCTGGTAGGTCGGCAGGTCATAAGCGGCCTCGGCAAAGATGCCATCGGCGCCGGCTTCGACGCAGGCGATGGCACGTTCGATCGCCGCGTCCACGCCATCGACCTGGATGGCATCGGTGCGCGCGATCAGGAAAAAGTCGGGATCGGTCCTGGCGTCGGCGGCCGCCTTCACCCGGTCGGCCATTTCGCTGACCGTGACGATTTCCTTGCCTGGACGATGGCCGCATCGTTTTGCTCCGACCTGGTCCTCGATATGGCAGGCGGCCGCGCCGGCCTTGATCAGCGACTTGACCGTGCGCTCGATGTTGAACGCGCTGGGCCCAAAGCCGGTATCGATGTCCACCATCAACGGCAGGTCGCAGACGTCGGTGATGCGGCGCACATCTACCAGCACGTCGTCGAGGGTATTGATACCCAGGTCGGGCAGGCCCAGCGAACCCGCGGCGACACCACCGCCGGACAGGTAGATGGCGCGGTAGCCCGCACGTTTGGCCAGCAGGGCGTGGTTGGCGTTGATCGCGCCGATCACCTGCAGGGGCGATTCGGCTACCAGCGCGGCGCGGAACTTCGCTCCGGGAGAAGCGGGGGCGCCAGCGGTCGGCGTGCTCATGCGGCAGGACTCCTCTTGGATCGGTCATGTCCACCGCAGCGCGGAGCGCCGGGCGGCTGAGGTGCGCGAATGTTACGCCCCTCTTGAGGTCTTCAATCTGGCACTATCCGCAGCATTGATCAATCTTGATTAACCAAATCAACCTATCTCCCATGGCTGCCGATACCATCCACGCCGACTTGCTATCCGCCCGCGAGACCTGCCAGATCCTCGGCATCAGCCAGGCCACGCTGTACGCCTATGTCAGCCGCGGCCTGCTGGAATCCCGCCCCGGCCCGGATCATCGCAGCCGCCTGTACCCGCGCCACGACGTGGACCGGCTGGCGCAGCGCAAGCAGGCGGGGCGAGGTGCCGCACGTGGCGCCGCACAGAGTCTCGACCGTGGCCTGCCAGTACTTGAAACGCAGATTTCGCTGATTCGACCGGACGGCCCCTACTACCGCGGCAAGTCGGCGATCGCTGCCGTGCACGAAGGCGCCACGCTGGAGGATATTGCAAGACTGCTGTGGGATTGCGGCGAACATGATCCTTTCGCGATGGAACTCGACGCGCATTGGCCAGCAACGGTGGCCGCGGTCGCCAGCGACGCGCGCTTGCCGCCACTGGAACGCGCGATGTCCGCGCTTCCACTGCTGGCGCTGGAAGTGCTCCATTCGTTCAATTCCGCGCCGCGCGTACGCCATGAGATCGCGGCCACGCTGTTGCGCCATAACGCGGCGCTGCTGGTGGCGCAACCACCGTTCCCCGGCCCGGTACATCGACTGCTGGCAAACCACTGGAAGCCGGGAGACGAAGGCTTCGCCGAACTGGTGCGCGCAGCGCTGGTGGTCAGCGCCGACCATGAACTCAATGTCTCCGCCTTCGCGGCGCGCGTGGTCGCGTCCACTGGCGCGCACTTGCATGGCACTGTCTGCAGTGGACTGGCGGCGCTGTCCGGCCCGCGCCACGGGGGCGCCACAGCGCGCACCCATGCCCTGATCGCAGATGCCTGTGGAGCCGCATCGCCGCGGGAATTCATTGCCACCCGCTGGCAGCGCGGCGACGACCTGCCCGGCTTCGGCCACGCGCTTTACCCGCAGGGCGATCCGCGCGCAGCGGAAATACTGTCCAGGTTGCGCCAGCTGCATGCGGGGACGCCGATGATGCAATCGTTGGAAGCGATCATCACCGCTGCAGAGGAGATCAGCGGTCAGCGCCCGAACATAGACTTCATGCTCGCCGCGATCTGCCACGTGAATGGGCTGCCTGCGACTCCGGCGTTGGTGATTTTCGCGGCCGGACGCCTGGCGGGCTGGTTGGCGCACGCGCTTGAACAGCAGGCGCTGGGGCGACTTATCAGGCCGCGGGCCAGCTATACCGGCGTGCCGCCAACGACGCCCGAATAATGCAGGTTCTCAACCGCCGACTTCCGGTCCGCGCAGCAGCGCCTTCCTTATTTCTTCAAGCGAACCCGGATCATCGAGCGTGGAGAGGTCGCCGGGATCCGAACCCTGCGCCAAAGCCTGCAACGAACGCCGCAGAAGCTTTCCGGAACGGGTCTTCGGCAGTGCATTGACGATATAGACGCGTGCCGGGCGGGCAATCGCACCCAGGCTTTCCTCCACCGCGCGACGCATGCCGGTCGCGGCAGCCACGCGCTCGTGCGGTTCTTCGGTGTTCTGGCGCAAGGTCGCGAACACCACCGGCACCTGGCCTTTCAACTCGTCCTGCACACCGATCACCGCCGCCTCGGCAACGGCGCCGAAAGCGGATACCGACTCCTCGATCTCGCGCGTGCCGATACGATGGCCGGCCACGTTGATGACGTCATCGGTGCGGCCAAGGATGAAGGTATAGCCGTCCTCGTCGCGGATCGCCCAGTCCAGCGAGCTGTAAAGCAATTCGTTGAAGTGGCTGAAGTAGCTGGTGATGAAACGTGCGTCGTCGTTCCAGATGGTGGTCATGCAGCCCGGCGGCAACGGTGGCTCGATCACCAGCACGCCCTTGCTGTTGGCGGGAACCTCGTCGCCGCTGGCTTCGTCGATGATCTTCATCTTGTAGCCGAGGTTCGGGAATCCGGGCGAACCGAACTTCACCGGCTTCATGTCCAGGCCCGGCAGCAGGGTAATCGCCGGCCAGCCGGTCTCGGTCTGCCAGTAGTTGTCGATGATGGGTTTGCCCAGCGCATCGTGGATCCACCGTGCGGTGGGTTCGTCCAGCGGTTCGCCAGCAAGGAACAGGTACTGCAGCTTCGACAGGTCGTGGTCACGGATGAACGACAGGTCGTGCTTCTTCAACACCCGGATCGCGGTCGGTGAGGAGAACATGGTGCGCACGCCGTACTTCTCGCAAAGCGACCACCAGATGCCCGCATCGGGATGCAGCGGCAGTCCTTCATACAGCAGCGAAGTGCAGCCGCCGATCAGCGGACCATAGACGTTGTACGAATGTCCCACGGCCCAGCCGACATCGGACGTGGAGAACATCACCTGCCCCGGCGCGCAGTCGAAGATCGTACGCATCGACTGCGCCATCGCCACCGCGTAACCACCGACATCGCGCTGCACGCCCTTGGGCTTTCCGGTGGTGCCGGAGGTGTAGAGCAGGTAGCTGGGTTCACTGGATTCCAGCCATTGCACCGGCACTTCGGCATCTCCGACTTCAGCGCGCAGCGTGGCGTAATCCTGGTCGCGTCCGGCGACTTTCGGCTCGGCCGGATCGAGGCCGCGCGAAACGATCAATACCTTGGGCGGCGGGGATCGGGATTGCGCACAGGCCTGGTCGACCAGGCCCTTGTAAGGGATCACCTTGCCACCACGGATTCCGGCATCGGCGGCGATCAGCAGTTTCGGCGTGGCATCGTCGATGCGCAGGGCCAGGTTGTGCGCGGCGAATCCGCCGAACACCACCGAATGCACCGCGCCGATGCGCGCGCAGGCCAGCATCGCGAACACGGCTTCGGCCATGTTCGGCATATAGACGACCACGCGGTCGCCGCGGCCAACCTCGAGCTTCGCCAGGATCGCAGCGAATGCGTTGACCTCTCGGTAAAGCTGCGCGTAGGTGATCTCGCGGGTGATGCTGGTTTCGGTGGAAATCGCGACCAACGCAAGCTGGTCTGCACGATCTGCGAGATGGCGATCCACCGCGTTGTAGCAGAGGTTGGTTTCACCGCCGACGAACCACTGGCGGAATGGCGGATTGGAATAGTCGAGGATCTGCTGCGGCAGCTTGTGCCAGTAGATCGCCTTGGCTTCCTCCGCCCAGAACAGCTCGGGCTGTTCAATTGATCGGCGATACGTTTCCTCATAACCCATGTCGGCCCTCCGGGACTGCACTCGACGGCTCCAGCGAGCATAGTCGCGATGGCATCGCCAATCTTCACGACCATGGTCTTAGACCGGGAAACAGCAACGCCGGGACAAGCCCGGCGTTGCTGGCAGTGCCTTGCGCGACCAGATCAGCCCAAGAGATGCGCCACCCCGGCGCGCTCTTCTTCCAGTTCGGCCAGGGTCTTGTCCATGGCGGCGCGGCTGAACGCATCGACTTCCAGACCTTCCACGCGGGTGTATTCCCCATTGGCGGTGATCACCGGCACGCCGTACATGATGCCTTCGGGAATGCCGTAACTGCCATCGGAAGGCACGCCCATGGTCACCCACTTGCCCTTGCTGCCCAGTACCCAGTCATGGATGTGGTCGATGGCGGCATTGGCGGCCGAGGCAGCCGAGGACAGGCCGCGTGCCTCGATGATCGCCGCACCGCGCTTGCCGACTTGCGGGATGAACTGGTTGGCATTCCACCCGGCGTCGTCGATCGTGTCCTTGAGCGACTTGCCGTTGATGGTGGCGAAGCGGTAATCCGGATACATGGTCGGGCTGTGGTTGCCCCAGACGATGAGCTTCTCGATGTCGCCGACCGGCACTGCTGCCTTGTTGGCCAGTTGCGACAGCGCGCGGTTGTGGTCGAGGCGCAGCATCGCGGTGAAGTTCTTAGCCGGCAGGTCCGGCGCCGACTTCATGGCGATATAGGCGTTGGTGTTGGCCGGGTTGCCAACCACCAGTACCTTGACGTTGCGACTGGCCACCTTGTTCAGGGCCGCGCCCTGGGCGGTGAAGATCTTGGCGTTTTCAAGCAACAGATCCTTGCGCTCCATGCCCGGGCCACGTGGGCGCGCGCCGACCAGCATCGCGATGTCGGCGTCCTTGAACGCGACTTCCGGGTCATCGGTGCCGACCATGCCGGCCAGCAGCGGGAAGGCGCAGTCCTCCAGTTCCATCATCACGCCGTTCAGCGCGGCCTGGGCCTTGTCGATCGGCAGCTCCAGCAACTGCAGGATCACCGGCTGGTCCTTGCCCAGCATTTCGCCGGAAGCAATGCGGAACAGCAGCGCATATCCGATCTGGCCAGCGGCACCGGTGACGGCGACTCGTACGGGGGTCTTCATGATGCGAATCCTCAAAGGTTTCGTAG
>JBDTPP010000043.1:0-22347 GCA_039932615.1 Pseudoxanthomonas sp.
CTGGCAGCTGAGCTTGCCGTCGACCACGTAGAACTGGAACAGCGTGTGGCACGGCATCAGCGCCATCTGCGCCAGGTCGGCCACGTTCCAGGCGGAAACGATCAGGCGGCGCGAATCGGGATTGCGCTTGATCTCGTCCACCAGCCACTGGATCTGGTCGATTTCCCGGCCGTCGGCCGTGGCCCAGCGCCGCCACTGCTTGCCATACACGGGACCGAGCTCGCCATTCGCATCGGCCCATTCGTCCCAGATCCCGACCTTGTTGTCTTTCAGGTAGGCGATATTGGTTTCGCCCTTCAGGAACCACAGCAGCTCGTGCACGATCGAGCGCAGGTGCAGCTTCTTGGTCGTGACCAGCGGGAACCCCTGGTTGAGGTCGAAGCGCATCTGCCAGCCGAACACACTGCGCGTACCGGTGCCGGTCCGATCGGATTTCTCGGCCCCCTGTTCGAGCACGTGTCGCAGCAGGTCGAGGTATTGCTTCATGCGCCCTCCTTGCCTGCGTGATCCGTTGCGGGGACGACCGGTTGCAAGGTCGGCGAACTGTGCGAACGCCACAGCCAGTATAGGCCGAGCGCGATCAGGGGCACGCTAAGGACCTGTCCCATGGTCAACCAGCCGAAGGCGAGATAGCCATGGTCGCCCATCTGCGCATCCGGCACGCGCACGAATTCGACCAGGAAGCGGAAGCAGCCATAAAGCAGCGCGAACATCCCCGACACCGCATAGCGCGGGCGCGGCCTGCTGGAGAACCACCACAGCACGCAGAACAGCGCCAGGCCTTCCAGCAACGCCTGGTACAGCTGCGAGGGATGACGGGCAAAACGATCCAGCGCGCCAGATGCGTACGCGGCCTGCAGCCGGTTCGGATCCAGTTGCAGGGCAATCACGTTGGGATCGGTGCTGGGAAAAATCACACCCCAGCCCGCGTCGGTGTACTTGCCCCATAGCTCCGAGCCGATGAAATTTCCGATGCGGCCGAAACCCAGGCCGGCTGGTACCAGCGGAGCAACGAAATCCATGGTGTCGAAGAAATTCAGCTTTTGTTTGCGGGTCCACCACAACGCCGCGGCCATGACCCCAAGCAGCCCGCCGTGGAAGCTCATGCCGCCCTCCCACACCTTGAAGAGCATCAACGGGTTTTCAAGGAATGGACCAAAGGAATAGAACAGGATGTAGCCGACGCGCCCACCCAGGACTACACCCAGCATGCCGTAAAAGGCCAGGTCCGAGAGCCCGTTCATGTCCACGCCCGGCAGGCGCCCGGCACGGATGCGCAGGCGGCCCAGCCACCACGCAGTAATGAAGGCCAGCAGGTACATCAGCCCGTACCAATGGATGCCTGGCTGGAACGTCTGACCGAACAAGTGGATGGGCGGCGACTGCAGCGCGATTGGATCAATCTGGTGGAGGTAGGTCATGCCGGCCTGGGATCGAGGGACGTGGCCCTATTTTGCCCGAGTGCGCACGTGCGCGCTTGCATAAGAGCAACGGCAGTCGCGATGCAACTTGCGGGAATCCTGATCGCGATTGACGTCGCCACACGAAAAAATTCAATCCAGGATCAGGGGCAGATTGGGCAGCTCATCCTCGTCCAAGGTTCCAGGCGACTGCGGAAAGTGTCCCGCCAGCAGGTCGGAAACCGCCTCGATGCCGCGGATCACCGCCTGTTCCGGTTCGCCCGCCTGCAAGCGCTCTTCCATCAACCCGCACACGCCACGCCACTGTTCGGCGCTGACCAGGCCGCTCAACCCCCGGTCGGCGATGATTTCAAGCCGGTGGTCGGCCAGCAACAGGTAGATCAGCACGCCGTTGTTGGCTGCGGTATCCCAGGTGCGCAGGCGCGCGAACGCTGCTTCGGCACGTTGCCGCGCCTGCACCCCACGCAGGACCATGGCTGCCGGCAATTCGGATTCCACCGCAAACATGATCTCGCCGCGATGGCGCAATTCGCCCGCGCCAATCGCATCGGCGACGCGCCGCAGACTGTCCTCCGGAAACAGGTGACGGGCCGATCGCGCAAAAACATGGCGGAAAAGACGCATCACCAGCTCCCCGAAGCCCCGCCACCGCCGGACATGCCGCCACCGCCCGACCAGCCGCCGCCGCCGAAGCCGCCGCCACCTCCGAAACCACCGCCACCTCCACCGCCAAAACCACCCCAGCCCCCGTGGCGGGCGTAACGCCCACCAGACACCGCCATCAATCCGTACAGCAGGCCAATGACTCCAGCGACGCCGGCCAGCGGCAGCAGCGACGACATCAACCAGGCCACGCCACCCGCCGCGCCACCGGTAAGTACGCTGCGCACGCCTTTGGGCGCATTGCCAAGGACACCGCGGATGAAACTTGCGGCGATGAAAGCCGCGACCAGGGCAAAGATCCAGTCTCCACCGCCATTGCCCTGCGCTGCGCGGTTGTCACTGACCGGCGCCGGCAACTCCTCGCCATCGACCAGTTTCACCAGCTGCGCGGTGGCGTCGGCTATACCACCGCCGTAGTCCCCGGCGCGGAATTTTGGGGCCAGGTATTCCTGGATGATGCGATTGGCGATGGCATCGGGAATCACGCCTTCCAGACCGTAACCCGGCTGGATGCGCACCCGCCGGTCGTCCTTGGCCACGACCAGGATCACCGCATCGTCGATGCCCTTGCGGCCGAGCTGCCATTGATCGAACACGCGCTGCGTGTACTGTTCAATGGTCTCCGGTTGCGTGCTGGCGACGACCAGCACCTGCAGTTGGCTGCCCTTGCGCTGCTGCAGGGCCAGCGCCTGTTGTTCAAGCTGCTGCTTTTGTGCCGAATCAAGCGTGCCGGTGGTATCGACGACCGGCGAGGTCAGCGCCGGAATTGCCGCTGCCTGCTGTGCCCACGCAGGCAGGCAGGCGAACAGCAGAAAAACAAGCGCAAGGGCGCTGCGCAACATGTCTATCGACAATCCGTGGCGATCAGTTGCCAGGCGCCGGTGGAGGCGGCGGTGTGGGTGCCGCCGGCGCGGGAGCGGCCGGCGGAGGCTGCTCGTTACCGAAATCCACGGCCGGCGGTTCAGAAATCTGCGCCTCGTTCTCGACCGTGAAATTGGGCTTCTGCTTGTAACCGAACATCTTCGCGGTGAGGTTCTGCGGGAACGAGCGCACGTAAGTGTTGTAGTCCTGGACCGTGCTGATGTAGCGGCCGCGCGCCACGGTGATGCGGTTTTCGGTACCTTCCAGCTGCGCCTGCAGGTCGCGGAACGACTGGTCCGATTTCAGGTTGGGGTAATTCTCGGTAACCACCAGCAGCCGCGACAGCGCACCCGACAGCTCGCCCTGCGCGGCCTGGAAATTCTTCAGCGATTCGGCGTCGTCGGCATTGACGTTGATCTGGCCGACCCGCGCGCGCGCATTGGTCACGTCGGTCAGCACCTGGCGCTCTTGCTGGGCATAACCCTGCACGGTCTTGACCAGGTTCGGAATCAGGTCGGCGCGGCGTTTGTACTGGTTCAATACTTCGGACCAGCCGGCCTTGACCGTCTCGTCCTTTTGCTGGATGGCGTTGTAGCCGCAGCCCGAAAGCAGCGCGACCAGGGCAAGGATCAGGATGGAACGCGAAAGCATGCGCATGTCGGAAGTCCTTCGGTTGGGCTGCGACCATTGCAGCACCGACCTGCGCCCAACGCAACATCGCCGCAGGAGCGCCCCATGGGCCGCTCCTACGGGAAAAATGGGTTACGGCACGATCGGGTGCTGGTGCTGGGCGCCGCGGCGACGCATCAGCAGGTTGAGCCACTCGACCATCACCGAAAAACCCATGGCGAAATAGATGTAGGGCTTGGGCACATGGACTTCGAAGCCATCCAGGACCAGGACCGCGCCGATCAGCACGATGAAGGCCAGGGCGAGCATCTTGATGGTCGGGTTGGCATCGATGAAATGACCCAGCGGGTTGGCCGCCAACAGCATGACCGCTACCGCAAGCAGGATCGCCGCGACCATCACCGGGATGTGCTGGGCCATGCCCACGGCGGTGATCACCGAATCCAGCGAGAACACGATGTCGATGATGGCGATCTGCAGGATCACCATGCCAAAAACGGCTGAGGTCTTGGTGGTGTTGGGATCCTCGTCGTGGCCGCCGGTAATCAGCTCGCGGATTTCCATGGTGCCTTTCACCAGCAGGAAGATGCCGCCGAGAATCAGCACCAGGTCGCGCATGGAAAAGCCCATGCCGAACAGGGCGAACAAATCGCTCTGCATGCGCGCCAGGAACGCCAGCGAGACCAGCAATGCGATACGGGTGATGCAGGCTACGGCGATGCCGAACTTGCGGGCCACGTCGCGCCTTTCTGCGGGCAACCTGCCCACCGCGATGGAGATGAAAACCAGGTTGTCGATGCCCAGCACGATCTCCAGTGCGCTCAGGGTGACCAGGGTGAGCCAGACGTTGGGGTCGGCAAGGAATTCGAAACTCATCGGCAATCAATCCTTCAAATCGTAAAAAGACGCGGGCCCAGGATCAGGCCCCAGCACAGCAACACGTTCATCATCAGCACGAACACGGCGGCGGAACCCATGTCCTTGGCACGGCCGGCCAGCTCATGGAATTCCGGACCGTAACGTTCGATCACGGCCTCCACCGCCGAATTCAGCAGCTCCGCAGAAAGCACCAGCAGGCAACTGCCGATCAGCAGCACGCGTTCGATGGCGCCTTCGCCCAGCCAGATCGCCAGCGGGGTCAGCACCACCAGCAGCACCACTTCCAGGCGGAACGAGGATTCGTGCAGCCAGGCCGCACGCAAGCCCTGCATGGACCAGACCGCCGCTTTCAGGATGCGGCCCGGCCCACGGGGCATATGCCCTTTTTCATCCGCCATGTCGAAGGAGCTCAACGAAAATGGGCATGGGCTGGACGAGGCTCGGCCGTGGGGAGAGGTCGATTTTGCCACAAGGTGGTGACAGGCATGCGCGGGAGGTCCGGTTTGCGCTGGCCAGTACAGGCTGTTCCACTAGCTGGAATCCTTTCTGGAACACGCGCCATGCTCCTGATCCGCCTGCTGCGTACTTGCCTGTTCAGCGGCCTGCTGGCCACCTTGGCCGCGTGCGCCAGCACTCCGCCACCGGCCGGCCCCCCGCGGGTGCCGGAACAGGTATCCAGTGCGGACTGGGAACGGGATATGCAAGGTTTTGCCGCTGCGGATGCCGTTGCGCCGCCGCCGAAGCATTCGGTGCTGTTCATCGGCAGTTCCTCGATCCGGTTCTGGGACACCCTGGCGACGGATTTCCCGGGGATACCGGTGATCAACCGCGGCTTCGGCGGCTCGCAGGTCCGCGACAGCACCTGGTATGCAAACAGCATCGTGGTGCCGTATGCGCCGCGCATGATCGTGTTCTATGCCGGCGAGAACGACCTTGAAAGCGGGCGCAGCCCGCGACAGGTGCGCGACGACTTCCATGCCTTCGTGACGCGCGTGCGCCGCGACCTGCCGGGGGTACGGATCGCCTATATCTCCAGCAAGCCCAGTCCCTTGCGCGTCCGCATGCTGGAGGCGGAACGCCAGGCCAACGCACTGATCGAAGGCGACGCAGGACGATTGAAGGTGACGTTCATCGACGTATTCACTCCGATGCTGGATGCGCACGGACAGCCGCGCGAGGAACTGTTCCGCGAAGACCGGCTGCACATGAACCCGGCCGGTTATGAATTGTGGAAGCAGGTGGTCGCGCCCTATCTGGCTGCCGGCTGATCTTGCCGGCTGATCCCGGCCGGTAACGGATCCGTAACCACACCGCGCATAGATTCAGCGCTCCCGTCCCGCGGAGCCAACCCATGGCCGTGAACTACATCCCCGAGGGTTACCACGCCGTCACCGCCTACCTGGTGGTCGACGACGCGGCCAAAGCGCTGGACTTCTATCGCGATGCCTTCGGCGCCAAAGAACTTTTCCGCCTACCGATGGGCGACAAGATCGGCCATGCGGAAATCATGATCGGCGACACCCATCTTATGCTGGCCGATGAATTCCCGGATATGGGCGCATTGGGCCCGAACAGCCGTGGCGGCCCCACCGCCAGCTTCATGATCTACGTGCCCGACGCCGATGCGGCCTACGACCAGGCGGTCAAGGCCGGTGCCAGGGCGGACCGGCCATTGAAGAATGAATTCTGGGGCGACCGCATCGGCACCGTGATTGATCCTTTCGGGCATAAATGGTCACTCGCCACGCACGTGGAAGAAGTCAGCCCGGAGGAAATGCAGCGGCGCATGCAGGAATGGACCCAATCGCAGGGATAGTCCTGCGGCGGGTAGCGTGACTCAGTCCTGCGCTTCGAATATAGCCGTGCCGCCCTTTCCATCGATCCCAATCCACCCGCGATACATGCCCGAGGTACTGAACGGCATGGCGATATTGCCGTCGCGATCCACCGCGATGGCGCCGCCATCGCCACCTAGTTCCGGCACACGTTGCAGGATCACTGCGTCAGCGGCATCGGCAAGGCTGGCGCCGCCATAGGCCATGCGCGCGGCAATGTCATGGGCCACCACGTTGCGGATGAAGAACTCACCCCAGCCAGTGCCGGACACCGCGCAGCGCTCGTCCGCCCAGGTGCCGGCGCCGATCAACGGCGAATCGCCGACGCGGCCATAGCGCTTGTTGGTCATGCCGCCAGTGGAAGTGGCCGCTGCAAGGTTTCCTCGCGCATCCAGGGCAACCGCGCCGACGGTTCCGAAATATTTCCCGCGCAGGCTTTCCGCCTCGGCGCTGGTGGTCCGCTCGCGCGCCTGTTCCTGGTCAAGTTGCGCACGACGCGTGTCGGTATCGAACCAGTCGTTGGCGACGCGTTCGATCAATGGCTGGGTGTCGGCAAACCGCTCCGCGCCCGCGCTGATCATCAATACATGCGGCGACTTCTCCATCACCGCGCGCGCCAGCTTGACCGGATTGCGGATGGTTTCCACACCGGCCACCGCGCCCGCCCGGCGGGTTTTGCCTTCCATGATCGAGGCATCCAGTTCATGCCCGCCCTCGGCGTTGTAGACCGAGCCCTTGCCCGCGTTGAAGCGCGGCGATTCTTCCAGCGCAACCACCGCTGCTTCCACCGCATCGAGCGCGCTGCCGCCATTGGCGAGGATCGTGCGTCCGGCTTCCAGCGCCTGCTCCAGGGCGGCGCGGATCGACTGTTCGTCGGCCGCGGACAGCTGGTCGCGTTCGATCACACCGGCACCACCGTGGATCACGAGGACAAAGTGTTGGGCTTGCGGGGTCATGTTGAAGATCGGCTATGGCTAGACTCGAAGGATAGCCGATGCCCACCTGCCCATAGGAGCGCCCCTTGGGCGCGGGCTCTTCGTCCGGATCACCGGTAACTCCCGTGAAGAGCTCGCGCCCATGGGGCGCTCCTACGGACCGCGCATTATTGCTGGCGTAGCGCCTCGATCGGGTCCAGCTGCGAGGCCTTGCGCGCGGGGTAATAGCCGAAGAACAGGCCCGTACAGATCGAGAATGCTGCAGCCAGCGCCACCACCTGGCCGTTGAGGACAATGGGCAAATCGCTGAACTTGCCCACCAACAGTGCACCGACCACGCCGATCAGGATGCCGATGACCCCGCCGACCAGCGAGATCAGCATGGCTTCGGCAAGGAACTGTCGCCGCACATCCGAAGGTCCCGCGCCGACCGCCATGCGCAGGCCGATCTCGCGGATCCGCTCGGTCACCGAAACCAGCATGATGTTCATGATGCCGATGCCGCCGATGATCAGGCAGATGGTGGCCACGGCACCGAGCAGCTTCGACATCAGGTTGGTGGTGGCGGTACGAGTGGCGACGATTTCTGAAATATTGCGCACATTGAAGTCATCGTCCGCACCCGGCGCGATCTTGTGCCGCTGGCGCAGCAGCGCTTCGACTTCGCCCTGCACATAGCCCAGGTCCTTGGCGCTGGTTACGGCCAGCGCGATCTGCATCACCGCGCCCGCGGGCAGGCCCATTGCGCCCATCAGGCGCCGGCGCGCGGTCTGCAAGGGCACCATGACCACGTCATCCTGGTCCTGGCCGAAGCCACCCTGGCCCTTGGACTTCAGCGTGCCGATCACGGTAAATGGCACGCGCCCCAGGCGGATGGTCTGGCCCACGCCGCTGTCGTCGCCGAACAGTGTCCTGCGTACCGTGTCGCCCAGGATCACGCCCTTGCCGGCGCTGCTGTAGTCCTGCGCATCGAAGCCTTCGCCGTTTTCAACCGTCCAGCCATTGATATCGAAATAATCCGCCTGCACGCCCTGCCAGCTGGTTGCACCGTTGTTTTCCGCATACACCACCTGGGTACTGCCGCGAAGCGCGCCGGCAACGTACTGCACTTCCGGGATCTCGTTGCGGATTGCCTCCACGTCGCCCTCGTTGAGCGTGAAAAAACTGCTGGAGCTCATCCGCACCCCACCGCCGCCGCGACCTGCACCGGGCGAGATATCCAGGCGCTGGGAACCCAGGCCAGACACCATCTTGTCGATTTCGGCTTGTGTGCCCTGCCCCACCGAGACCATCACGATCACGGCGGCTATGCCGATGATCACACCCAGCGAGGTCAGTGCACTGCGCATCCAGTTGCCGCGCAAGGCAAAGATCGCGGTGCGCAGGATATCGAGCAGGCTCATGCGTGTTGCTCCACGCGCGCACGCGATTCTTCATGCAGCTCGCCGTCGCGCATGACGAAGATGCGGTCGGCGTGCGCAGCGACTTCGGCATCGTGGGTGATCAGGATCACGGTGTGGTCGTCGTCGCGCAGGCGCTTGAACAGGGCCAGGATTTCCTCACCGGTCTTGGAGTCAAGTGCGCCGGTGGGTTCGTCGGCCAGCAGGATTGGCGGTTTGTTGATCAGCGCGCGGGCAATGGCCACGCGTTGCTGCTGGCCACCAGAAAGCTCGCTGGGACGATGCGAGGATCGCTCGCCCAAACCGACCGACGCCAGCACTTCCTGCGCGCGACGTTTGCGTTCCGCTGGCGGCACCTGCGCATAGCCCAACGGCATGGCCACGTTGTCCAATGCGCTCATCCGCGGCAACAGATTAAAACCCTGGAACACGAAGCCGATCTTGTCCCGGCGCAGGGTGGCCAACTGTTCCTTATCCAGCGTGGCCACGTCGATCCCGTCGCATTCGTAGATGCCCGAAGTAGGTGTATCCAGGCAGCCGATCAGGTTCATCAGCGTCGACTTTCCCGAACCCGACGGCCCCATGATCGCGACGAAATCGCCGCGCATGATGGTCAGGTCCACGTCTTTCAGGGCGACGACCTCGGCCTCGCTACCGGGCGAATACACTTTGCCCAACCCGCGCGTCGCGATCACCGGCACCGCGGGCGGATCCGGTCTCGGGTTCTGGCTCATTCCGCGAGGCGCTCGCCGGTAACGATCGCATCGCCCTGCTTGATGTCGCCGGAAACCTCCGTGTTGGTGCCATCGCTGGCGCCGATGCGGACCTGCACCTGCTGCGGCTTGCCATCGACCAGCTTGTACAGCGGTGCGCGCTTGGCGCCGGCCAGCGCGGATACCGCGGCATCCCATTGCTTGCGTTGTGCCTCATCCAGGCTGGCGCGGAATGCCGCAAAATCCTGTTTGTACCGCTCCTGCATGCGTTGCCTGATCTGCGCCTGCATGTCGCCGCCGGAACCGCCGGAAACCATGCGCGGACCACCACCGCCACCAAACATCGAATTCCCGCCACCGGCGTTCACCGTCGCTTGGCGCGCCGCCTGGCGTTCACGGATGGTGGCGACCGCGACATCGAATGCCGCCTGCTGTTGCGGACTGACCTTCAGTTGCACCACCGTGCGCGCCAGGTCGTCGGTGATACCGCCGCCCGCGCCACGCATCGCAGCCGGGGCCGCCGTTTGCGGGGCCACTCTGTCGGCCGGTTTGTAGCGCAATGCGGCATTGGAAATCCTCAGCACATCGTCGCGCTTGCTGACTTCGATCTCGGCATTCACGGTCAGGCCCGGCAACAACGTGCCATCGCTGTTGTCCACGGTGACCACCACGGGATAGGTGACCACGTTGTTGGTGGTGGTGGCGGACAGGCGCACCTGTTCGACGGTGCCACGGAACTGGCGATCGGGAAACGCGTCGACGGTGAACGACACGCCCTGCCCGACCTTGACCTGGCCAATGTCGGCCTCGTCCACGGCCAGTTCGATCTTCATCTTGGCCAAGTCTTCGGCGATGGTGAAAAGTTCCGGCGCCTGCAGGCTGGCGGCCACGGTCTGGCCGGGCTCGATGGTCCGGGTGAGCACTACCCCGTCGACCGGCGAACGGATCACGGTACGACCCAGGTTGATGCGCGTAGCCTGCGTGGAAGCGGCCTGCTGCTGGATCTGGGCCTGCGCGGAAGTTACTGCCGCACGCGCCTGGTCCAGCGCCGCGCGGGCCAGGTCGACATCGCTGCGCGCGACAAGCTGACGGCTGCCCAGGTCTGACTTCCGGTTGTAATCGAGTTGCGCATTGCGCAGGGTGGCCTGGGCCTGCACCAGCGAAGCTCTCGCTCCATTGATCTGCGCCGAACCCTGGGCGATCTGCGCCTCATAGGTGCTGGGATCGATGCGCGCGATCACCTGGTCCTTCCTGACCAGGTCGTTGAAGTCGACGAGCACCGCGGTGACCTGGCCGGAGACCTGGCTGCCCACGGTGACCGTGGAAATGGCGCTGAGCGTGCCCGTGGAAGAAATGACCACGCGGATGTCGCCGCGATCGACCGTGGCGGTGCGATAGGCGCCGTCAGCCGCTTCGCTCTTGCGATTGTTCAAGTACCAGAGACCGGCCACGACCACTGCGGCCACGACCACCGCGGCGGCGATGCGGGAAACCAGCTTGTTGCGCGAACGCGGGGAATTCGGACCGGATTGGTTTCGACGCGGCTGGTTCATTCGGAAGTCGGGCCTGGGGACGTGGGATTCGGGGAGCATTAACGCACGGTCCCGCTCTGCGTTGACAGTTGAAACCGCATGCAGGTTCCCCTCGCCGCTCCTGTTTAACCCCGGCTAAGCGACAAATCGGACAGTCGCGGTAGTGCCGCGGCCAACCACGCTCTCAAGCTCGACCTTCCAGCCGAAGCGCTCGCACAGCCGGCTAACGATGGAAAGGCCCAGCCCGGTGCCATTCGGGCGCGACGGATCTGCGCGATAGAACGGTTCGAACGCGCGCGACATGGAATCCTGACTCATGCCGATGCCGGTGTCGCGGACGATGAGGCGGTCCTGTTCCAGGATCACGTCGATGCGCCCAACATCGGTGTAGCTGCAGGCATTTCGCAGCAGGTTGCTGATCACCACCTGCATCACCCGCGGTGGCGCGTGCAGGCGCGGTTTGGCGTTGCAGGTGACCTCCAGATCCACTTGCTTTCCGATCAACAGCGAGCGAGCGTTGTCGGCTTCGTCCAGGACGATATCGGCCAGCTCGAAGTCCTCGCTCTGCGGCTGCACGTCGGCTTCGCGGGCGAGGATCAGGAACGCGTCGATCACCGCTTCCATCTCGCGGCCCGCACGCTGGATGCGTTGCAATGCACGGGTCACCCGTGGCGGCGAATCCTCGGCCATCGCCATGTCACTGGCTACGCGGATCACGGTAAGCGGCGTGCGCAGTTCATGGCTTGCATCGCGGGTGAAGTCGCGTTCGCGCTCGACATGCGCCGATACGCGATGGGCCAACCCATGCAGCGCTGACGCCAGTTGCCGCGCTTCGCCCTGCACGTCGGCCGGCAACTTGTCCGGCGCCAGGCCGCTGATATCAGGACCACGCGGATCCCAGCCCACGACTTGTTCCGCCAGCCAGCTCACCGGCGAGACCAGGCGCTTGGAGGCGCGGTAAGTCAGCCACGAAACCGCATAGATGGCGATCAGGGTGAGGATGATCGGCAAGGTGCCGAAATAGAAGGCCAGGCGTTCCGCTTGCGAGCGCAGGAATACCAGGTACAGGCGCCCGGCGGGCTTCTCGTCCACCAGCACCAGCAGATCATCGTCTTTCAGTTCATGGAAACCGGGCTTCAACGGGCGCAGGTTTTCCGGCAGTTGCAGGTTGGAGCGCCCGCGCGGCACCAGGTAGCCGCGCATGTTGTGGGTGTTGGGCGGCGGCTGGGTCTCGGATGCCCCGTAGAGGTCCCAATAGTGGACTGCTTCCTCCTGCAGCGCGGTATTGATCAGGCTGTGCTTGATCACTGCCGAGACCAGGAACACGCCGGCGACAATCGCCAGGCTCGCCAACACCACCTGGATGATGAAGGCGATCCGGATCTTGCGGGGCAGGCCTTGCCGCATCTCAGGTACCGTTTCGGGGTGGCTGGATCATATTGGCAGGATCACGCCCGTATCCGGCCTGCAGCTAGGCGATGTCGGCAATGCGATAGCCCGCGCTCTGCACGGTATGCAACAACGGTTTGTCGAAGGGCTTGTCGATGACCTTGCGCAGGTTGTAGAGATGGCTGCGCAAGGTATCGGAATCCGGCAGGCCATTGCCCCAGATCTCGCGTTCGATCTCCTGCCGGGTAACCACGCGCGGTGATTCGCGCATCAGTATGGTCAGCAGGCGCAAGCCAATCGGTGAGAGCATCAGCTCAGCACCGCCACGCGTGGCGCGCATGCTGACCGGGTCCAGCGCCATGTCGGCGACCTTAAGTACCTCCGCGCCCACCTGGCGGCGTTCGCGACGGATCAGCGCGCGCAGACGCGCTTCCAGTTCCTGGATCGCAAACGGCTTGGTCAGGTAATCATCCGCGCCCGACCCCAGCCCGGTCAGCTTGTCGTCCAGGGTATCGCGCGCGGTCAGCATCAACACCGGGGTGGACTTGCGTGCCTCGGTTCGCAGGCGGCGGCATACTTCCATGCCATCCATGCGTGGCAGCATGAGGTCTAGGACCAGGACGTCGTAGCTGTTCTCTACCGCCAGACGATAACCATCCAGCCCGTCGGTGGCGTAATCGACCTCGAAGCCGCGACCTTCCAGATATTCGCCGATCATTTCGGAAATGTTGCGGTTGTCTTCGACCACCAGCACCAGTCCCGCGGTTTCCTGAGCTTGCCGCATGCGACCTCCATCGTTTCTTCAGGTTTGTGAAGCTACCTGCTGTGAAGTTGACGGCGTGTGAAGGTGATGGCTCTACCTCCGTCACGCACGACGCGCAACGGTTGTACGGACGCTCAATCCCATGCCCTACTCTTATGCGGCTCGGCTGCAGAGCAATCCCGCGCGTCCCCGCCGCTTCAGGCGAGTCCAGAGCCAGGCAGGATTTCGCCAGCCCGCTTCTCTACATCAAGCAACGGAATTCAAGTTATGCACCCTGTCCTGGCCAGCATTTCCCTGCTCATCCTGAGCAATATTTTCATGACTTTCGCCTGGTATGCGCACCTCAAGGAGCTGAGCGCAAAGCCATGGCTGGTGGCTGCGCTGGTCAGCTGGGGGATCGCGTTGTTCGAATACCTGCTGCAGGTCCCGGCGAACCGGATCGGCTATACCGTGCTGAGCGTCGGCCAGCTGAAGATCATGCAGGAGATCATTACCCTGGGCGTGTTCGTGCCCTTCGCGATCTTCTACTTGAAGGAGCCGCTGAAGCTTGACTACCTGTGGGCGGGGTTGTGCCTGCTGGGCGCCGCCTATTTCGCGTTCCGCAGCAAGTTCTGATGCTTGCGCAGCGATTCAGGTCATACAGAGTCAGAGCCGGACCTTGCCGATCAGGATGTCCTTGAACATCACCCAGTCGCCGGCAAAAGAATAAAGTGGATGCTTGAACGTCGCCGGGCGATTCTTCTCGAAGAAGAAGTGCCCAAGCCAGGCAAACCCGTAGCCGCAGAACAGCGCACCCAGCGCCCACCACGCATTGCCGGTGACCACGGCGGTGGCCAGCAGCGCAAGCACCCCCCAGCTGCCGATGAAATGCAGCCGGCGCGAAGTGCGATTGCTGTGCTCTTCAAGATAGAAGGGATAGAACTCGCGGAAATTGGTGAAACGGCTCATGACTTCCCCCTGATGCCGAAGGCGGCACGCGGCGCCAACATGATGACGCCCATGCCCAGCGGGCACAACGCTGCGTCAATCTACTCCGGCCGCGTCGGCGTCACCGCATCAAGCCGCCATAGCGATACGCGGCTGGAAGGGACGGCGACCGGGTCCTCATTCCTGCCCGCGCTCGATCCGTTTGGCCTGGTTCCAGTAGGCGTCCTGCTGTTCCAGTGGCAACTGCCCAAGAAGAGTGCCCTCAGCAGCCGCAAGCGACTCCATGCTGCGAAAACGTCGCTCGAATTTCAGGTTGGCGTGGCGTAGCGCCGCACCCACGTCGACCTTGGCATGGCGTGCCAGGTTGGCGCAAACAAACAGGACGTCCCCGATCTCGTCCTGCAGCCGCTCGCGATTGGCCTCCACGTCACCGCGCGCAAATTCCACCCGCACTTCCTCGATTTCCTCGTGCAGCTTGGCGATCACCGGATCGGTGCCGGGCCAGTCGAAACCGACGCGCGCAGCGCGCGATTGCAGCTTCACCGCGCGCTGCCACTCGGGCATGCCGCGCGAGATGCCGGCCAGTGCCGACGTGTCATCGTCGCCCGCGGCCTGTCGTTCGCGGCGCTTTTGCGCTTCCCATTCGCGGGTCTGGGCTTCGCTATTTTCGATGCTGGCACCGGCGGCCGCTCCCGGCATCCGGCCTTCCGCGGCATTTGCACGTCCTTGTGCGGCAAATACATGCGGATGCCGGCGGGTCATCTTGTCGCAGATCGCTGCAACCACGTCGCCGAAGTCGAAGGCACCCTGCTCTTGCGCCATTTGCGCATGGAACACCACCTGCAGCAGCAGGTCGCCCAACTCGTCCTTCAGGTGCTCAAGGTCGTTTCGGTCGATTGCATCGGCGACCTCGTACGCTTCCTCGATGGTGTACGCGGCGATGCTGGCGAAGTCCTGCTCGATATCCCAGGGGCAACCCTTATCGCGGTCACGCAGCCGGGCCATGATGGAAAGCAGCTGATCGATCTCGTGCGACGGGTTGTTCAAGGACCTGTTCCGTGCTGTGGCAGGGAGCAAGCCTGCGGGTGGATGCAATCGGCGTACGTCGTAGATTCGAGCGCGCTCGAATATTGTTGATTCATGGCGAAGAGCATCCCTGCATGACCGGATCTACGCCAGGAAGGAAATCCGCGCGGGCGACAACGCCCCGGAACAACCGTGCAAGCTCGGGTCTGGACGTCGCGGGAAACCGCGCACGCCAGGCGCTGCACAAGCGACCCGCGCTGTCACGGGTTACAACCATTCCCGCCACGGCAACTGCGGGTCTCCCAAGGCGATGAAATCGCCGTTCAACAACGTAGGCCGCTGGTTGTAGCGGAACGCGCGGCCGTCCGGGGCGATGACCGCGCCACCGGCCGCCTCCAGTACGCATTGCGCAGCGGCCGTATCCCATTCAGAAGTGGGACCGAACCGGGGATATACATCCAGCGCGCCGTCGGCGATGCGGCAGAACTTCAGTGACGACCCCAGGCCAAGCGTCTGAGCGTCGCCGATCCGGGCCAACAAGGCTTCGGTACGCGCATCGCGATGCGAGCGGCTGGCTGCCACGCGCAAGGTTCCCGTGGCCGGTGCCCGGGTGCGCAGGAGCGTGTCGGTTTCGCCATCGCGCCGACAGGCCTCGGCACCTGCCACGCCATGCCATACGGTTCCGCAAACCGGCGCCAGCACGACCCCGAACACCGCCACGCCCTGTTCGATCAGGGCGATGTTGACCGTGAACTCGCCATTGCGCTTGACGAACTCGCGAGTGCCATCCAATGGATCCACCAGCCAGTAACGGGTCCAGTGCCGACGTATTTCCCAGGGTATATCGGCGGCCTCCTCGGACAGGATCGGCCACTCCGGGGTCAGCGTTTGCAGGCCATCGACAATGATCCTGTGCGCGGCCATGTCGGCGGCGGTGAGTGGGCTGGAGTCGGCCTTGTGCTCTACCACGAAAGCGTTCTCGTACACAGCCAGGATCGCGCCAGCCGCCTCGCGGGCGATGGCGATGGCTGCTTCGCGCAGGTCCGCGGTGACCAGACTCATGGCAGCTGGCTCATGCCGGCTGGCCCATGCCGGCCCCGCAACCACTCGCGGGCGATGAACAAAGCCGCCAGCGAACGTCCTTCGGAAAAATCATCGCGCAGCATCAGCTGGTCCAGCGCATCGAGCTTCCACGGCACCACTTCCAGTTCCTCGGGTTCGTCACCTGGCAGGCGCTGCGGATAAAGATCGCGCGCCAGCACCAGCCATGACTGGTGGCTCATGTAGGTGGGCGCCAGACTCAATGCGCGCAGCACCTCGAGTCGGCGCGCTCCGTAGCCCGCTTCTTCCTTCAATTCGCGATCGGCGGCCTGCACCGGGGTTTCGCCTGCATCTATGCGCCCCTTGACCAGGCCCAGCTCGTATCGGTGCACGCCCGCCGCGTATTCACGCACCAGCAACACGGTGTCGTCGTCCAGCATCGGCACCACCACCACCGCGCCATGGCCGTTCGGCTTCTGCCGGTGGAAATGCCGGCGCTCACCGTTGCTGAATTCGATGTCCAGCACCTCGACGATACGATCGGAGACGCCTTCGCTGCGTTCGGTGATCCCGTGGATGATGGGCAGGCGGCGACTCACCCGCGAACTCCGGTGCGGGGCCGCGCGGTGGTCGATATGATGGACGGATGCAGGGAAACGATCATGAAGCACAAATGCTAACAGAGGCCGGGGACTGGCGTTCGCGGGACCTGGAGGTGTTGTGGCACCCGTGCACGCAGATGCGCGAGCACCCGCACACGTTGCCACTGGTGCCGATCGCACGCGGCGAAGGCGCGTGGCTGGTGGGTTATGACGGGCGCCGCTACCTGGATGCGGTCAGCAGCTGGTGGACCAACTTGTTCGGTCACAGCGAACCACGGATCGGCGCGGCCATCGCACGCCAGGCCCAGACCCTGGAACAGGTCATGCTGGCCGGCTTCTCGCATGCGCCCGCGGTGCAGCTGGCCGAACGACTGCTGGCGCTGGCGCCACGCCAGGCCGATCGCGAGCCGCTGGCCAAGGTGTTCTATGCCGACAATGGTTCGGCGGGCGTGGAAGTGGCGCTGAAGATGGCGTTCCATTATTTCCACAACCGCGGCGAACACCGGCGAACGAAATTCGTGGCCCTGGAAAATGGTTACCACGGCGAAACCATCGGCGCCCTGTCGGTGGGCGACATCCCGTTGTACCGGCGCGTATATGCACCGTTGCTCAGCGAAGCCCTGTTCGCGCCATCGCCAGACGCCTACCTGGCCGAGCCTGGCGAATCGGCCGCGGCGCACGCCGGACGCGCTGCTGATGCGCTGGCCGACCTGTTCGACCGGCATCCCGGCGAGATCTGCGCATTGATCGTCGAACCGCGCGTGCAATGCGCGGGCGGCATGCGCATGCACGACCCTTCGTACCTGGCCCGCGTGCGCCATTTGTGCGACGCCAATGGTGTGTTCCTGATCGCCGACGAAATCGCGGTCGGTTTCGGCCGTACCGGGCCGATGTTCGCCAGCCAGGAAAGCGGCGTAATGCCGGACCTGCTGTGCCTGTCGAAGGGCTTGACCGGCGGCTTCCTGCCACTGGCGGCGGTGTTGGCTACACAGCAGATCTACGACGCTTTCCTGGATGATTCACGCGAGCGCGCGTTCCTGCATTCGCACAGTTACACCGGCAACCCGCTGGCCTGCGCAGCGGCGCTGGCGACGCTGGATATCTTTGCCCAGGACGATGTACTGGCACGCAACCGGGTCACCGCGGCGAAAATGGCCGCACTGGCTGCCCCCTTCGCCACCCATCCGCAGGTCGCCGACGTGCGCCAGGCGGGAATGATCGTGGCCTTCGAGCTCACCCAGGTCGGGGACAAGCGCACCCCGTTCCCAGCCCAGCGGCGGGTCGGGCTGAAGGCGTATTGCGCGGCACTCGAGCGCGGAGTGGTCCTGCGCCCGCTTGGAGATGTGCTGTACTGGATGCCGCCCTACTGCATCGACGATGCTCAATTGCAACTCATGGCCCAGGTCACCCGCCTCGCGATCGACGAAGCCGTCGCATGAGGGTGACCCGCTGCCACGTGGACCTGCCGCTGTCGGCTGGCGCGAAAATCACTTTGCCCGTGTCGTCAGCCGCGCACCTGGTCCGCGTGTTGCGCCTGCGCGAGGGCGACGAATGCGTGCTGTTCAACGGCGATGGCAACGACTATGCCGCCTGCCTTGCCTTGGCGGGAAAACGCGAGGTCATTGCAGATATCTTGTCCGTCAGCCCGGTGGACAACGAGTCCCCATTGCGCATCACTTTGATCCAGGGCATCGCCCGTGGCGAGAAGATGGACCTGATCCTGCAGAAGGCGACCGAGCTGGGGGTCGCCGGTTTCATCCCGGTACTGGCAGAGCGCACGGAAGTTAAACTGGATGCCGAGCGCACCGAAAAACGCATGCTCCACTGGCGCAGCGTGATCGCGTCGGCCTGCGAACAATCCGGTCGTGCGCGGGTGCCGGAACTGACCCAGCCGATCCCGTTAGGTCATGTCACCACGAAGCTCGTCGACGACACCGTGAAGTTCACGCTGGACCCCGCGGGCGATCTCGCGCTGGCTACCATGGCAACGCCGACTGGCCATTCGGTCGCGATTGCAATCGGCCCGGAAGGTGGCTGGTCTCGGCGTGATCGCGAGATCCTGCATGCCGCTGGATTTTCAGGCCTGCGCCTGGGACCGCGCGTACTGCGCACCGAAACCGCAGGCCTGGCGGCTATCGCCGCACTGCAGTCCCGATTCGGTGATCTTTAGGTCCGGGCCTGCCCGGATGCTCTTCCTTCAATGCGCAAGGCCTCCGGGAGCGTCCGGACCTGCGCATCAATTTCCAAGGAAGCCCCTTGGGGGCAGGGATTTCGGTCGTTACGCGACTGTCGCCAGCGCATCGGCGATCATGGCCTCGATGCTTTCCAGGTCCGGCAGCAACGCGGCCTCATCACCCAACAAAACGCGCATGCGCACGCCGGCTGGCAGTTGTTCTTCGGTCGCATCGGCCAGCAGGCCGTCGCGCGGTACCGAGACCAGGCGCGGGAACGACTGCGTCAGCAAGGCGAAATACGGCATGGCTTCGCCGCCGCCAAGGGCCTTTAGGACCACGATCTTGCTGCTGGCAACCACGCTTTCCTCACCCAGGCCAGTCAGCTGCGCGAACGAAACCAGCGGCACCTGCCTGCCGTGCCAGGGAATCTGTCCCGGCAACCAGGCCGGCGCGTCGGCGATGGGTTCCACCGGCACCCGCGCCAGCACCTCGGCAACGGTCGCGTTGGGCAGCAGTAGCCGCTCTTCGGCCACTTGCACCAGTACGCCACGGATTTCGTCGTTGGAACGTGCCATCGGTATTTCCTCGGTACTGCGTACCTGGTTACGGCACGCCGGTTATGGCGTGCCTGGATACATCGTGTTTCGTTCAATCCTGTTGCGATCAAGCCTGTTTCAATGGAACTTGGTCAGTCAGGCCAGTGCGAAGCCAGGTGGGTCGCCAGCTCGGCCGGAGTCGCTACGATTCCACCACGCGCCGCAAGCGCCTTGGAGGCCGCCGGGTCATAGCAGCCTTGCGAGGACTGCCCTGCGGCCAGGCCCCCCTTGGCGGCCAGCCCCAACGCGGCCTCGACCTGCGACGGATCACTGCCGCTGAGCAGCAGCACCGCGCTTTCCGCAGGCGGAAGCGAGGCAATCAGGCTATCGACCTGGAGCACGCCTTCGCCGAAATGAACGACGCCTTCTTCCACGCACACCGCCACATCGTTGGGCAGCACGTAGACATGGCCCGCCTGCGCAGCTTCACCTGCCTTGGCCAGTTGCACCGGCAGCGCCGAGACGCGCTCCATCTGCTTGACCAGGTTGTCGTAGCGTCCGCCATCGAGGCGCAGCTGTACCAGCACCGGGCGGGACAGGTCGGGCGGCAGCTCCGCCAACACCTTGCGTACCGCATCGGGACCGCCGATGCCGGCAAACAGCAACGCCGCGCCGCGAACGCCCGGACCCGTGGCGGTGGCATGAATCGATTCCAGCTCAAGGGTCAGGCCACTGGATTTTACCGCCGCCACCGGCAGCGCCGGCGGTTCGGCGGCAGCGGCCGATAGGGGCGCTTCCGGGCCGAAACCGTCATTCAGGGGGGCGTCGTGTTCCGCGGCAATGGACGGCTTCCAGGTTTCAAGATCAATGGACTGACTGGATCCGGACCCTTCGTCGTCAGCCACCAGTTCCAGGCCACCGCGGGGGAGTTCGAATGCCAGCCCTTGTGCTTCTTCAAGGTGCGGCTCGATTCCCGCGTCTGCGTGGATCTGTGCAGGCGAGAGAGGCAGGCCGGGTTCGGGACGGGTGTCATCCAGTTCGCCACCCGGTGGCAACACATCGGCGTGGCCGTTCAACTTGGCCGCCAGATGCCGTACCCAGCGCTTGGCCTCCCAGCCTTCGCGATGCGCGGCCAATTCTGCTTCGTCGAAGATCACCACCACGGAAGGGTCGTGCAGCACCTGATCGAAACGCGACAGGCTGTCCTCGATAGCCGACTCCAGCGCCACCAGCACGACTTGCGGGGCAGCATTGCCCAGGGCCGCGCTGTCCAGGGTGTTGGGATCGTCCTCGAGCACGATCTCGGCCCCTACTTGCTGCAGGGCCAGACGCAATTGCTCGCGTGCGGGACCGGGCCGCGCCAGCAAGGCGACGCGCTTGCCCGAAGGTGTATTCATTGCCAAGCCACCCTCATTCACGGACACGGGCGATCCCCAGCAGGTCGTAGACGTTGCGCATCAGGTCAAGCTCCTGGTATGGCTTGCCCATGTAGCGCTGCACGCCGAGTTCCATGGCGCGCTGGCGATGCTTTTCACCGGTACGCGAAGTGATCATCACGATCGGCACGTCCTTGAACCGTGGGTCGGCCTTCATCGCCGTCGCCAGCTCGTAGCCGTCCATGCGCGGCATCTCGATGTCGAGCAGCATCAGGTCGGGCACGCGTTCTTCCAGTCGCTCCAGTGCCTCGATGCCATCGCGGGCAACGGACACCTCGAAGTTGTGGCGTTCCAGCACGCGACCGGTGACCTTGCGCATGGTCAGCGAATCGTCGACCACCATCACCAGCGGTACGCGCCGCTCTTCCGGCGCCGGTGTATCGGTCACGAACAGGTGCGGCTGCAGGATATGGCGGCGCACCAGCGGGGCCACGTCCAGGATCACCACGATGCTGCCGTCACCGGTGATGGTGGCGCCGTAGATACCCGGCACCGACGTGATCTGCGGACCGACCGGCTTGACCACGATCTCGCGGTTGCCCAGCACCTGGTCGACGGCCACGGCCGCGCGCAGGTCGCCGGCGTGAACCAGCAGCAATGGCACCTGCGGTTGGCCTTCGGCACGTGCGGGCGGCTGCCCGATCAATGCGCCCAGGTCGTGCAGTACGTATTCCTCGCCACCATAGACATAGACCGCGCCTGCGGTTTCAAAACGGTCGCGGGAGATACGCCCGACGCCGCCCACCGCCGCCACCGGCACTGCGAACTGGGTGTCGCCGATCTGCACGAACACCGCTTGCGTCACCGCCAGGGTCTGCGGCAGGCGCAGGGTAAAGGTAGTGCCCTTGCCGGGTTTCGAAGCGATTTCCAGCGAGCCGCCAAGCTGGCGGACTTCGTTGTAGACCACGTCCATGCCAACGCCACGGCCCGAGAGCTGGCTGATGCTGTCGGAAGTACTGAAACCGGATTCCAGGATCAGGCGTTCCAGGTCGGTATCGGACATCTGGGTATCGGCTTGCAGCATGCCGCGCTGCTCGGCGCGACGACGGATCGCGGCATGGTCGATGCCGACACCATCATCGGAGACCTGGAACACCATTTCCGCACCTTCGCGGCGCAGTGCGATCTGCACCGTGCCTTCTTCCGGCTTGCGGCTCTTGCGGCGCTGCTTGGGCGATTCCAGGCCGTGGGCCACGGCGTTGCGCAACAGGTGTTCCAGCGGCGCGGTCATGCGCTCCAGCACGTTGCGGTCAAGTTCGCCATGGGCGCCGTCAAGGTGTAGTTTCACCTGCTTGCCGGTATCGCTGGCGGCCTGGCGCAACACGCGACGCAGGCGCGGCACCAGTCCATCGAACGGCACCATGCGCGCACGCATCAACCCTTCCTGCAATTCCGAGCTGACCCGTGACTGCTGTTGCAACAGGCCGTCGTACTGGCGCGCAAGGTCGTCGAGGACGCCCTGCAGGCCGGTCAAGTCGGCTGCCGATTCGCCCAGGCCGCGGCTCAGCTGCTGCAGCGTGGAGAAGCGGTCGAGCTCGAGCGGATCGAAGGTCGGGTCGCGCTTGTCGTGCTCGCGCTGGTAGC
>JBDTPP010000044.1:0-21698 GCA_039932615.1 Pseudoxanthomonas sp.
AGAACGGCGACAGCGGATTGCCGCTCTGTCCGCCGGGCATGTGGATGATGCCGTCGGCTTCGTGGCCGGGCGAGACCACCATGCGTTCGCTTGCGCCGAACGAAGGCGCCTGCACGCGCGGCATGTCGCCGCCACCGGGTAGCGGATCGGCCGGCATGCACAGGGAAGACTTGAGCATCGCAGGCAAGGCGCCGGCGAGCGGATGACAGATTTTCGCTATGTTACGTTCGCCCCAGGTGCGGCGCTCAAGCGGGCCTTGTCTGGAAAGATCGTCACGGACCTGCACGGCGGCATCTTCCAGTAACGCCTCCCAACTGGCGAAGCGGCGCGGCAACAGGTTGGCGGGGCGCTGGTTGAGCAGCGGCCAGACCACGCCTTCCAGCTGCGGCAGGTCCGGCATGATGAAGTCCTTTCCCAGCGCGGCCTGCGCCGGTGCGGTCAGGCCGTCGGCCACGCGTGCATTCACCGCCAGGCGCCAGGCGCGGACAATGCGATAGCTGACCGAATGGGTGCTGGCGCGTCCTTCCCAGTGGTCCGCTGCCTTGGCTAGTGCGGCGAGCGCAGGTGTCTTCTCGTGCTTGCTTTCCTTTTGCAGCAGCGCCCACCAGCGCTGCAGGAACACCGCGCGGTCGTCGAGCTGGATCGCCAGCAGGTCTTTCTCGGTGAAACGATCCTTGAGGAAAAGATCATCGCGGATCTGTTTCGCGCGTGCGCCCAGTGCGTAGCCGGCGTCGCCTGCGAGTTTCAGGTTTTCGCCATCCAGGGTGCGGTTGTTGGCGGTCCACAGGCGATGGGATTCGGGGTCTATCAGTCTTGGCGAGGCTGTGGCATCCGTATTCCATGGAGAACAGGCGGCGGTGGGTGCACCGACCGCCGCGGCCGTAACGATAGGAGAATAGGGTGAGTCGGGGTACATGCTCACGCTTTGTTCCGGCATGCTGGCGAGACAGCCGGGATCGCGCTTCGGAAAGCCGCCGATCACACGCCAGCCGATCCTGCCAGTGGAATCGGCGACGACAAAGTTCTGCGCGGGTATGCCGGACTTGTCTGCTATGGCAAACGCGGCATCCAGATTCTTGGCAACAGCGAGATCGGCAAATGAAACCCGCAACGATCCCGGTAACTGCGGAGTCCATCGTAGTGCCAGTGCATTGCCGTCCTTCGATTCGTGCAGGATTGGTCCCCAAGCGGTCTCCCGGACCAGGAAGTCCACGTCTCTGGCACCAGCGACTGCGATGGATTCGTGGAAGTCAGTGGCCAGGGCGCAAGTAGTGCCGTCAGTTTCGCGTGGGGGATAGGTGAAAGCATGTTCAAGAGATCCTTTCGGGCACAACGGCAATTCGGCCCAATCGGCCCAGTCGCCATAACTGTTGGTGAATCCCCAGGCGATATGACCATTGCTACCGACGATCACTGCCGGCATCCCGGGCAGGGTGAATCCGGATATGTCCACCTTGCCATCCGGTGCGCGTGCATCGGGATAACGCAATCGCGCGCGGAACCAGATGTTCGGCGCACGCAGTCCCAGGTGCATGTCGTCGGCGACGATGGCGCGGCCATCGGCGGTCAGTGCGCCGGACACTGCCCAGTTGTTGCTGCCGGGGAAGGCTTTTTCCGAAAGGGGTGCCAGGTCCCGTTTCGCGGGCATTGGCAGTTTCCCAAGGTCGACTTGTTCCGCGCCGGGCAGCACCGCATTGCCCCGCGCTTCGCCGAACAAGGGCGCGTCCCACTCGGTGCCGTCGCGGGTCAGCAGGGCGAACAATGCGGAGGGTACATGCGACCTGATCTTCCATAGCGCCAGTTCGCGCGTGTTCTGCGAATCCTGCAGGTCGAAATACATCGCGTAGCCAGTCAAGGCCGAGTCCGCCAGCTCCCAGCGTCGCGGCTGCTGGCGCAGCAGCAGGTATGGCCACGGCCGGACCTTCAGGTCGTGCAGTCCTGCATTGACGCCATCGGTATAGGCCTGCAACTGCGCGACTTTGTCGCCTGCGAAGTCGTCCAGGTTGGCCATGACCCGCGCGCGCATCCGATGCACGCGGTGTTCCTTGTCCAGGTCCAGAGCGATCGGGCCAAACAGTTCCGCCAGCTCACCGGCCGAGCTGCGGCGCATCAGGTCCATCTCGAAATAGCGTTCCTGCGCATGCACGTAACCCAGCGCGCGGGCCATATCGGTTTCGTTGGCGGCATCTATGGTTACCACGCCCAGTGCATCGCGTTGGATCGTCACCGGGGCCGAGAGCCCGGCCAGCGCCAAGTCGCCGTCCAGTGCGGGCAGGCTGCCGCGCAGCAGCCACCAGCCGGTGCCCAGGGCTACGACCATCAGGACGAGCAACAGCAGCGCCAGGCGCTTGATCCACTTGAACATGAGTGCCCCGTCCAGACGAGGAGGTAAAAGGTACTGGGCCGATTATTCCACGGCGCTGCCGCCAATATCGGTCCGGACGCCGCCGGGCCACGGATGCGAGTGATTCCGATTGAATCGAGGACTCATGGGATCCGGCAGACTGTCCGCATTCCGAAACCGGGCACCCGCATGAAAGGCCATCCAGAAGTCATCGACTACCTCAGGCAGCTGCTGCGCGGTGAACTTTCCGCACGCGACCAGTACTTCATCCACTCGCGTCGCTATGAGGACCAGGGCCTGCACGTGCTCTACGAACGCATCCACCACGAGATGCAGGAAGAGACGGAGCACGCCGACGCGCTGCTGCGCCGCATCCTGTTCCTGGAAGGTGACCCCGACATGTCGCCGACGCCGTTCGTGCCGGGCGTGACCGTCGAGGAGATGCTGCGCAAGGACCTGGACCTGGAATACGAAGTGCGGGCCAGGCTGGCCAAGGGCATCGAACTTTGCGAACGCATGGGCGACTACGTCAGCCGCGCAATGCTGCTGGTCCAGCTGAAGGACACCGAGGAAGACCACGCGCACTGGCTGGAACAACAGCTGGGTTTGATCCAACGGCTGGGCATCGAGAATTACCTGTTGACCAAGCTTGGCGAAGGCAAACCCGCAAGCTGACGGTCGCAACACCCCCGACGCAGGTCTTTCACGTTTTTTGCAGGCGATACACCGTGGTGGCGAGTGCAGTCACGCCCTCGGCCTGGAAGCGAGGCTCCTGGCCGAGAATGTCGCGCCGTTCCAGCAGGGTCGCGTGCCACGGCAGGTTGAACAGGCGCGCGACTTCTTCCGCCTCCACGGAGAATGGTGGCCCTGCCTTTTCAGTCTGCGGGTATTCCAGGGTGATCAGCAGGCCTTCGCATCCGCCAGGCAGTCCGGCATAGACCGTGTCCAGGTAACGCCGGCGTAACCCGGCCGGCAGGGCTATCAGCGCGGCGCGGTCGTAGACAGCCGCGATGTCGGCCAGCAGTCCTGCATCCAGGCCAAAGGCGTCGCCCAGGATCACTTCGACCGGCCCTGCGACGAAATGCTCGCCGTAGCGGCTGTGGTGCCGCACTGGCTGCAGGCCCGCTTCAGCAAAGAACTGCTGCACCGCCAGCGGCGACAGTTCGACGCCAAGTACGCGATGTCCCTGTGCTGCCAGCCAATGCATGTCCAGGCTCTTGCCGGCCAGCGGCACCAGCACGCGGCTTCCGGCTGCAAGCCGCAACGCTGGCCAGTGCGTTTCCAGCAACGGCATCACCTCGACGCGATGGAAACCGGTCTGGCCTTCCCGCCAACGCTGCAGCCAGAAGTCGGCTTCCATCAGCCCACGGCCGTGGCGTCAGCCCTTGGGCCGGTCGCCGCCTGCGAATTATTGGACATCGAGGCCATCGACCTTCTGCCAACCCCGCGGCAACAACCCGCCACGACTCGCACGCGCGCCGATGTACTCATCCAGGTCCTTGAACGACAGCGACATGGTCCGTTGCCCACTCTTCACCAGCAACGTGCTTCCAGGCGACACGGCCGCGACGGCGACCACGCGCTCGGTGCCCAGCTTGGCCTTCGGGATCTCGATGATCTTGTTGCCCTTGCCCTTGTCGAGTTCCGGCAGATCGGCCAGTGCGAATGCCAGCAGATGGCCGGCGCTGGTCACGGCGACGATGCGGTCGGCCTGTGGATTGGCGGTAGGGGCCGGTTGCAGCACCTTCGCGCCCGTCGACAGGTTCAACATCACCTTGCCGGCTTTCTGGCGCCCGGTCAGGTTCTCGAAACGGGTGACGAATCCGTAGCCGTGCGAAGAAGCCAGCACGAAGCGCGCATCGTTTTCGCCGCTGGCCAGGGCCACGAAGGACGCACCTGGGGCAGGCGAGAAGCGACCGGTCAGCGGTTCGCCGTTGCCCCGTGCCGAGGGCAGGGTGTGGGTCGCAGTGGAATAGCTGCGGCCTTCCGAATCCAGGAACGCCACCTGCTGCGTGCTGCGACCGCGCACCGCCGCCAGCAGGGCGTCGCCGTCGCGATAGGACATGGCCGACGCATCGACGTCATGGCCCTTGGCTGCGCGGATCCAGCCTTTCTCGGACAAGACCACGGTCATCGGTTCGCTGGCGACCAGTTCGGTTTCATCCAGCGCCTGCGCCGCATCGCGTGCGACCAGCGGCGAACGCCGTGCATCGCCGAATTTCTTCGCGTCGGCCAGCAGTTCGTCCTTGATCAGTTTCTTCAGCTTGGCTTTGGAGGCCAGCGTGGACATCAGCTGGTCGCGTTCGGCATCCAGTGCGTCCTGTTCGCCGCGGATCTTCATTTCCTCCAGCCGCGCCAACTGTTTCAGGCGAGTGTCGAGGATGTAGTCGGTCTGGTCCTCGCTCAGCTCGAAACGCGCGATCAATGCGTCGCGCGGCTCGTCCTCGGTGCGGATGATGTGGATCACTTCGTCCAGGTTGAGGAAGGCGACCAGCAGGCCTTCCAGCAGGTGCAGGCGGCGCTCGACTTTTTCCAGGCGGTGGTTGAGCCGCTTGGTCACGGTTTCGGCACGGAACCCAAGCCATTCGCCGAGTATCGTCCTCAGGTTCTTGACCTGCGGGCGTCCATCCAGGCCGATGATGTTGAGGTTGACCCGGAAGCTTTTCTCAAGATCGGTGGTGGCGAACAGATGACCCATCAGCTGGTCCGCATCGACGCGGTTGGAACGGGTGATCAGGACCACGCGGACCGGGTTGAGGTGATCGGACTCGTCGCGGATGTCTTCCAGCCAGGGCAGTTTCTTGGCTCGCATCTGCGCGGCGATCTGCTCGATCACCTTCGACGGCGACACCTGGTAGGGCAGCGCGTTGACCACGATGTTCTGGCCCTCCTTCAGGAAGGTGGCGCGTGCGCGCACGCTGCCGTGGCCGGTTTCGTAGATGGCGCGCAGGTCAGCCAACGGGGTGATGATCTCGGCCGTGGTCGGATAGTCGGGGCCGCGCACGTGTTCGCACAGGTCGGCGACCGTGGCTTCAGGGTCGTCCAGCAGGCGCACGCAGGCGCTGACGATCTCGTTGAGGTTGTGCGGCGGCACGTCGGTGGCCATGCCGACCGCAATGCCGGTGGTGCCGTTCAACAGCAGGTGCGGCAAACGTGCCGGCATCCAGGTCGGTTCCTGCAGGGTGCCGTCGAAGTTGGGGGTCCAGTCCACCGTGCCCTGGCCGAGTTCGCCCAGCAACACTTCGGCGATTGGAGTCAGCTTGGATTCGGTATAGCGCATCGCCGCGAACGATTTGGGGTCATCCGGTGAACCGAAATTGCCCTGGCCCTCGATCAGCGGATAGCGGTACGAGAACGGTTGTGCCATCAGCACCAGCGCCTCGTAGCAGGCGCTGTCGCCATGCGGGTGGTACTTGCCGATGACGTCGCCAACGGTGCGCGCGGATTTCTTTGGTTTGGCTCCGGCGGCCAGCCCCAGCTCGCTCATCGCGAAGATGATGCGGCGCTGCACCGGCTTCAGCCCATCGCCCAGGAAGGGCAGGGCGCGGTCCAGGACCACGTACATCGAATAGTCCAGGTAGGCACGTTCGGCGTACTCGCGCAGCGGGATCTGTTCGAAACCATGGAAGGTGGGGCGAATCGTTTCGGTCATTGCAGGCTTCGGTTGTGCGGACTGGCGTTGATTTTAACCGCCAGCCACCGGTAGCAGGGGCCCGCCGAGCCACATCCATCGAGCCATCCAGGCCGTGGCAAAGGCGATCAGCGTGGTCAGCGGCACGCCCACCCGCAGGAAGTCGCCAAACGTGTACTGGCCTGGATTGAGGATCAGCAGGTTGCCGTGATGGCCTATAGGGGTCAGGAAAGAAGCAACGGCACCCATCGCGGTGCAGACCACGAAAGGCACCGGAGGCAGCCCCAGTCCTTCCGCAAGCGCCAGGGCGATCGGGCACAACAACACGGTGGTTGCGGCATCGGACAGAACCTGGGTCAGCAGCGCGGCCGCGCCGAACATGATCAACAACAAGGTCAATGGCGACCAATGCGAGGTATGCGCGAGCAGGAAGTCGGCAAACAGGGATGCGGTGCCGGTGCGTTCCATGGCGATGCCCAGCGGGATAACCCCGGCGATCATCACGAAAATGCGCACATCGATTTCGCGATAGGCCTGTTCCACGCCGACGCAGCGGGTCAGGACCATGGCCACCGCACCGCCAAGGAATGCGATCTGCGGTGATAACAATTCCGTTGCCGCGGCGGTAATCGACGCGGCCATGATCAGTAGCGCCAGCGGTGCGCGCTTGCGGACCTTCTTTTGCCCGGCAAAAGGCATCAGCAGCAGGAAGCCGTGGTGGCTGGCCAGTCTTTCGAAGTTCTGTTCGCGACCCCAAAGCACCAGCAGGTCACCTTCCTGCAGCAGCATCTCCGACATCTCGCCATGCAACCAGCTTTCCTTGCGCCACAGGCCGACCACGACGACTCCCAGGTTGCCCAGGAAATCGATCGCGCCGACGCTGCGGCCAACAAACTCGGAATGCGGCGCGACCACGGCCTGCACGAGTTGTTCTTCGCCCAGCAGCTCCAACTGGTGCTCTTCGACCGGTCGCTCGCCGTACTTTGCGACCGCATGCAGGCCCAGGCCCGGCTCGTCCTTGACCGAGGCGATCTCGTCCGGCGAGGCCCGGACCAGCAGCACGTCCCCGGCCCGCAGCACGTTGGCGCTCTGTTGCTGCTGCCGACGCACGCCGAGTCGCAGCCAGTCCACCACCTGCAGGCGCTTGCTGAATGCCTTTTCGAAATCGCCGCGGGTCTTTCCGATCCAGGGCGATTCCTTTTCGATCACCAGCTCGGTGTAGTAACTATCCAGCCTGAGGTAGTCCGACTGGCTGGATTCCCCACTGCGCTTGGGAACCAGCCATCGTCCCAGCAGCATGTAGACGGTGCCCAGCAGGACCAGGACGATGCCGATAGGGGTGATGGTGAAGATGTCCAGGCCGGGCTGGCCGGAACGCTTGAGCAGGTCGTTGGCCAGCAGGAAAGCCGGCGCGCTGATCAGGGTCAGCGTGGTTCCCAGCGATGCCGCCAGCGACATCGGCATCAACAGCCTTGAGGTTGCGAGTTTCTGCTCGCGGGCCAGGCGCACCAGGATTGGCAGCATCATCGCGGTGACCATCAGATGATGCGAGAACGCAGCCAGCGCCGCGGTTGCCGGCATCACCACCGCAATCGTGCGCCATTCGCTGCCACCTGCCGCGCGGGCAATGCCGGCGCCAATGCGGTCGGTAATGCCGGTGGCCGACAACCCTGCAGACAGGACGAATACCGCGGCCACGATGATCGCTGGCTCGCTGGAGAAGCCGGACAGCGCTTCCTTCGGGCCAAGGATGCCGGTCAGGGTCAGGGCCAGCAACGCCAGCATTGCCACTATGTCGACGCGCAGCTTCTCGCTGACGAACAGCGCCAGGGAAGCGGCCAGGATGACCAGGAAGATGATCTGTTGCGGTTCCATCGGCGCCCGTGGCTCCCTTAGAAGGAATACAAACTAGCGTATGCCTGTCAAAGCGGGTGAAGTCTGAAAAGCAAAAACCCCCGCTTGCGCGAGGGTTTTGCTTTCCAAGCTGGTGCCCGGGAGAGGACTCGAACCTCCACGAAGTTGCCCCCGCTAGCACCTGAAGCTAGTGCGTCTACCAATTCCGCCACCCGGGCAGGTGCAGGGCGCGCATTCTCCGGATTGCGCGGCAGGATGTCAACGCATGATTGCATCGTGACTGCCGCGATTGGGCCGGGGTGTACCATGGAGGGATGACAAAGAAGCCAACCAAAGGCGGTTCCCAGCCCGCATCCGGCAAGCCGGGCAAGCCTGGTGGAAGTGCAAAAAAGACCGGTACAGGCAAGCCTTCGAAGCTGCCGCCGTGGATGCCGGATCTGCCTGCAGGCAAGCCGGATGCTCCAGCACGAAGAGGCCCGGCAGGGGCAACCAGGCAACCCGGCCCGAAAGCCGGTGGCCGGCAACCGAACCGCCAGCCAGCGCCACCGCGTGGCGGCGTGCGCGACCCGCATGCCGCGCGCGAAGCGGAGCGCTACGCTGATCCCATTGCCAGCCGTGAGGCCATCCTGGCCCTGCTGGCTGCCGCCGAAGGTCCGCAGAACGCCGACGAGATCGCCACCCGGCTGGAGCTGACCGCGCCGGATCGTTTCGACGCCCTGGGCAAGCGCCTGGGAGCGATGGTGCGCGACGGCCAGTTGCTGCAGAACCGGCGTGGTGGCTTTGCCCCGGCCAAGCAGATGGACCTGATCCCGGGCGTGGTCATCGCCAATCCCAACGGATTCGGTTTCCTGCGGCCTGAGGCAGGCGGTGGCGACGACCTGTTCCTGCCGCCGTACGAAATGCGCAAGGCCATGCATGGCGACCGGGTCATGGCCTGCATCACCGGCGTGGACCGCAGCGGGCGTCGCGAGGGCAGCATCGTTGAGGTGCTGGAGCGCCGGCTAAGCCGCCTGATCGGGCGTTACACGCTGGAAGGCGGCATCAGCTATCTGGTGCCGGACGACAAGCGCGTGCAGCGCAACGTACAGATACCGCAGGAAGGTCGTGGCGAAGCGCGCGACGGGCAACTGGTGGTAGTCGAGCTGACCCAGGCCCCGGACGCGCGGCGTCCACCGATCGGCAAGATCATCGCGGTGCTTGGCGACAAGCTGACTCCATCGCTGGTGGTGGAAGCGGCCATCCACGGCCACGAAATCCCGCATGAATTTCCGCAGGAAGTCGTGGACGAAGCCGCTGCGGTGCCGTTGGTGGTGGAGCAAAGCATGATTGGCGGCCGCGTTGACCTGCGCGACCTGCCGCTGGTGACCATTGACGGCGCCGACGCCAAGGACTTTGACGACGCGGTGTATTGCGAAAGCAACCGCCAGGGTCTGCGCATGAAGAACCGCAGCGGTTATCGCCTGGTCGTGGCGATCGCCGACGTTTCCCATTACGTGCGGCCGGGCACTCCGCTGGACGATGAGGCGCAGAAGCGTGCTACTTCGGTCTACTTCCCCGGCTTCGTGGTGCCGATGCTGCCGGAGACGCTGTCCAACGGCATATGTTCGCTGAATCCCAAAGTGGACCGCATGTGCTTTGTCTGCGACATGCAGGTGAACAACGAGGGCGAAGTCACCCAGTCGAAGTTCTACGAGGCGGTGATGCGCTCGCACGCACGCCTGACCTACGACCAGGTCTGGAATGCCGTCGGCGAGAACGACGCCGACGCGCGCGCAGCGATCGGTGCGCAACTCCCTCAGGTCGAGCGCCTGTACGAGTTGTACAAGCTGCTGGACAAGGCGCGCGAGAAGCGCGGTGCGATCGAGTTCGAGACCTCGGAAGTGCGTTTTGAACTGGACAACCGCGGCGAAGTGACCCAGGCCGGCATGCTGCAGCGTAACGCCGCGCACAAGCTGATCGAGGAATGCATGATCGCCGCGAACGTGGAGGCGGCGAAATACCTGCTGGCGGCGCATGTGCCCGCGCCGTACCGCGTGCACGACCGGCCGCCGGAATCCAAGTACGCGGACCTGCTTGAATTCCTCAAGGAATTCAAACTGTCGATGCCGCCGTGGAGCAAGGTCCAGCCGCGCGACTTCACCCAGTTGCTGCACAAGATCCGCGAGCGCCCCGACGTGGCTCTGCTGGAGTCGGTGGTCCTGCGCAGCCAGAGCCTGGCGGTGTACACGCCGGACAACGCCGGGCACTTCGGCCTGGCGCTGGCGGCCTATGCACATTTCACTTCCCCCATCCGGCGTTATCCCGACCTGCTGGTCCATCGCGCGATCAAATATGCATTGACCAAGGGCAAGCCGGAGAAATACCTGTATTCGGCCCACGAGATGGCGGCGCTGTCACTGCAGTGCTCGGAGCGGGCGCGTCGCGCCGACGAGGCCGAGCGCGAAGTGGACGAGCGTTACCGTGCCGCGTGGATGGAACAGCACGTGGGTGGGCAGTTCGATGGCGTGATCAGCGGGGTGACCAGCTTCGGCCTGTTCGTGGAGTTGAACGACTCCAAGGTCAACGGCCTGATCCACGTGACCCAACTGCCGCACGACTATTACCATTTCGACCCGATCCGCAAGACCATGAGCGGCGAACGTCGCGGCATGGTGTTCCGGCTGGGCGACCAGGTCAGGATCGTGGTGATGAAGGCCAGCCTGGAAGAACGCAAGATCGACTTCAAGCTGGCCGAGGAAAAACAGGTTCAGGGCCTGCCGCCGCGCGGGCAGCCAGCGAAGCGCAAGAAAGAAAAATATTGATTGCTTTAGGAGCGCCCCATGGGCGCGAGCTTTTGCGATTCGCCGGACATCTGGAAAGAGCTCGCGCCCATGGGGCGGTCCTACCATTCCACATCCTTATTCCAAAATATTCCCATGAGCAAACAGAACCAGTGGATTGCCGGAATCAACGCGGTGGCTTCGGCCATCGAGAACGATGCCGACAACGTGCGTGAAATACTGCTGGAAGCCGGCAGCAAGAATTCGCGCATTACCGAAATCGAAGAGAACGCAAGGCGCAAGGGCATCGAGGTGCGCCGGGTCACCCAGCAGGCGCTGGATGGCGTCGGCGGTGCCGTGCGCCACCAGGGTGTGGTTGCGCGCTACGCGGCGGCGAAGACCTGGGATGAAGGCGAGCTTGCCGGATTGATCGAAGCGGCCGAAGGCAAGGCGCTGGTGTTGATCCTTGATGGCGTGCAGGACCCGCACAACCTGGGCGCCTGCCTGCGCAGTGCGGCCGCTGCGGGTGCGACCGCTGTGGTCATTCCCAAGGACAAGTCGGCGCCGGTCAATGCGACTGTACGCAAGACCTCCGCCGGTGCCGCCGACCGACTGCCGGTATTCCCGGTCACCAACCTCGCACGCTGCCTGCGCGACCTGCAGCAGCTGGGCGTGTGGATCTACGGGCTGGCTGGCGAAGCAGAAGCCTCGCTGTACGACATCGACCTGCGCGGAAACGTGGCCCTGGTCCTCGGCGGCGAGGGCGACGGCATGCGCCGGCTGACCCGCGAACATTGCGACGGGTTGGTGAAGATCCCGATGCCGGGCGATATCGAGAGCCTCAACGTGTCGGTAGCCGCGGGCGTGACCCTGTTCGAGGTGGTGCGGCAACGGCGAACCTGATCGGCCTGGGAGAATGATGATGGACATCGAGCTGGTGTGGAACGACTGGATTGGTGTCGCCGGGACTTTGATGGCGCTGCTGGCCTTCTTCCTGTTACAGGCGGGGCGAATTTCGGGAACCGGAATTTTCTATCAGTTGCTCAATCTGTTCGCATCCTGCGGGATCCTGGTCTCGCTGGTCGGAAAGTTCAATCTCCCGGTCTTTCTTCTGGAAGGCGCATGGGGAGCGATCAGCCTGTATGGCATCGGGCGTACGATAAAGATGCGTCATCCACCTTCCACTTCCACATGAAGCCTTGACGGGTCGGTCGTCACCAGTCGGACCACCCATGCGGACAACGATCCATCCAGGAGCCAGTGCATGCAAACGACGCTAGGCGGCATGATCCGGGTAGCGCGCGGCGCCGCATTCGCGGCCCTGGTCCTGGCGCTCATGGTTCCTTTCTCCGGACGAACCGAGCAACGCGTCCGTGCGCGCGACCTGGGTGTCGCGCCCGGCATCTTCGCTACCGGCAAACTCAACGCCATCACCGACGTGGCCGGCGTGCGCGTCGGCCAGGTCAGCCTGCGCGAAGGCAAGGTGCGTACCGGAGTGACCGCAATATTGCCGCATGCCGGCAACGCCTATCGTTCGCGGGTACCGGCGGCGCTGCACGTCGGCAACGGCTACGGCAAGTTTGCGGGCAGCACCCAGGTCGACGAGCTGGGCGAACTGGAAACCCCGATCCTGCTGACCTGCACGCTGTGCGTATGGAAGGCGGCCGATGCGATGGCCGCCTGGATGCTGGAGCAGCCGGACATGCAGCAGGTGCGCTCGATCAATCCGGTCGTGGGCGAGACCAACGATGGCGACCTCAACGACATCCGCGCGCGGCCGGTTACGGCCGAGTCGGTGCGCCAGGCGTTGGAAGGCGCGACCAACGGACCGGTAGAGGAAGGGAGCGTCGGCGCAGGCACAGGGACCATTGCATTCGGTTGGAAAGGCGGCATCGGCACTTCTTCGCGCGTGCTGCCTGCCTCGCTGGGTGGCTGGACCGTGGGCGTGCTGGTGCAGACCAATTTTGGCGGCGTGCTGCAGGTGATGGGTGCGCCGGTCGGACGCGAACTCGGCCGTTATGCGTTCCAGGAGGCGGTCGCTTCGCAGGCCCGATCCGCGCCGTCTTCGCTTCCCGCTCCCGCAGATGATCGCGGCGATGGTTCGGTGATCATCATCATCGCCACCGATGCGCCACTCAGCGATCGTAACCTGCGGCGCGTAGCTTCGCGGGCGATGATGGGGCTCGGTCGCACCGGCAGCTCCGCGTCGAATGGAAGCGGCGATTACGCGCTGGCGTTTTCGACCGCCGATTCTGTACGCCGTGCCTTCGATGCGCCGCGACTCACCACCACCGAACTGGCCAACTCGGAGATGAGCGCCGTGTTCCAGGCCAGCGTCGATGCGGTGGAGGAGGCGGTCTACAACTCGCTGTTCATGGCAACCACCACCACCGGCAATGGCACCACGGCCGAAGCGATACCGCTGGATCGCGTGCGCAGGATTCTCGTCGAACACGGTATCCACTCGCCCTGAGCGGTTCTGGTTCTGCGAATCGATCCTGTCGATCACACGCGAACTTCCCAATCACCGGACCCACTGCATGACTGCCTCACGTCCCGCTGCTTCGGTGCTGCTGCCGGTATCGCTGTTGCTGATCGCAATGTTTTCGATACAGATCGGCGCCAGCCTGGCCAAGGGCCTGTTCCCTGTCGTCGGTGCGATGGGCGCGACTTCCCTTCGATTGGGTTTTGGCACGCTGTTGCTATGGCTGGTCCTGCGCCCGTGGCGGATGCCGTGGCGTACCTTGCCCTGGCAGATGCTGCTGGGCTACGGCATCTCGTTGGGGGTGATGAATTCGCTGTTCTACCTGGCCTTGCAGACCGTGCCGTTGGGGATTGCCATCGCGCTCGAGTTCACCGGGCCGCTGGGACTCGCATTGCTCGGGTCGCGTCGGCTGCGTGACATGGCTTGGGTGGGGCTGGCGGTAGGCGGACTGTTGTTGCTGGTGCCCTGGTCGTCGCAGGAGGCGGCGCTGGATCCCGTAGGCGTGGCCTATGCGCTTGGGGCGGGGGTGTGCTGGGCGCTGTACATCGTGTTCGGACAAAAGGCCGGCGCCGAACACGGTGCGCAGGCGGTCGCGCTGGGCGCTGCGATCGCGGCGGTAGTGTCGGTTCCCTGGGGCGTCATGGAGTCCGGCATGGCCCTGCTCGCGCCGGCGCTGTTGCCGACCGGTCTGGCGGTGGCGGTGCTGTCGATGGCGTTGCCTTACAGCCTGGAGATGTTTGCCCTGACCCGGCTACCGGTGCGCACTTTCGGCATGCTGATGAGCCTGGAGCCGGCGATCGGTGCGCTGTGTGGGGTCATCTTCCTGCACGAGCAATTGGGCTTGCTGCAATGGCTTGCCATTGGCGCGGTGGTAGCAGCTTCGGCGGGCGCCACGCTGGGCGCGCGCACCTCGGTTGCAGTGCCCCTGCCCGACTGATCAGTCAGGCGTGGGCTCAGACCGGCCTGGGCCAGGCGTTGGCGATCTTGCAGAACAAGCGCGCGGTCTGCTCGGTGTCGTACACCGCCGAATGCGCCTCATCGGCATTCCATTCCATGCCTGCCGCCTGGATTGCGCGGGCCAGCACGGTCTGGCCATAGGCCATGCCTGCCATGGTCACCGTGTCGAACACGCTGAATGGATGGAAGGGATTGCGCTTGTGTCCCGAACGCGTGACGGCCGCATTGAGGAAGTTCAGGTCGAAGTGGGCGTTGTGTCCGACCAGGATCGCGCGCTGGCAGCCGTGCTTCTTCATTGCCGCGCGCACCGGCGCGAAGACATGTTCCAGCGCTTCCTTTTCCGGCTTGGCCAGGCGGAACGGATGGTCGAGGACGATGCCGGTTATTTCCAGAGACTTCGGGTCGATGTCGGTGCCGGGCGCGGGAATCAGATGGGCGCTTGCGGTCTGGTCCATGACGAAGGCGCCCTCTGCATCCAGGTCGATCGGCACCACCGCGATTTCCAGCAGCGCATGCCGGTTCCAGTCGAAACCACCGGTTTCCACGTCCACCACCACGGGCAGGTAGCCGCGGAAACGGCGAGCCATGGGGCTGGGTGGCATTGGTTCTTCGGCGTTGGTCATCTTCCAAGCGTAGCAGAGCGCGCAACCCCGACCGTAGGAGCGGGCCTTGCCCGCGATGCTCTTCGCTCCGATCGCGATAATGCCAAGGGCATCGCGCCCAGGGGACGCTCCTACGGGCGGATGCCTAGAATCGTACCTTCCTCGTGCATGCGTTGGAGCATGGCTACGCCTTGTTCGACGAAGTTGGGCAGATCACTGACGCTGGCTTCGCGTGCCAGTTGTTCCAGCGCCTGGCCTCCGCTCAGCTCGCCGCCGCGCAGGATCTCGATCAGTCGATACACCAAGGGTGATATTTCAGCGAAACGGATCTCGTATTGCTGGTCGCGCCGCACCAGAACCAGGGTGGGCGTTTCGGGCGGAGCCGTGGGTTGGTAATCGGGGCCGATATGCGGCACCGGCCAGGTGTAGGCCAGGGCCCAGGCGGTGGGCGAGAGCACCGGCACGCCGGTCAGCAGAAATTGTCCCAGACCTGATTCGGGGCCGTCATGGACCTGATGCGCGGGAATTTCATCGTTGTTGATCTGCAGGCCAAGCTCGACCCATTCGTAATGCGCCATTTCCGCCAGCCAGGCCGGGTCGTCGGTCCCGGCTTGGACGCGCGCCTGCAGGAAGCGGATGAACTCGCGCCCGATCTCGGCAAACAGCGGCGTGTGGCTGCGGTGCTGGGCATAGAACCCGCGCGCCAGCTCGCGCCAGCGTTGCGGCCCGAGGGTCTTGTGGATCACCGGAAAATTGCCAGCCAGCAGGCCTTCGATGTTGTTGAAGAACAGTTCCCGGTAGATCGCCAGGCGGCGATCCTCGATGCCCGGTGGTGGCGGATTGGCGGCCGGATCGCGCAGGTGCGCGGCCAACTGGAATTGCTGCTGGCGCAATACCTCAGGCATGGGCGGCGAAAGGTCCGGCATTGCCGGCGGCTGCGCGCTGCAAGACGCGGATCCGCTCCACTTCCGCCAGCAGCACCGGCATGGCCGGGAAATTGAAATCGCGTTCCAGCAGGGTGGGATGCACGCCGTGCAAGCTATACGCAGCTTGCAGCAGCGACCACACTTCTTCCTTGACCGCGGCACCGTGGGTGTCCACCTTCAGGTCGTCGGCTTCATCGTAGTGGCCGGCGATGTGGTACGAGGCGATGCGCGGCGTCGGCATACGGGCGAGGAAATCGTCGGCGTCGTAGCCATGGTTGATGGCATTGACGTAGATGTTGTTGACGTCGAGCAGCAGGTCGCAATCGGCTTCGGCCAGGACCGCGTTGACGAAATCGACTTCGTCCATGGCTTGCGCACCTTCGATAGGAGCATGAGCTGCGTAATAGGAGACGTTCTCCACCGCGATGCGGCGACCCAGCAGATCCTGCACGCGGCGAATGCGCGCGGCGACGTGGTGCACGGCTTCCTCGGTGAAAGGGATGGGCATCAAGTCGTAGAGATGGCCATCGTCGGTGCAATAACTGAGGTGCTCGCTGTACAGGGCAACCTTATGGCGGTCCAGGAAGCGGCGTACCCGGGCCAGGAAGGTTTCATCCAGGGGCGCAACGCCGCCTAAAGACAGGGACAGTCCGTGGCAGGTGAGCGGATGGCACGAAGCGATTTCCGCCAGTGCCTCGCCGTACTTTCCGCCCACGCCGATCCAGTTGTCCGGCGCGCATTCGAGGAAATCGAATGCGCCCGGAGGCGCCGCCTGCAAAGCACCCAGCAGGGCGCGCCGCAGGCCTATTCCTGCACTGGCATCAAGCAGGTTGGCGTTCATGCATCCAGCAACGGGTGGTCAGATGCTGCCGCCGCACTTGCCTTCACCGCATTTGCCTTCGGCTTGCATGGCTTTGGAGTCGGCCTTCTTGTCGGCGCCACAGCTGCCCTCAGCCTTGGCCTTGTCGGCGCCGCATTTGCCTTCGGCATGCGCCTTGTGCTCGGCGGCGTCGATGAAGCCGTCCTTGTTGCTGTCCATGGTGGCGAACATGGCGGCATTGTCGGCATGGGCGGCGGTGAACTCCGCGCGCGAAACCTTGCCGTCCTTGTCGGTGTCCGCCTTGTCCATCCCGCACTTGCCTTCACCGCATTTACCCTCTGCGGCTTTCTTGTCGGCGCCGCAGCTGCCTTCGGCCATCTTGCCAGCGCCGCACTTGCCTTCAGCAGCCTTGTCGCCGGGAGCGGCGGCAGCGGCGGATACCAGGTAACCCTGGGTCATCGGCTGCATGGCGAAGGCCGAGCCGGACAGCGCAAGGCCGCCGACCAGGGCAGTGCAGAGGGCGAGGGAAACGGGCTTGTGATTGGGCTTGCTCATGCTGTTGCTCCGGTGGTGGTGCGGACGGGGTCCGCGGGTTGTGGTTCAAGTGTAGCGGGGTCTGGTTAGCGGTTTGTATGCTGCCACAATGCAATATTTGCCCAGTTGGCTGTCAATCCGCGGGATGTGGGGATAGTGGCGCAGAAAGTTCAGTCGGTTCGTCCGGGATCAAGATACTCACGGGCCAGCAGGCGCGCCCGGTGCAGCCGGGACTTGGCGGCTTCGCGGGTGAGCCCCAGTTGCTCGGCCAGCTCCTGGATCGAATAGCCTTCCAGGTCGCGCAGCAGGATGATCTCGCGGTAATGCGCGGGTAGCGAGACCAGCGCGGCGGCCACGTCGTGGCGCAGTTCCACCGGCTCAAAGCTGCAAATCGGCTGGATTTCTTCGGTAATGGCGTCGCCGGTCAGCATGCGCAAGCCGCGTTTCAGGCGGTTGCATTCGCGCTTGACGATGCGGAACAGCCACGATGCATAGGCCTCGAGCACACGCAGGTCGCGAAGTCGCCTGGAAACCAGGATCAGGCTTTCCTGCACGGCGTCTTCGGCATCGTTGATGTTGCAGTGGTATTCGGCATAGCGACGCAGGTTCTGGCGCGACTGGGAAAGTACGCGCTGCAATGCGGCCCTGTCGCCAGCACGGGCGGCCGTCAGGTCTTCGTTGCTGGCGATGGTGGCATTCATGATCTCTCCGGACTTCCAGCATGCCGCTGTTGCGCCATGCGTGACACTACCAAGAGAGTTGGTCCGGGCCGTTGGGTTCGCGTTTGCTGGTGCCGGTTACTTGCGATTCAGCGGCTTGGCGAGTTCAGACTGGGCCCACCGAGTTGGTTTCATCGCGTTTGTCCCGTGGCGGCAGCGGCTGGTCGCCATGGATCAGGAACCAGACGTTCTCGGCGATATTGGTGGCGTGGTCGCCGATGCGTTCCAGGTTTTTGGCCATGAACAGCAGGTGCGTGCACGGGGTGATGTTGCGCGCGTCCTCCATCATGTAGGTCAACAGCTCGCGGAACAGCGCAGTGTATTGCCCATCCAGTTCGGCATCGCGCGCGCGCACCGTCAACGCACGCTCGGCGTCGCCATCGCGGTAGGCTTCCAGCACGTCGCTGACCTGGCGCGCGGCCAGCTTGCCCAGTGAGCGCAGGTTGGTGATGTGCGGGACCGGCGGCGACAGGTTAAGTGCGATTGAGCGCTTGGCCACGTTGGCGGCATAGTCGCCGATCCGTTCGATATCGGAGGGAATGCGCAGGCCAGCCAGGATTTCGCGCAGGTCGCGGGCCATCGGTCCGCGCAGCGCAAGCTGCATCACGTCATGGCTGATCTTGGACTCGATCTTGTCGATCTGGATATCGTTCGCGATGATCCGTTGCGCTGCGCGGTCGTCGCGACGTTCGACCACGTCCAGCGCCGCCTCCAGCTGGGCCACGGCCATCGCGCCCATGTGCAGGATCTCGTTGACCAGTCGGCGCTGTTCCTCGTCGTAGCTCTTGACGATGTGTTCGTTCGGTTGGTTGTTCATAGGGACGCCGCGAGTGAGGGGTGGGGAATAAGGAACGAGTGGTGAGGAACGACGAACGAGTGGCGAGGAGCGAGGAGTGAGTAGTGGAGGTTCGATTTGCCGATTTAAAACTCTCGTTCTCCGTTCCTCACCACTCGTTCCTAACTAGCTATCCAAACCGCCCAGTGATGTAATCCTCGGTCTGCTGCTTCCTGGGGCTGGAGAAGATGTTCGAGGTCACGTCGTGTTCGATCAGGTCGCCCAGGTACATGAACGCGGTGTAGTCGGAGACGCGCGCTGCCTGCTGCATGTTGTGGGTGACGATGGCAATGGTGTAGTCCTTCTTCAATTCTTCGACCAGTTGTTCAATCCGGCTGGTGGAAATCGGATCCAGCGCCGAGGTCGGCTCATCTAGCAGCAGCACGTCGGGCTTCAGTGCTACCGCACGTGCGATGCACAGGCGTTGCTGCTGGCCGCCGGACAGGCCCAGTGCGCTCTGGCCCAGTTTGTCCTTCACTTCGCCCCATAAAGCAGCCTGGTTCAGCGCGTGCTCGACGCGGTCGTTCATGTCGGCCTTGTTGATTTTCTCGTGGTGGCGGATCGCATAGGCGACGTTTTCGTAGATGGTCATCGGGAACGGCACCGGCTTCTGGAAGACCATGCCGACCTTGCTGCGCAGCCGGTTCATCGGATACTTCGGCGACAGGATGTTCTCGCCGTCCAGGTTGACCTCGCCTTTGGCCGCCATCTTCGGATACAGCGCGTAGATGCGGTTGAAAATGCGCAGCAGCGTCGACTTGCCGCAGCCCGACGGTCCGATCAGCGCGGTCACGCGCTTCTCGGGGATCTCCAGGTTGATGCCCTTCAGCGCATGGAACTTGTCGTAGTAGAAATCCAGTCCCTTCGCCTCCAGCTTGACCGGTGACGGCGGGATCGCGCCGCGCTCGGTGGTCACGGTGGTGATACGCCGGATGGAATCCTGCTGTGTGGAATCGTTGCGTTGAACGTCGTTCATGGCCGGATCCGGAGAAAGGTTAGTCATTGGAGATCTTGTTCCGCAGCAGGACGCCGCGCGCAGTCAGGCTGATGAGGAGGACGAACACGGTCAGCACCAGCGCACCGGCCCAGGCCAGGGTCTGCCAGGATTCATAGGGGCTGCCGGCGAACTGGTTCATCACCACTGGCACGCTGGCCATGGGCTGAAGCACGTTGGCGTTCCAGTACTGGTTGCCGAAGGCAGTAAACAGCAGCGGCGCGGTTTCGCCGCTGATTCGCGCAAGGGCGAGGAGGATGCCGGTGACGATACCGGCCGAGGCGCTCCGGTACAGCACCTGCACGATCACCTTCCATTGCGGAACGCCGAGTGACAGGGCCGCCTCGCGCATCTGCGCGGGCACCAGCCGCAGCATCTCGTCGGTGGTGCGCACCACCACCGGCAGCACGATGAAGGCCAGTGACAAAGCGCCGGCCAGGGCCGAAAATCCGCCGCCGAACTGCATGATGAAAAGCGTGTACACGAACAGGCCCAGCACGATGGACGGCGCCGACAGCAGGATGTCGTTGACGAAACGGACAATGGTCCCGGCCTTGCGTGCGTTGCCGTATTCAGCCAGCCAGGTGCCGGCCAGCACGCCCAGCGGCGTGCCTATCACGATCGCCAGCCCGCACATTACCGCGCTGCCGAAGAACGCGTTCAACAAGCCGCCTTCCTGCATCGGTGGCGGGGTCATCCTGGTGAACAGGTTCACGTCGATGCCGGAAATGCCCTTGGCCACGAGGGTCCACAGGATCCAGCCCAGGAAGAACAGGCCGAAAAGCGCGGTGGCGCACGACAACACCAGCGCGATCACGTTGGTCGCGCCGCGGCGGCGGTAGAGGCCGGCGGCAGTCTTGTGGTCGCTCATCAGTTGCCCTCCTTGCGCGAAAGCTGCATCAGCATGTAGCGGGCGATGGCCAGCACCACGAAGGTCACGATGAACAGCACGAAACCCAGCAGCAACAATGCGGAGCGATAGGTTTCGGTCGCTTCGCCGAAGTCGTTTGCGATCAGCGCGGCGATGGTGGTCCCCGGCTCGAGCAGCGACGCCGACAGGCTGACCGTGTTGCCGATGACGAAGGCCACCGCCATGGTTTCACCGAGTGCGCGGCCCAGGCCCAGGAAGATGCCGCCGATCACCGCGCTGCGCGTGTACGGCAGGACGATGTCCCAGCTCACTTCCCATTTGGTCGAACCCAGCGCGTAAGCCGATTCCTTCAGGCGCGTCGGCACGGTCAGGAAAACCTCGCGCATCACCGAGGAAATAAACGGAATGACCATGATCGCCAGGACGAAGCCAGCGGTGAGCATGCCGATGCCCAGCGGCGGGCCACGAAAGAACACGCCGATATACGGGATTGTGCCGATGTGGTCGTTGAGCCAGGGCGTGCCGTATTCGGTCATCACCGGCACCAGCACGAACAGACCCCACATGCCGTAGATGATCGAGGGAATGCCTGCCAGCAATTCGATTGCCGTGGCGACCGGGCCCCGCAACCAGCGCGGCGATACTTCGGTCAGGAAGAAGGCGATGCCGAAGCTTGCCGGGACCGCGATCAGCATCGCGATCACCGCCGTGACGACGGTGCCGTAGATCGGCGCCAGTGCGCCGTACTTGTTCTCGACCGGGTTCCATTCGGTCGAATAGAAAAAGCTCAGGCCCTGGGTCTGCAGGACTTCGCGACCGCCCCAGAGCATGGACAGGGCAGCGGTGGCAAGAGCGACCAGCACGAAGGCCACGGTAGCGGTCAGCAGCCAACGGAACAGGCGGTCGTTGCGTGCGTCTGCGAGGTCGCGTTTGCTGTGGTTAAACGCATTGGCGGTAATGGCGTTCATGATGTCCTGGAGGTCGTCATTGGAGCGAACTGCGAATCGTCATTCCCGCGCAGGCGGGAATCGCTCTAGCCGTTGGTGTTGCTCGTGGCTTCAACGTCAACTACAAAAATGCGGCAACGGCAAACTCCAGCGCCATCCCCGCCTGCGCGGGGATGACGCGTTGGCAAAGCCGCGCTGTGCGCGGGCCAACGCTTCACTTGAACTCGCTGGTCCAGTACGCCTCGATCTGCGTCACCAGTTCCGGCGGCAGAGGCACGTAATGCAGTTCGTTGGCCTGGACCTGGCCGTTCTCGAAGGCCCACTTGAAGAACGCAAGCGTGTCTGCGCTGCGCTTGGAATTCTTGGGCTGCTTGTACATCAGCATGAAGTTGGTGGCGGTGATCGGCCACGCGTTGGCGC
>JBDTPP010000045.1:0-21436 GCA_039932615.1 Pseudoxanthomonas sp.
TGAGCGCCGCACTCCTGACCGCCATCCTGCTTCCGGCCACCAGTGCGGTATTTGCACAGGAAGCCAGTCCCGAACAGCAGGACCAAGCCGTCCAGTCGACCTCCAAGCAAGCAACCAACTTGGAAAAAGTCACCGTAGTCGGTTCGCGCATCAAGCGCACCGATATCGAAGGTCCGGCACCCATCACGGTCATCACTCGCGCCGACATCGACCGCGAAGGCTTTCAGACCGTCGGTGACATGCTGCAGACGCTGACCCAGAACACCACATCTTCGTTCACCGGCGACCTTGCCGTCTCCGGCTTCACCCCCAACGCACAGGTCGTGAACCTGCGCAACCTCGGCCCGGGCTATACCCTGACCCTGGTCAACGGGCGTCGCCCGGCACAATACCCGCAGCCATACAACCGCGACAACAACGTCGTGAACGTCAAGGCGATCCCGGCCTCGATCGTTGAGCGCGTGGAAATCCTGACCGGCGGCGCCTCGGCCATTTACGGCTCCGATGCCGTGGCCGGCGTAGTCAACATCGTGACCCGCGAGAACATCGAAGGCCACACCGTCCGCCTGACTGCCGGCACCACCGCACACGGCGGCGGTGACAACGTCAAGGTGGAACTCTCCGGCGGCAACAGCGGCGACCGCTGGAGCGCGGTGTATGCCCTGCAGTACGCAGCCAACGAAGCGGTGTTCGCCAGCCAGCGTGATTTCCTCGCCGATACCCGCGAAGGGCCGCTTGGAGCAGTCACCAATCCTGCGTTGTCGCTGATCGCAATTCGCGGCAACACCCGTCCGGGCGGCAACGTCAACAGCAATGCCTTCTATGCGGGTGCCGATGCCTGCGACGCTTTCGGTTACACCACGGTAACCACCGCCACGCGTGGTACCTACTGCGGCTCGTTCACCCAGCCGGGCTCGCGCTCCATCCTCAATGCAGGCAGCAACTACTCCGCCTACATCAATGGCGGCTTCGACATCAACGACAACCTGCGCTTGTTCGGCGACGCGACCTACTACCACGCCGATGGCAAGGCCAGTAGCGGCACCGAGTTCTGGGGCACCAGCGGCGACCGCTTCCTGGCCACCAACACCGGTGCGGCCACTGCGCTTTATTACGATCCCCAGGCCGGCGGGCTGCTGCAACTGCAGCGCGTTTTCAATCCGTTCGAACTCGGCGGCAATGAAGCGGCCAGTACGGTATATGACGAAGACACCTTCAACGTCACCTTCGGCATCAGGGGTACTTTCGCCGATCGATTCGACTGGGAAGCCGCGGTACAGCACTCTGAGTACGAGTACACGGCCGACCGTCCCCGGCTGCTGGCGCAGAAGGTGCATGACTATTTCCTCGGTCCGAGGCTGGGCTACAGCAATGCCACCGGCACCGCCGCTGGCATCTATCCGATCTATCGGTTGGACCTCAATCGCTGGAATACCCCGATCACTCCCGACATCTACCAGTCGTTCGCCACGCGCGTGATCAACAAGGGCAAGACCAGTTCGTCCAACGTCAACTTCACCGTGACCGGCGACCTGTTTGAACTGCCCGCGGGTCCGATCGGCTTTGCCGGCGTCGTGGAAGCGGTCAGCCAGAAAACCGACCTGAGCAGCGATCCGCGCACCAACCAGTTGCGCCCGCTGGATGACCAGACCATATACAACCTGACCAGCTCGGGTGAAACCCATGGCGACCGCGACCGTTACGCGGCAGCGGTCGAATTCCGCGTGCCGATTTTCAGCATGCTGACTGCGCAACTCGCGGGACGCTACGACAAGTACGACGACATCACCGCCGTCGACGACGCCATCACCTACAACTTCGGCCTGGAGTTCCGTCCTCTGGACAACCTGCTGTTGCGCACCTCGTATGCCACCAGCTTCCGTGCCCCGGATATGCAACTGGTCTACGCGGAAGGCGCGGCCTCGTTCTCCAGCGTGCTCGACGAATACTCGTGCCGCTCGGGCACCGGCCTGGGCCAGACCGCCGGCCCACGTACCCGCACCCAGTGCAACGTCGCCAACGACCCGACCATCTACCAGGCACGTACGCTGATCGCCGGCAACCCGCTGCTGAAGGAAGAAGAAGGCAAGTCGTTCAGCGCTGGCTTCGTCTGGGACGTCATCGATGGCATGAGCGTGACCGTCGACTACTGGCGGATCAAGCTCACGGACCAGGCCCTCCAGCTAAGCTCGGCTTACCTGCGGGAAAACGAAGCCAACTGCCGCTTGGGCGTGGATCGCGCCGGCAATCCGTTCGGCAACGCTATCGACTCTCCGTACTGCCAGAACATCATCAGCTTGATCACCCGCCAGGTCGGCGAGCCTGGCGCCACTTCGGACCAGCGCATCGACCGGATTAATTCGGCCTACATCAATGCCGCGCTGACCGACACCAGCGGCATCGACGCCAGTTTCAAGTATCGGTTCGACACCGATCGCTGGGGTAATTTCGGCGTCGAGCTGGGTTACTCGCTGAGCTTGACAAACAAGTACAAGCAGTTCAGCGGCGACGAGTTGATCGACTATCGCGACGATCCGGCGATCTCCGACCAGCGCAGCCGCATCCGCGGCCAGGTGGGCTGGGATAACAACGATTGGGCGGTGACCCTGTTCGGTACGCGCTATGGCTCCAACGGTAGCTTCGCGGGAGTCGATGGAACCAATACCGCAGGTGACGCTTACTCGGCTCGCCTGAAGCCGTACATGCTCTACAACCTGACCGTCGGCAAGCGCATCACGCCCAACCTGGTCGTGTCCGGAACCATCGTCAACGTTCTGGATAACACCTTCCGTGCGGACAACAGCTACACCGCCTATCCCTACTTCGACTACACCATTGGTGCGGACCCGGTCGGACGGCGCTTCAACGTGACTGCCGAGTACAAGTTCTAAGCAGCCACGGCAAGCAGGAAGCATGGAGAACCCGGCGCAAGCCGGGTTCCTTTTTTCATGCAACTGAACGGTACGAGCGAACATGATCCATACGGCGGCGAATGCGGTATAAAGGCCACGCACCGCCGGGGGAATTCCGGTACCTGATCATCCAATATCCCTGGGAGGGGAACATGCACAACAAACTCATTTCCATACTGCTGGCCCTGCCGCTGCTGGCCATCTCCGCCTCCGCCCTGGCAGCCGACCCCGCCGTGGGCCGCTGGAAGACCTACGACGAGGAAACCGGCAAGCCGCGACTGATCGTGGACGTGTACGAAGCCAAGGGCGGCACCATCGCTGCCAAGGTAGTCGATACGCTGTTCGCACCCAATGCCACCTGCACCGAATGCACCGGCGCTGCCAAGAACAAGCCCATCAAGGACATGGTGATCGTCTGGGGCCTGAAGCCCAGTGGCACCGAATACAGCGGCGGGACCGTACTCAAGCTTGCCAACGGCAAGACCTACAAGTCGAAGGGTGAATTGCTGTCGCCAAACAAGCTGCAGATATCCGGCTGCCTGGGCTTCATCTGCAAGCACCAGGAATGGACCCGCGAGCACTGAGTTCCCGTTTGCGTTGAAAGACCAACGGCCCGGGCATCCGGGCCGTTTTGCATAGCCATCCAACCACTTTTGCTTCGAACGGATCATCGACCATGTCCCTGCAACGCCTATCCATCGCCCTGCTCCTGCTGGCCCTGCCTTTGGCCGCCTTCGCCCAGAACAGTCCGGTCGGACGCTGGAAGACCATTGATGATGAAACCGGCAAGGTCAAATCCATCGTCGATATCTACAAGACCACCACGGGCAGCCTGGCCGGCAAGGTGGCCGAGGTCCTGTTGTCCGACACGGGACCTGACCCGGTATGCGACAAATGTTCCGGCAGCAATCGCAACAGGCCGATCAAGGGCATGGTCATCCTATGGAACCTCAAGGCCGATGGTGAAAACCACTGGAGCGGCGGCTGGGTGCTGGATCCGGCCAAGGGCAAGACCTACAAATCCAAGATCCAGTTGAGCCCCGATGGCAGCAAGATGGACATGTCCGGCTGCATTGCCTTCATCTGCCGCGCCCAGACCTGGATCCGCGAGTAGCCGACGCACTGCACCTGCAGCGACCGCGCATTAGGCCCGGCACCCACCGGGCCGATGCTCTTTTTGCGGGGAGCCGGTTTGCCGCCCATGCGATAATCGCGTCCCCTTCGCACACCGCAGCCCATGACCCGCACCGCGCTCGTCACTACCGCCCTGCCCTATGCCAACGGCCCCCTGCACCTGGGCCACCTGGTCGGTTATATCCAGGCCGACATATGGGTGCGCGCGCGCCGCCTGCGCGGTAACACCGCCTGGTTCGTTTGCGCCGACGACACCCACGGCACCCCGATCATGCTGGCGGCGGAAAAGGCCGGGGTCACCCCGGAAGCCTTCATCGCCAACGTCCAGGCCTCGCACGAACGCGATTTCTCCGCCTTCGGCGTGGCCTTCGACCACTACGACTCTACCCATTCGGCCACCAATCGCGAACTGACCGAAACCTTCTACGCCCGGCTCGCAGCCGGCGGCCATATTGCCCGCCGCAGCGTCGCCCAGTTCTACGATCCGGAAAAAGGCATGTTCCTGCCGGACCGCTACATCAAGGGCATCTGTCCGAACTGCGGAACCCCAGACCAGTACGGCGACAACTGCGAGCATTGTGGCGCGACCTATGCGCCGACCGACCTGAAGGAACCGAAGTCGGTTCTGTCGGGAGCCACGCCGGAGCTGCGCGATTCGGAACATTACTTCTTCGAAGTGGGTCGTTTTGAATCCTTCCTGCGCGAGTGGATGTCAGGCGATGTCGCGCTACCCGGGGTCAAGGCCAAATTGATGGAATGGCTGGATGCCGAAGGCGGCCTGCGCGCCTGGGACATTTCACGCGATGCGCCCTATTTCGGTTTCGAGATCCCCGGCGCCCCGGGCAAGTACTTCTACGTCTGGCTGGACGCGCCGATTGGCTACCTGAGCAGTTTCCGCAACCTGTGCGCGCGCACCGGCCTGGATTTCGAATCGCACCTGCTCGCTGGCACCACCACCGAGCTGCATCATTTCATTGGCAAGGACATCGTCAATTTCCACGGACTGTTCTGGCCTGCGGTACTGCATGGCGTCGGTTTTCGCGCGCCGACGCGCCTGCACGTCAACGGCTACCTGATGGTGGACGGGGCCAAGATGTCGAAATCGCGCGGCACCTTCATCATGGCCCGCACTTACCTGGACGTGGGCCTGGAACCGGAGGCGCTGCGTTATTACTACGCGGCCAAGTCCTCGGGCGGGGTCGACGACCTCGACCTCAACCTGGGCGATTTCATAACCCGGGTGAACGCTGATCTTGTTGGCAAGTTCGTCAACCTGGCCAGCCGCTGCGCCGGTTTCATCGAAAAACGCTTCGCCGGACAGTTGGCGGCAGCATTGCCGGAACCCGCGATGTACGACCATTTCGTGGCCGCGCTGGCGCCTATCCGCGAATCCTACGAGCGCAACGACCCGGCCGCCGCGATCCGCCAGACCATGGCCCTGGCCGACGAGGCGAATCGCTACGTCGATGACAAAAAGCCCTGGGTCATCGCGAAGGAACTTGATAACGGCCGGGAAGGCGCCGATGGCGAGCTGCAGGCCGTGTGTACGCAAGGCCTGAACCTGTTCCGCGTGCTCGTCGCTGCGCTGAAGCCGATCCTGCCGAACACGTCGGTCCAGGCGGAAGAGTTCCTCGCCGCTCCGGTGCACGCGTGGCAGGACCTGGATGCGCCGCTGCTGGCGCACACGGTCAAACCTTACCTGCCGCTGTTCACGCGTATCGATCCAAAGAAGATAGACGCCATGACCGAAGCCTCGAAGGACACGCTGGGTGCGCCCGCCCTTGTGGGAGCGACGTCAGTCGCGAAAGCGAAACCGGCGGAGAAAGCAATCGCGACTGACGTCGCTCCCACTGTCGGCGATGCAGGCAACAGCATCTCAATCGACGACTTCTCCAGGCTGGACCTGCGCATCGGCAAGGTGCTGGCGTGCGAATTTGTCGAAGGTTCGGACAAGCTGCTGCGCTTCGAACTGGATGCGGGCGACCTTGGCCAGCGGCAGATCTTTTCCGGCATACGCGCCAGCTACGGCGAGCCGGAGAAGCTGGTCGGCCGCAAGGTCGTGTTCATCGCCAACCTGGCCCCGCGCAAGATGCGCTTCGGCATCAGCGAAGGCATGATCCTGTCCGCCGGTTTCGACGGCGGAACGCTGGCCCTGCTGGATGCTGACAGTGCCGCGGAACCCGGTATGCCGGTCCGGTGATTGCGGAACCACGGCGCGCCACGGATCTGGCGTTGTTCGATTTCGACCACACCATCACCAATGCCGACAGTTTCGGCCGTTTCATCCGCGACCTCGCCACCCCGCAAAAGTTGGCCTCTGCCAAGTGGACGGCCGGACCCTGGCTGGCCGGCTACCGGTTAGGCGTGGTGTCGGCCGGGCAATTACGCGAACGGGTGCTCAAGCTTGCGTTCCGCGACCGCGGCCAAACGGAAATCCGCGAGCAAGGCGCCCGTCACGCGGATGAAGTGCTACCCGGCCTGCTGCGCCCGGAGATGATGCGGCGCATCGCCTGGCATCAGGATCGCGGCGATACCGTGGCCGTGGTTTCAGCTTCGCTTGATGTCTACTTGCAGCCATGGTGCGAGCGCCACGGTCTGGAAGTTATCTGCAACAGGCTGGAAGCGCGCGACGGCATGCTCACCGGTCGCTACGAGGGCGACGACTGCGGCCCGCACAAGGCGCAGCTGATCCGCGCACGCTACGATGTCAGCACCTATCCGCAGATCCACGCCTACGGCGACAGCCGCGAGGACCTGGGCATGCTGGCGCTGGCCCAGCAGCGCTGGTACCGCGGTCGCCAGATCGCATGAATCCTTCATCGCCCCCGACACGGGCAATACACGGCCACGACGCCATCGATGCATGACATCGCCGACAACCTGATCGAGCGCCTGGATCGCGTGCTGCCGCAGACCCAGTGCGGCCAGTGCGGGTTCGCAGGCTGCCGTCCGTACGCCGAAGCGATGGCAAGCGGACAGGCGCAAGTGGATCGCTGTCCACCCGGTGGCGATGCCGGAGCGCGCGCACTGGCGCAAATCCTTGGTGTCGCGTCCCTGGCCTACGATCGCAACCGCGGACGGCACAAACCAGTGCAGGTCGCGCTGATCATGGAGGCCGACTGCATCGGCTGCACCAAGTGCATCCAGGCCTGTCCGGTCGATGCGATCGTCGGCGGCGCCAAACACATGCACGTGGTCATCGAACCGCTATGCACCGGTTGTGAACTGTGCCTGCCGGCGTGTCCGGTGGATTGCATCGTGATGGTGTGACCCGCGACCGCAGAATGATCTTGTAGGAGCGCCCCATGGGCGCGAGCTCTCTTGTGGTGGGAGCGGCTTCCAGCCGCGAGCTCTTCGGTCAAATATCGAATCAAGCAAGAGCTCGCGCCCATGGGGCGCTCCTACGGGGAAGCCTTGCAGGCCGAGCATATCCGCTCGACCTTGTAGCCCCTCGCACGCAGCTTCTCGACCACGCCATCCGGGCCCAGCAGATGCAGGGCACCCACCACCACCAGGGTGTCATCGGTACCCGGTGCGGCGAGACGCTGTTCGATCTTCGGTAACCAGGCATCGTTGCGGGCCACGTTGATGCGCTGGTACAGGCGTGGATATTCCTTGCTCATGTCCGCACCCATGTCTTCCCACAACAGCCTGGCGTCACCCGCGCGCCATGCGTTGTGGAGCTTGGCGGTCTCGCCGCTGCCCTGCTTGGCCTCGGTCAGCGCTTCGGCCAGGAACTGGAGCTGCTCCTGCTTGCCCATGCCATCCAGGAATGCGATCTGTTCGGCGCCGGTCTCAAATCCGGCGGTGGGCTTTTTAGCCTGCGTGGCAAGCTCCGCAAAATGTGAATCGAGGCCCAGCTTCGGATCCAGGCCCTGCTTGGTCATTTCCACGATGCTGACCATGAGGCCCGCGAACCAGGGCTCGAACATCTGCAGTGTCTGCGCGGTCAAGCCGGTTTTCTGCAGTTCGGCGCCGTTGTCGGCTATCCAGCCTTCAAGCAGCGTCACTGTCGCCGGCGGCAATTCGCTGTCCAGCCTGCTGCCATCGGCGCGCAGCGCAGCCTGGCCCATCTGCACGCCCAGCGCAGGTGACGACATCTCTTCGGGAGTCATCTCGAAGACCAGCGACTCTGCATCCGCGAATGCCGCATCCACGTCCCTGGACAGCGGATAGTCGCCCGGCTTCAACAAGTGGAACGAACCCAGCAGGTAAACCGAATTATCCGCATCGGACACTTTCCACAACAACGGCACCGGCGGTTGGGAAAGCGTTGGCCTGGGCGAATCTGCATGGACTGCGAAGGCGGATATTGCCAGCAATGACAGCACCAGGCTGAAGGATCGCTTGAACGGGCGTGAGGCGATGAGACGCATGAAGGTCCTTGTCATTGAGTAGCGGCAACGTGGGCATAGGCTTTTTCGCCGGCGCTGATGGCCAGGTCGAGCCGGTTTTCCGGCGGCGGCAACGGGCAGGTGGCGAACGGGGTGAAAGCACAAGGCGGGTTGTAGGCGCGATTGAAGTCCAGCACGACCCTGCCTTGCGCATCGGGCCCGGGCGTATCCATGAAACGGCCAGCCGCATAACTGCCGTGACCGCTGGTGCGGTCGGCCAGCACCAGGAACAAATCATCGCTGCCGGGCTCGCCAATGGCTTCGATGCGGTAGGTCTTGCCATCGTGGACGAACTCGACCGCGCCCGGGTTGGGCGCATCGCTGGTGGTGCCGATAATGTCGACGATGGGCAGGGTCTTGCCTGGCGGATGCGGCACGAACTTGCCGGTGATCTTCCAGGCCGGCTCCGCGGGCCAGTACTGCAGGCCAGTGAACTGCAGGCGCGTAGGCGCGTCCGCATGTTTTATCCGCAAACCGTAACGCTCGCCTCGCTTGATCACGCCCAAGGTGCCCTTGCCTTCATCGAAACCGATCACGCTGGGAGCCTCGTCGCGGTCGGTCTTCAACTCGACCTTCCCCTTCAGCGGCTCGCCATCGAGGGTCAGGGCGACGCTGCGCTCCGGAGTGAAGTAGATGCGCCCGTCGCGTTGTTCCAGCAAGCCCATTTTTGGCGGCCCTACGCTCAGGCGGATGCCGCTGTCGGCGCTGCTGCCAAGATAGTGGGCCTTGAGCTCCAGCCAGTGCAGGCCGACCAGGCTGGTCCAACCGTCCGGTTCGAGCAAGGCGTCCTTGCGTTCGTTGCGCCATATCGCATCGTCGGCGAGGAATTTTATGTCGGTGACAGGTTCCTTCGCGGCACGTGCCTGCCCTCCATCGCGATCGCACGCTGTAAGCGTCAATAACAGTAGCGCGGTCAGCGCAACACCGGTCAACTTCCCCATCTTCAACGCCCTCTCATGAACCAGCGATCTATTTCAGCCAGGGAAAAGCGCGCCCAGGTCGGCCGGCCGTGATTGCATTGGCCCGAGCGTTCGGTGATTTCCATTTCACGCAACAAGGCATTCATTTCCGGAACCGTCAGGCGGCGGTTGGCCCGCACCGCGCCATGGCAGGCCATGGTCGAAAGCAGCTCGTCGCGCGCGGCGGCGACGCGCAAAGTCTCACCGTGCTCGCGCAGATCGGTCAGCACGTCGCGCAGGAGACCTTCTGGTTCGGCCTGGGCCAACAACGCCGGCACGCTGCGCACGCTCAAGGATTGCGGCCCGCTGCGGGTCACGTCGAATCCCAACGTCGCCAGGGTATCGGCTTCGCGTTCGGCGACTTCCGCTTCCCGTTCCGCCACCGCCAGGGTCAAGGGCACCAGCAACGGTTGCGAATGCAGGCCAATGCCATCGTGTGCTGACTTGAGTTTTTCGTATCCGATGCGCTCGTGCGCTGCATGCATGTCGACCACAATCAGGCCGTCGGCATTCTCGGCGAGGATATAGATGCCATGCAGTTGTGCGACCGCGTAGCCCAGCGGGGGAATGGCGGCATCGCTGCTCGCCGGCAAGGGCTGCTGCGGCGATTGCGCAGAGAACGATTGCGGGTAGCCCGTTTGCGTCCCGGAGGGCTGGGCATAAAGCGCCGCATAGGCCGCCGGAGCCTCGCCCAGGTCCAGACCCTGCGGCGATTGGCGTGCATAGGCCCAGGATTGCGGCGAGCCGGTGGACGCCGCTGCATCCGGGTAGCGCGCATTGTCTGCTGCACCCTGGCTCGCCGCCGCGACAGCACCGGCGCGCGTGTCCGCCAGCGCGTCCTGCAGGGTGCGGTAAACGAAATCATGGACCAGGCGGGAGTCCCGAAAACGCACCTCGTGTTTGGCCGGATGCACGTTGACATCGACGCGCAGCGGATCTATTTCCAGGAACAGCACGTATGCCGGCTGGCGGCCGTGAAAGAGCACGTCCCGGTAGGCCATCTTCACCGCGTGGGCGATATTGCGGTCGCGGACGGCGCGGCCATTGACGTACAGGTATTGCTGGTCGGCGCTGGCACGCGAGTAGCTTGGTAGTCCGATCCAGCCATGCAGGCGCAGGCCGGCCGCGGCATGCTCCACACGCAGTGCCTGGCGGGCGAAGTCCTCGCCCAGCGTTTCGTTAAGGCGCAGCGAAGCATCCAGCAAGTCGGGCTTGTAGCGGCGCGAAGGACGACCGTTGTGGCTGACCCGCAACTCCACGTCCGGGCGCGCCAATGCCAGCGAACGCAACCATTCCTCGATATGGCCGAGCTCGGTGCGTTCGGCGCGCAGGAACTTGCGCCGCGCCGGCACGTTGTAGAACAGCTCGCGCACTTCCACCGTGGTTCCCGGCGGCTGCGACTTCGGGGTCACTTCGCCGAGCCGGCCACCTTCCACCTGCAGGGCTGCGCCATGCGCATCACCGGCGCGGCGCGAGGACAGCGAGAAGCGGCTGACCGACGCGATGGAGGGCAATGCTTCGCCACGAAAGCCGAGCGTGGCCACCGACTCCAGGTCATCCAGCGAGGCGATCTTGCTGGTCGCATGGCGGGCCACGGCCAGCGGCAACTGCTCGGGCGCGATGCCGCCGCCATCATCGCGAATCCGGATCAGGCGTATGCCACCTTCTTCCAGGTCGATGTCTATGCGCAGGGCACCGGCATCCAGTGCGTTTTCGACCAGTTCCTTGACCACGGACGCAGGGCGTTCGACGACTTCGCCTGCGGCAATCTGGTTGATGAGGGTGTCGGGGAGTTGGCGAATCTGCACTAGGGTCTGTTGACGACGCGCAGGCATCGTCGGGGGGAACCAACGGTGATGATAGCCGAGGGGCGGTGCCTACGGTGCGCCGGGGCTGCCGTTGCCCGTTGTGACATTGGCCACTTCAATGGCCCGTGCGCGCGCAGCGAACAGCGTGCCCGGCGGTGGCTGGCGGGTGAAGTAGGTCTGCACGCCATCCAGCACAGCGCCAGCGACCTTGCGCTGATAGGCCGGATCGATCAGGCGACGTTCTTCGTCGGCATTGGAGATGAAGGCAGTTTCCACCAGCATCGCCGGCATGTCGGAGGTGCGCAGGACGGCGAAATTGGCGCGCTCGATATTCGGCTTGTGGTTGTTGCCCACGCGCTTGAGACCGTCCAGCACGTGGTTGGCGGCGTCTTCGGAGGCCTTCATGTGGCCGCTCTGGGCCAGGTCCAGCAGCACCGACGACAAGGTATTGTCGACCTGCTGCAGGCGCACGCCACCGACCAGGTCGGCGGAGTTTTCCTTGTCCGCAAGCCAGCGCGCGCGCTGCGAAGAGGCGCCTTTCAGAGAAAGCACATATACCGAAGATCCGCGGGCGCTGCGATTCTCCGCCGCATCGGCATGGATGGAGACAAACATGTCCGCCTTGTTGGCGCGGGCCTTGCGTGCCCGCTGCGGCAAGGGGATGAAATAGTCGCCGTCCCGCACCAGGTAGGCCTTCATGCCGGGGGTGGCGTTGACCTGGCGGGCCAGTTCACGCGCGACAGCAAGCACAACGTCTTTCTCGCGCTTTCCGGTCGGTCCTTGCGCACCCGGATCCTGCCCGCCATGGCCGGCGTCGATGGCGATGACCAGCGGGCGCATGCCGCTACGCATCGGCATCTGCGGCGCGGGCGGGTTGGCGGCCGCGGTATCGTCGGGTGCGGAAATGGCTGGTGTGGCCGACATCGTCGGCGTGGGAACGCCGGTAGCGATGGTGTATTGGACCGGCGCGGGTTGGCCCGGTTCGATACCAGACGATCCTGCGGCAGTTGCACCTGCAATCTCTGTGGAAGCCAATGGGCTGGTTGCCTGGCCGTTGAGGATAGCCTGGGGCGAAAGCTGCGAAGTAGAAGCAGGGGTCGGCGGTTTGGCCGCGGCATGCCGGGCCACGGCCGACGTCAAAGCCGCGGTGGCCTGGGCGGCGGACAGGGTGCTGGACGGCGGTGGCGCGGGCGAGGAATTTGACGAAGACCCGGACGAAGGGCCGGACGAGGCGCTGACAACCGGCGATTGCGCTGTGGTTGCCGGGCCGTCACCTGGCCATTCCAGGACCAGCCGCGAACCTGTGGCCGAGGGTTCCATGCGCGGCTTCAGCGCCACGACCGATGAGGCAAGGTCGAAGACGATGCGAAACGTGTCGGGAGTCGGCTGGCCTGTGCGTACTGATTTGACGATGCCATTACCGGCAGGGAGCTTCAGCCCACGCATGGCAGTGGACGCAGGCAGGTCCACTACCAGGCGGTTCGGATTGGCCAGGGAAATGGTCTTGTACTCGCCCTTGCCTTGCAACTGGATTTCGGCACGGGTGCCGGTGGCGCCAAGATCGATGCTGACACTACGAATTTCGCCAGCGAAAACGGGCAATGTCGCGCCCACCGCGAGCGCGAGGCTCACTGTGGCTTTTCCGAAACGGGCGATCCCCATGTGCATGCGCCGGATTCAAGCAGGGTCCAACAATAAATGCAACTACTTTTTCCTTAATAATCCGTGACCTGCCGGCACTTCCTACACAGGTGGGATAGCTAGGACCGCCAAGTCACTGTGCGCACCCAGCTCGGCCAGCCAAGCCAGGCCTGTCTTCGATCGGGCTTGCAGGCAGGCACTACGCCCGCCAGCGGACATCTCCAGCTGCACCCACAAGTCCGCTGCCGGCAAAGCAGGACCGGCGCGCTCCGGCCACTCCACCAGCCACAGGGTGGCGACCGCATCGTCCAGTCCCAGGAAATCCAGCTCGGCGGCATCGCCAATCCGGTAAAGGTCAAGATGCCAGGCCTCTCCCGCGGCAATCGGATAGCGCTCTACCAAAGTGTAGGTGGGACTGCGGATGGCGCCTTCGACCCCGAGCGCGCGCAGCAAGGCGCGCGCAAGCGTGGATTTTCCCGCGCCCAGGTCGCCTTGCAGATGCACCACGGCATGCGCGGGCAACGTTGCTGCAAGCACGCGCCCCAGGGCTTCGGTCATGGCCGTATCGGCCAGTTGCAGCAACATCACTCCATCGTCTCCGGATTTGCGAAGCGGCGCAGGTACGGAAAAAGGTCGGAGGGCAACAGACCGCGCTCGCCTTCGCCCGCCGCCGCGTCACCGGCCAGCGAATGCAGCAGCGCGCCGGCGCTTGCCGCATCGAACGCAGACATGCCACTGGCGCGCAACGCAACGATCACGCCGGTGAGTACGTCACCCATGCCGCCCACCGCCATGCCCGGGTTGCCTGCGCCGATCACCCGCGGAATTTCACCCGGCGCGCAGACAATCGTGCCCGCGCCTTTCAATACCGTCACTGCGTTGTAGCGCTGCGCGATTCCGCGCGCGGCAGCGAAACGATCGCGCTGCACGCCCGTGTTGTCGAGGCCGAGCAGACGTGCGGCTTCGCCAGGATGCGGGGTAAGGATTGCATCGACCCGCGCATCGGACAGCACGCATGATTCCGCGGCGACCAGGTTGAGCGCATCGGCATCAATCACCAGCGGCTTGGCCGACGCCAGCGCGAGCCGCAGCATTGCGCGCGCCCACTCGCCCTGCCCCAGTCCGGGCCCGATCGCAATCGCGTCGGCCCGTGCCAGCAGCGGCTTCAGGTCTTCACCGGATTCAACGGCGCATGCCATCGCTTCCGGACGCCGTGCCAGGATGACCGGCACATGGATTTCACGCGTGGCCACGCTCAACAGACCCGTGCCGCTGCGCAACGCAGCTTCCGCGCACAACGCGATTGCGCCACCGTGGCCGTGATCTCCGCCGATGCAGAGCGCGCGGCCGGATTCGCCCTTGTGGGTGTTGCGCCGCCGCGGCAGCAGCCAGCGTGACAGAGCCCCGGCAGTCAGCAGCATTGCACAGGGCGCGGCGACGTCGAAGGCCTCTTCCGGTACTTCCAGCCCATCCAGTTCAAGCAGCCCGACCTGTTCCAGGGCATCGCCGCTGTACAGACCCGCGTGCCGGGCGATGAACTGCAAGGTCGCCGTCGCATGCACCACCGTGCCCGGCGCCGAGCCCAGGTCACAATCCAGGCCGCTGGGCACATCCAGAGAAAAAACCGGTGCGGTCTGCACGTTGATTGCATCGATCAATGCAGCCGCCGTTTGATCCGCGGCGCGCGACAGGCCGATGCCAAACAGCGCATCCACCACTACATCTCCGTGCGGCAATACCTCGGGGAAGAGATCGATGCGTCCCCCGGAAGAGACATATTCGGTGCACGCCCGTTGGGCCAGCGGCGTGCGCGGCACGTGTTCCGCCAGATGCAAGACACTGACCTTGCGGCCCGACCGATGCGCCAGTCGCGCCAGCACGTAGCCGTCGCCGCCGTTGTTGCCCGGGCCACAGACCACACTGATGCGCTGGGCGGACGGCCACTGCTGCAGCAAATGTTGCCAGGCCGCCTGCCCTGCCCGCTGCATCAACACGTAGCCGTCGCCGCCCAACAGGGCGGTGGCGCGCAGATCAAGGGCGCGTGCGGCGTTGCGGTCGAACAGGGGCTGGAAACCGTACATGACATGGATTCTATACTTCGCCCATGTCTTCGCTCTCCCACGCCATGCCGGATCCCGCAACAATCGCCCGCCGCGTGCGCCTGATATCGCGCGAACTGGGCTTCCAGCGCTGCGGCATCAGCGGGATCGAACTGGGAGCGGACGAAGAACACCTGCGCGACTGGCTGGCCAAGGGGCTGTACGGCTCGATGGAATGGATGGCGCGGCACGGCGACAAACGCTCGCGCCCACAGGAACTCGTTTCGGGCACCTTGCGGGTGATTTCGGTGGGGCTGGACTACGGCCGCAACGATGGCGAGGAGGCGTGGACCACGCTGGCCGATGGCCAACGCGCCTATGTCGCCCGCTATGCGCTGGGACGCGACTATCACAAGCTGATGCGCCAGCGCCTGCAGAAACTCGCCGAACGCATCCAGCACGAAGTCGGCCCGTTCGGTCATCGCGTATTCGTCGATTCCGCCCCGGTGCTGGAACGCGCACTGGCGCGCAATGCGGGGCTGGGCTGGATCGGCAAGCACACCTGCCTGATCGACAAGGACGGCGGCTCATGGTTTTTCCTGGGCGAGATCTACCTCGACCTGCCCCTGCCCATCGACGAGCCCGCCAGCGCGCATTGCGGCACCTGCATGAAGTGCATCGATATTTGCCCGACCCAGGCCATCACCGCGCCGTATCGGCTGGATGCGCGGCGCTGCATTTCCTATCTGACCATCGAACACGAAGGACCGATCCCCGAAGAACTGCGCCCCGCCATCGGCAACCGTATCTTCGGTTGCGACGACTGCCAGTTGGTGTGCCCATGGAACAAGTTCGCCAAGCGCACCGACGAACCGGACTTCCGCGCCCGCAATGATCTTGATGTCGCCACGCTGCCGCAATTGTTCGGCTGGTCGGAAGACGAATTCCTCAGCCGCAGCGAAGGCTCGGCGATCCGTCGCAGCGGGCACGAGCGATGGTTGCGGAATATCGCCGTGGCCCTGGGCAACGCACCGACCACGCAGGAAGTACTGCTTGCACTGGCGTCACGGCGCGATCATCCATCGTCGCTGGTGCGCGAACATGTGGAGTGGGCGCTGCAGCAACACGACACCGCCAAGGGTACGGAGTTGCCTGGAAGCCTCTCGTCTGGAACAGGCGAAATCCGGGGAGTCCCGGCCTTGGAAGCCAGGACAGTGCCGAGCAGCTGCGGATCTACCGCGACACTGCCGGGAAATTGACACGATGCGGATGGTGGTGGGCCATCAACCCATCGAACCCAGGAGCAGCGCTCACGCAGCCTGTTTGGGGATGGAATGGTTGGTGTGGGTGATGGCGTTGTTGGCGTCCACGTAGACCAGCTTCGGCTGGAAGACGGCGGCTTCGACTTCGCTCATGCCGGCAAACGCCGCGATGATGACCAGGTCGCCGACCTGCACATGCCGTGCCGCGCCGCCGTTGAGCGAGATCACGCCACTGCCTTCGTCGGCACGAATGGCGTAGGTGCTGAAGCGACTGCCGTTGGTGATATCCCAGATGTGCACCTGCTCGAACTCGCGGATGCCGCTGGCATCCAGCAACAGCCCATCGATGGCGACGGAGCCTTCGTAGTTGAGTTCGGAATGGGTGACGGTGGCGCGGTGGATCTTGGTTTTCAGCAGGCTCAGTTGCATGGCGGGCGATGGACGTGGGCGGGGGCCGAAGTCTAGCAGCCGATCAAATCGCATGGTTTCGATCGCATGGTTTCGATCGCATGCTTTGGATCGCATGCTTTGGATCGCATGACTCCGTAGGAGCGCCCCAGGGGCGCGAGCTGTTGCGCCCATCGCGACCTGACCGAAAAGCTCGCGCCCCTGGGGCGCCCCTACGGGATGGTTACCACTCCACGTTGTCGATCAGGCGGGTCTTGCCCAATCTGGCTGCGATGAGGGCAACTTTGGCGCCGGTCTCGCCTTGTTCCGGCTCGCCCAGGTCGGGGCGCCGGACTGCGGTGTAATCGACCACGAAACCGGCCGCGGTCAGGCGACGCGAAGCGTCAGATTCGACCACGTCGCGCGAGTGGCCGGCGACCATGCCGTCGCGCATCGCCAGCAACGTGCGCCGTATTTCCGACGCCGTGGGGCGCTCGTCGGCACCCAAATACTGGTTGCGCGAACTCATCGCCAGACCGTCGCTCTCGCGCACGATGCTGCCGCCGAGGATCTCGATCGGGAACGCCAGGTCGGTGACCATCTGCCTGATCACCGCCAGCTGCTGGAAATCCTTCTTGCCGAATGCGGCGACGTCGGGCTGCACCTGGTTGAACAGGCGCGTGACCACGGTGCACACGCCATCGAAATGGCCTGGGCGGTGCGCGCCCTCAAGCACGCCACTGACCCCCGGCACGTTGACGCTGGCGGCCAGGTCGATGCCGAACGGATACATCGATTCCACCGTCGGCAACCACAGCACGTCGCAACCGGCGCCTTCCAGCCCGGTGGTGTCCGCTTCCGGCGTGCGCGGGTAGCGGGTGAAGTCCTCGTTGGGCCCGAACTGGGTCGGATTGACGAACACGCTGGACACCACCCGGTCGGCGTATTGCCGGGCCAGCATCACCAAGGAGTAATGGCCGGCGTGCAGGTTGCCCATGGTCGGCACGAAACCCACCCGCAGGCCTTCGCGCTTCCAGCCATTGACCCGTGCGCGCATCGCGTCCAGCCCGGTGATGGTTTCGATCATTGCGCTTTCCTGTGCCGAGCGGTGGCTTCAGTAGGAGTGTTCTGCATCGGGGAAGGAACCATCGCGCACCGCCGCCGCGTAGGCGGCGATGGCGCCGGCAATGGAACCGCCCTGGGCGAGGAAATCCTTGACGAACTTCGGCTTGCGATGGCCGGTGTCGATGCCGAGGAAATCGTGCAACACCAGCACCTGCCCATCGCAGCCGGGACCGGCACCGATGCCGATGGTGGGGATGGCAATCGCCGCGGTGATAGCGGCGGCCAGCGACGACGGCACGCATTCCAGCACCAGCATCGAGGCGCCGGCGTCGGCCACTGCCTGCGCATCAGCACGCAGCGTGGCGGCGGCGGCTTCATCGCGGCCCTGCACCTTGTAGCCGCCGAGTTTGAGCACCGATTGCGGGGTCAGGCCCAGGTGCGCGCAGACCGGGATCTCGCGTTCGGCTAGAAACCTGATCACTTCCAGCTTGTGGCCCGCGCCTTCCAGCTTGACCATTTCCGCGCCAGCCTGGAGCAGGGTGATCGACGCCTGCAAGGCGCGCTCCGGGGTCGCGTCGGACTGGAACGGCAGGTCGGCGATCAACATGGCCCGATCCAGCCCACGGGCGACCGCGGCGGTGTGATACGCAATGTGTTCGACCGTGACCGGCAGGGTCGACTCGCGCCCCTGCACGACCATGCCCAGCGAGTCGCCGATCAGCACCAGGTCCACGCCGTTGGCGTCGACCACGCGGGCGAAGCTGTAGTCGTAGGCGGTCAGCATCACCAGCTTGCGACCCTTGCGCTTGGCCTGGGCCAGTTGCGGCAGGGTCCACTTGCTGATTTCGGCTTGCGTGCTCATGGGTTGGTTCTCACAAGGCTGATTTTCATGGGCTCGTGCTCATGGGCTGATTATCCTTCCATTGCCTCGATGGCCGAGCTTTCCAGGCGGGACAGCGCGTCCTGCGCGGAGCCTTGCCCGGGAATCAGGATATCCGCTGCGATCTCCAGCAGGGGCACCAGCGCGAATGCGCGCTCATGCAGGTGTGGATGCGGCAGGCGCAAGCCGTCCTGTTCGATCACCGCGTCGCCATGCAGCAACAGGTCCAGGTCCAGGATGCGCGGACCCCAGCGCAACGCCGCGTCGCGCTCGCGACCGAAATCGCGCTCGACACCGAGCAGCGCGTCCAGCAGTTCACGCGGGCCGAGGCTGGTTTCCAGTGCGATCACGCCATTGATGAAGTCCGGTTGCTGTTCCAGTCCCCAGGCCGGGGTCCGGTACAGCCGCGAGGCACCCAGCAGGCGGGTCCCGGGCAGATGCGCCAACGCCTCCGTGGCCGCGCGCAGGGTCACGGCGACCTCGCCCAGGTTGCCGCCCAGGCCGACGAAGGCGACAACGGGAACAGTCATTCCGCGGCAGGCGCGGCGCTGCCGGGGCGACGGCGGCGACGGCGGCGCTTGGGGGCGGCGGCAGGCCCTTCCCCAGCAAGCCCTCCCCCTTCCTGATCATCCCCGCTCTGCTCTTCGTCGAGCTGCTCTTCGTCGAGCTGTTCTTCGCCAGGATCCGATGCCCCGCCTGCTCCAGCGGCCGTATCGGGCACGCGCCGAGGCGCCACGCCAAGGGCCGCGGAGAGTTCCTCGCTGGACTGGGTCTGTGCGGCGCGCCAGAACGCCACGTCCTCGGCATGCTCGCTGGAAGCAGTAAGCCGCAGCAGCAGGAAATCATAGGCGGCGCGGAATCGCGGATGGGCCAACAGGCGCATGACCCGCTTGCGCTGGCGCGACGCGAACCGCGACTGCAGCAGCCATATCTCCTGCATCGGCAGGGAAAAGCGCCGCGGCAGAGCGACTGTGGTCAGCTGGTGCAGGGTCACCCGGTCGGCAGCGCGACGTTGCGCCTCGTCGGCATTGACACCCTGTGCCTGCAGGCCGATCAGCGCACGGCAATACGCCGGCCACAGCAGCAGCGCAAACAGGAACGCCGGCGACACCGGCTCGTCGTTGGCGACCCGCGCGTCGGTGCCACGCAGTCCTTCCAGCAGCATGTTGCGCAATGCGCCGCTGCGATTGGAAGCCAGAGCGGCGGCGGTTTCCGGCAGGATCGCCGGCAGCAGGCCGTAGCGCTCCAGGCCTTCGAAGCTGGCCACCGCATTGCCGGACAGGAACAGCTTCAGCAGTTCTTCGAACAAACGCGCCGGCGCGGCTTCGGACAGCAATGACGCCAGTTGCGGGATGGGTTCTGCGGAAGCCGGATCGATCTCGAAACCCAGCTTGCCGGCCAGACGCACCGCGCGCAGCATCCGCACCGGATCCTCGCGGTAACGCTGCTCGGGGTCGCCGATCAGCCTCATCCGGCGCGCCATCACATCCTCGAAGCCGCCGACGTAGTCGCGCACCGAGAAGTCCTCGACTGCGTAATACAGTGCGTTGGCGGTGAAGTCGCGGCGCACCGCGTCGTCCTCGATGGTGCCGTAGACGTTGTCGCGGACCAGGCGCCCACCTTCGTGCTGCTCACGGTCGCCACTGCCATCGTCGACATTGGCGCGGAAGGTGGCTACCTCGATGATCTCGCGCCCAAACACCACATGGGCCAGGCGGAAGCGGCGGCCGATCAGCCGGCTGTTGCGGAACAGCGCCTTGACCTGGTCCGGGGTGGCGTCGGTGGCGACGTCGAAATCCTTCGGATGGCCGCCGACCAGCAGGTCGCGCACCGCGCCGCCGACGAGATAGCCGGCAAAGCCGGCATCACGCAACCGGTACAGGACGCGCAACGCATTGGGACTGATGTCCCTGCGTGAAATGGTGTGCTGGTCGCGCGGGATGACGCGCAGGGAGACGGCTGGAATGTTGGCTTGCGACGTAATGATGGCGGTCCGTGTCGTAGGTGAGGTAGCGGTGGCAGCGACGTGGTGCGGGTGCCGCAATGGCCGGTCCGGCATTTGCCGCAGGCGCTGGCTGGCGAATATACTAGTCCGTCACGGCGTCGCTTACCAAAAGCTCCCTTCGTCTAACGGTTAGGACGTGGCCCTCTCAAGGCTAAAATAGGGATTCGAATTCCCTAGGGAGCACCAAATGCCGCGTCCTGCGCGGGCTTTCGGCCCCCGCAAGGTGCATTTCCAGCAAGGCCCGGCCCTCGAAAGCCGGGCCTTGTTGTTTTCCGATCGAATCCCCCGGGGCGCCCCTTGGGCGCGATGCCTTTCGATCCGCATCCACGATCCCGGCGAAGGGCATCGCGGGCAAGACCCGCTCCTACGACGGCGGGTGGCGTGGTGATTTAGACTGTCGCTGCCCAATCACCGGAACCGGACCATGCCCTTCGTCGTCACCGAGAACTGCATCAAGTGCAAGTACACCGACTGCGTCGAGGTGTGCCCGGTCGACTGCTTCCACGAAGGTCCCAACTTCCTGGTGATCGATCCGGACGAGTGCATCGACTGCACCCTGTGCGAGCCGGAATGCCCGATTGGCGCGATCTATCCCGAGGACGACGTTCCCGCCGGCCAGGAAGGCTACCTGGCCCTGAATGCCGAACTATCCAAGGTCTGGCCGGTCATTACCGTGCGCAAGGATGCCCCGGCCGACGCCAAGGAATGGGAAGGTAAACCGGACAAATTGCCGCTGCTGGAACGCTGACCCTGTGGGAGCGCTGCTTGTGTAGGAGCGGCGCAAGCCGCGAAGTCGACCCACCCACCTACGCCACCGCACATGCAGCACGGCTTCGATTGGTCTTGTGGAGCGGCGTAAGCCGCGAACGGGAGTCCCCTGTCGCCGGGTAGAAGGAGGCTTCAGGCTTCAGGCTTCAGGCTTCAGGCTTCAGGCTTCAGGCTTCAGGCTT
>JBDTPP010000046.1:0-21020 GCA_039932615.1 Pseudoxanthomonas sp.
CACCGTCCCGCGAAGAGATGAAGGACGACATGGAAGCGCTGATCCATCACTTCAAGCTGTTCAGTGAAGGCTATTGCGTGCCTGCAGGCGAAACCTATGCCGCAGTCGAAGCGCCCAAAGGCGAGTTCGGGTGCTACCTGGTTTCCGATGGCGCCAACAAGCCGTTCCGTGTGCATCTGCGCGCGCCCGGTTTCGCCCATCTTTCATCGATGGATCATGTCGTCAGCGGACACATGCTGTCCGACGTCGTGGCCATGATCGGTACCTACGATCTCGTTTTTGGTGAGGTGGACCGGTGAAGGTTCGACTGACCCATCTGCTGTGGAACGGGTTTTGCATGGAATTTATTGCATGAAGGCGACAGGTAATTTCGAAGCGGCACGCAATGTCGACCCGCTGCTGGCGTTGAGCGACAAGACCCGCGCGCACATCGATCACTGGTTGACCAAGTTCCCGGTGGATCGCAAGCGTTCGGCCGTGTTGCAGGGTCTGCATGCGGCACAGGAACAGAACGACGGCTGGCTCAGTGACGAACTGATCGCGGCGGTCGCCAAATACCTCGACTTGCCGCCGATCTGGGCTTACGAGGTCGCCAGTTTCTATTCCATGTTCGAAATCGAGAAGGTCGGCCGCAACAATGTCGCCTTCTGCACCAACATCAGTTGCTGGCTCAACGGCGCCGAGGAGCTGGTCGCGCATGCGGAGAAGAAGCTCGGCTGCAAGCTGGGCGAATCCACCGCCGACGGCCGCATCTTCATGAAGCGCGAAGAGGAGTGCCTGGCAGCCTGCTGCGGCGCACCGATGATGGTCATCAATGGCCATTACCACGAGAAGCTGACGCCCGCGAAGGTGGACGAACTGCTGGACGGGCTGGAATAGGCAATGGCACACGACTCGAACTCATCAACGACCCTGGGGCCGGTTGGCCCGGCCCCGAAAGAGCATCAGGTGGTCTACACCACGCTGCACTTCGACAAGCCGTGGTCGTATGAAAACTATTTGAAGACCGGCGGTTACAGCGCCCTGCGCAAGATCATCGAAGAGAAGATCGCGCCCGCCGACGTGGTCGAGATGGTCAAGCAGTCGGGCCTGCGCGGCCGTGGCGGTGCGGGGTTCCCGACAGGCCTGAAGTGGAGCTTCATGCCCAAGGGCGACATGCAGAAGTACATCCTGTGCAATTCGGACGAGTCCGAGCCCGGCACCTGCAAGGACCGCGACATCCTGCGCTACAACCCGCATTCGGTACTCGAAGGCATGGCCATCGCCTGCTACGCGACCGGCTCCAGCACCGCTTACAACTACCTGCGTGGCGAATTCCACCACGAGCCGTTCGAGCATCTGGAGGAAGCCACCGCAGAGGCATACAAGCATGGCTGGCTGGGCAAGAACGTGCTTGGTTCGGGCATCGACATCGACATCCACAACGCGCTTGGCGCGGGCGCCTACATCTGCGGCGAAGAAACCGCGTTGATGGAATCGCTGGAAGGCAAGAAGGGCCAGCCGCGTTTCAAGCCGCCGTTCCCGGCCAACTTCGGTCTGTACGGCAAGCCGACCACCATCAACAACACCGAGACCTACGCCTCGGTGCCGGCGATCATCCGCAATGGCGCCGAATGGTTCCTCAATCTGGGCAAGCCGAACAATGGCGGGCCGAAGATTTTCTCGGTGTCCGGCCATGTCGCGCGCCCGGGTAACTACGAAGTCCGCCTGGGCACGCCATTTTCCGAATTGCTCGAGATGGCCGGTGGCATCCGCAACGGGCACACGTTGAAAGCAGTGATTCCGGGCGGTTCCTCGATGCCGGTATTGCCGGGCGAAACCATGATGGCCCTGACCATGGACTACGACGCCATCCAGAAGGCCGGTTCCGGCCTGGGCTCGGGCGCGGTCATCGTCATGGACGAAACCACCTGCATGGTCCGCGCCTGCCAGCGCATCGCCCGTTTCTACTTCAAGGAAAGTTGCGGCCAATGCACACCGTGCCGCGAAGGCACCGGCTGGATGTACCGCATGATCACCCGCGTGGTTGAAGGCAAGGCCACCCTTGAAGACCTCAATACGTTGAAGGCCTCCGCCGGCCAGATCGAAGGCCACACCATCTGCGCATTCGGCGAAGCAGCGGCGTGGCCGGTGCAGGGTTTCCTGCGCCACTACTGGAACGAGTTTGAGTATTTCATCCTCAACGGTCGTTCGATCGTCGATGAAAAGCCCGACGGCGTTGCCCAGGAGCGCGCGGCATGAGCGCCCAACCGGTCAATCCAGGCCTCGCGCCCGACCACGTCACCGTGTTCATCGACGGCGTCGAGCTGGCTGCGCCCAAGGGCTCGATGATCATCCAGGCCGCAGACAAGGCCGGCATTCCGATCCCGCGCTTCTGCTACCACGACAAGCTGGCCATCGCCGCCAATTGCCGCATGTGCCTGGTCGAAGTGGAAAAGATGCCCAAGCCCGCGCCGGCCTGTGCGACGCCGGTGATGGATGGCATGAAGATCAGCACGCGCAGCGACAAGGCCTTGAAGTCGCAGCGCAACGTGATGGAATTCCTGCTGATCAATCATCCGCTGGACTGCCCGATCTGCGACCAGGGGGGTGAGTGCGAATTGCAGGACCTGTCGTTGGGCTACGGCCGTTCGGTCAGTCGCTTCCAGGAACGCAAGCGCGTGGTCCCGGACGAGGACATCGGTCCGCTGGTGGCCACCGAGATGACCCGCTGCATCCATTGCACGCGCTGCGTGCGCTTCACCGCGGATATCGCCGGCACCTATGAGCTGGGCGGCATGTATCGCGGCGAGGACTTGCAGATTGGCACCTACGACGGCAAGCCATTGACCACCGAACTGTCGGGCAACGTCGTCGATGTATGCCCGGTCGGCGCGTTGACCAACAAGGTCTTCCAGTTCCGCGCGCGTCCGTGGGAGCTGGTCGCGCGTGAATCGATCGGCTATCACGATGCGATGGGTTCCAACCTGTTCACCCACATGCGTCGCGGTGAAGTACTGCGCACGGTGCCGCGCGACAACGAAGCGGTCAACGAGTGCTGGCTGTCGGACCGTGATCGCTATTCCCACCAGGGTCTTTACGCCGACGACCGCGCGGTCAAGCCGCTGCAGAAGATCGATGGCGAGTGGCGCGAGGTGTCGTGGGCCGAAGGCCTGGCGGCGGCCGCCGAAATCCTGCGCGCCCACAAGGGTGATGATCTTGGCGTGCTTGCGCATCCGGCGACACCCAACGACGAGGGCAGCCTGCTTGGGCGCCTGGCCGACGGCCTGGGTAGCGGCAACCTGGACCACCGCATCTTCAATCGCGACTTCTCCGATGGCGCCGTAGCCGAGCCGTTTGCGATGCCGCTGGCCGAGATCGAGCAGGCCGACGCCATCGTCCTGTTTGGCACCAATATCCGCCACGAGCTGCCGCTGCTGCACCAGCGCATCCGCAAGGCCAATACCCATCGCAACGCCAAGGTGTACGCGGTCAATCCGGTCGATTTCGATTTTGCCTTTGCGCTGGCTGGCAAGCAGATCGTGGCGCCGTCGCAACTCGCTGGCGCCTTGAACGATGCCGCGCTGGTCGATGCAGTGAAGGGCGCCAGCCGCCCGGTGCTGATCATGGGCGCGTTGGCCGAGAACCACCCACAGGCTGCTTCGCTCCGCGCTGCCGCCCAGGCGTTCGCTGCTGCAACCGGCGCTGCGCTGTGCCGCATCCCGCAGGGTGCCAATGCGCTTGGATTGGCACGCAACGGGGTGCTGCCGGGCAAACGCGACGTGGTAGGCATGTTTGCCGAGCCGCGTGCTGCCTATGTGATCTACGGGATCGAGCCGGGTCTGGATTTTGCCGATGGCGCCGCCGCGCAAAAGGCATTGAAGGCGGCCAAGGTCGTGGCCTTCAGCCACTTCGCCTGCAAGTCGACGCGTAATGTGGCTGACGTGATCCTGCCGATCGGTGCGTTGCCCGAGATCGACGCCACGCTGACCAATCTGGACGGCACCGACCAGCGCACGCAGGCCGGCGGCAAGTTGCCGGGCGAAGCGCGTGAGGGCTGGAAGGTGCTTCGTGCGCTTGGTGGCGAATTGCAATTGCCCGCTTTTGAATTCATTGACCTGGCGGGTGCCCGCGCCTCCGGTGCCGTGTCGCCGCCGTCGTCCATTGCGAAATCGGCTGCCCCTGCCGCGGCTTCCGGCGGGCTGGAAATCGCCGCGAGCGCCGCGATCTATCGTACCGATGGCTTCGTTCGCCGCGCCCAGGCGTTGCAGGAACATCCGCTCAACCTGTCGCCGCGCATCACCCTGAATCCGGCGGATGCCGAAGCGATGGGCCTGGTCGAAGGTGCGATCGCAAAAGTGTCGGCTGCCGACGGTACGGCTACGCTGCCGGTCTTCATCGACGCGCGTGTAGCCGGTGGTGCCGCCTGGATCGAAAGCGGTCACGGCGCCACCGCGCCGCTGGGCGCCGGCAACGTGACGGTGGTGGGCGCATGAACGAGCTGCTGCTGAATGCCATCGACCCGTTGCGCGAGTGGTTGCTCGGGCTGGGCAATATCGGCGTGGTGTTGTGGATCGTGCTGAAGATCCTGGCCATCGCGGTGCCGGTAATCGTCTCGGTTGCGTTCTACGTGGTCTGGGAACGAAAGCTGATCGGCTGGATGCACGTCCGCCACGGGCCGATGTATGTGGGCATGGGCATTTTCCAGGCCTTCGCCGATGTGTTCAAGCTGCTGTTCAAGGAAGTCCTGATGCCTGCCAAGGCACAGAAGACCATGTATATCCTTGGCCCGCTGATCGCGCTTGCGCCGGCGTTCGCGGCATGGGCGGTGGTGCCGTTCGATGCCAAACTGGTGCTGTCCAATGCCAATGCCGGCTTGCTGTACCTGCTGGCTATGACCTCGCTGGGTGTGTACGGAATCATCATCGCGGGCTGGGCATCGAACTCGAAATACGCTTTCCTGGGTGCGATGCGTTCGGCCGCGCAGGTGCTTAGCTACGAGATCGCGATGGGCTTCGCCCTGGTCGGGGTACTGATCGCCTCCGGCAGCCTCAACCTGACCGACATCGTCATGGCCCAGGCGGGCAACGCCGGGCCGTTCGAATGGTTCTGGCTGCCGCTGTTCCCGCTCTTCATTGTTTACTGGGTGTCGGGCGTGGCCGAGACCAACCGTTCGCCATTCGACGTGACCGAGGGCGAATCGGAGATCGTCGCCGGCCACATGGTGGAATATTCGGGCGCGGCATTCTCGCTGTTCTTCCTGGCCGAATACGCCAACATGATCCTGGTCAGCTTCCTGGTGTCGCTGTTCTTCATGGGCGGCTGGCTCAGCCCGCTGCAAGGCTGGGTGGTGGCCGACGTGTCGCCGTGGGTCAACTGGATCTGGCAGGGCGGCTGGCCGTGGTTGCTGTTGAAGGTGGGTTTCTTCGCCAGTGCCTTCATCTGGTTCCGTGCCACCTTCCCGCGCTACCGCTACGACCAGATCATGCGCCTGGGCTGGAAGGTGTTCATCCCGTTGACCATCGCCTGGATCGCGGTCACCGCGTTGATGGTGTTCTTTGGCGTGTTCGAGAAGGGTGTCTGAGTGATGAACAAGGTTTTCCATTACCTCAAGAGCCTGATGCTGATCGAACTGCTGCAGGGCATGTGGCTGACGCTCAAGTACGCGTTCAAGCCGAAGTACACGGTGATGTACCCGATGGAGAAGTTCCCGCAGTCGCCGCGTTTCCGTGGCCTGCATGCCTTGCGCCGCTATCCCAACGGCGAGGAACGCTGCATCGCCTGCAAGTTGTGCGAGGCGGTTTGCCCAGCGCTGGCCATAACCATCGATTCGGAAAAACGCGAGGATGGCACCCGCCGCACCACGCGTTACGACATCGACCTGTTCAAGTGCATCTATTGCGGATTCTGCGAGGAAAGTTGCCCGGTGGATTCCATCGTCGAAACCCACATCCTGGAATACCACTTCGAGAACCGTGGCGAGAATATCGTCACCAAGCCGCAGCTGTTGGCGATCGGGGACCGGCTGGAAGCCGAGATCGCCGAGCGCCGCGCTGCCGACGCCGCTTTCCGCTGAGGTCATGATGGATCTGTTGCTCGTCTCCTTCTACGTGTTCGCCGCCGTCGCGGTCGCCGCCGCCGGTGCGGTGATCAGCGTGCGCAACACGGTGCATGCAGTGCTGTGTCTGATCCTGACCTTCTTCTCCATCGCCTGCGTCTGGCTGCTGGTCGGCGCCGAGTTCCTGGGCGTGGCCCTGATCCTGGTCTACGTGGGGGCGGTGATGGTCCTGTTCCTGTTCGTGGTGATGATGCTGGACATCGACACCGTCAAGATCCGCGAAGGCTGGGTGCGCTACCTGCCGGTCGGCTTGCTGGTGGCGGTGGTGATGCTGGTGGAAATCCTTGCCCTGATCGGCTTCAAGGCCAAGCTGGCCACCCCCTATGCGGCCAATGCCGCATCGGAAGCGGCTGATGCCTCGAATACCAAGTGGCTGGCGCACACGTTGTTCACCAAGTTCCTGCTGCCGTTCGAGTTCGCGGCCGTGATCCTGACCGTGGCGGTGATCGCTGCGGTCATGCTGACCTTGCGCAAGCGCACCGGTACCAAGACCCAGAAGCCGGCCGAGCAGACGCGGGTCAAGGCCTCGGATCGCCTGCGCATGATCGACGTGGCGGTCGAGAATCCGGTTCGCGAGACCCTGATCTTGCCGGCTGCGGCAGGCATGCCTGGTGCCGAGCCTCGGGAGTCCAAGCCATGATCGCCTTGGGCCACTTGCTTGCATTGGGCGCCGTGCTGTTCTGCATCAGCGTCGCCGGCATCTTCCTCAACCGCAAGAACGTGATCGTGCTGCTGATGTCGATCGAGCTGATGCTGCTGGCGGTGAACGTCAACTTCGTCGCGTTCTCGCGCCAGTTCGGTGATCCCGACGGGCAGATCTTCGTGTTCTTCATCTTGACCGTGGCCGCCGCGGAGGCCGCTATTGGCCTGGCCATCCTGGTTGCCCTGTTCCGCGCCCGGCACACGATCAACGTGGCCGAAGTCGATAGTTTGAAAGGCTGATGCACCGATGACAGGTCTGGAACTTTCCAAGAATCTACTTTTGGCCGTGGTCCTGGCACCGTTGCTGGGCAGCGTCGTGGCCGGGTTGTTCGGGCGCCAGGTGGGCAGGGCCGGCGCGCACTGGGTCACGATCCTGGGCGTAGCCACCAGCTGCGCGCTATCGTGCTGGGTGATGTACCAATTGGTAGGGCAGGGCGCCTCGCCGTTCAACCAGAACCTGTACACCGTCTTTGAAGTAGGCAATATCCAGGCACATGTCGGTTTCATGATCGACAAGCTGACCGCGATGATGATGGTGGTGGTGACCCTGGTCTCGCTGCTGGTGCACATCTACACCGTCGGCTACATGGCCGAGGATCCGGGCTACCAACGCTTCTTCAGCTACATCTCGCTGTTTACCTTCGCCATGCTGATGCTGGTGATGAGCAACAACTTCATGCAGCTGTTCTTCGGCTGGGAAGCGGTTGGCCTGGTTTCGTACCTGTTGATCGGGTTCTGGTTCAAGCGTCCCAGCGCGGTTTTTGCCAACCTCAAGGCATTCCTGGTCAATCGTGTCGGCGACTTCGGTTTCCTGCTTGGCATCGCCGCGGTACTGAGCATGTTCGGCACCCTGGACTATGCCGATGTATTCGCGAATGCGCCGCTACTGGCAGGCAAGATGGTCCAGGTGTGGTCGGGTTCGATCGGAACCTGGCAGGTCATGGAGCAGCCAGCGGTGTGGTCGATTGCCACGATCATCTGCATCTGCCTGTTCATCGGCGCGATGGGCAAGTCGGCGCAGGTGCCGCTGCATGTGTGGCTGCCGGACTCGATGGAAGGCCCGACTCCGATCTCGGCGCTGATCCATGCCGCAACCATGGTTACCGCGGGTATCTTCATGGTGGCGCGCATGTCGCCGCTGTTCGAGTTGTCGCAGACGGCGCTGGATTTCGTCCTGTTCATCGGCGCGACCACGGCGTTGTTCACCGGCCTGATCGGTATCGTGCAGAACGACATCAAGCGCGTGATCGCCTATTCGACCCTGTCGCAGTTGGGTTACATGACGGTGGCCCTGGGTGTCTCGGCGTACTCGGCAGCGGTGTTCCACCTGATGACCCACGCCTTCTTCAAGGCGTTGCTGTTCCTCGCCGCAGGTTCGGTAATCATCGGCATGCATCACGAGCAGGACATGCGCAAGATGGGCGGGCTGCGCAAGTACATGCCCATCACCTGGATCACCAGCCTGATCGGCACGCTGGCGCTGGTCGGGACGCCGTTCTTCTCCGGCTTCTATTCGAAAGACACCATCATCGAGGCGGCCGAACTGCACCAGGAACAGACTGCGGAAGCGGCAAAGAAGATCGCGGAGATGGGTGCGATGGCGCCGGAGGGCCTGCATGGCGCCAGTCAGTGGATCGCGACTTACGGTTATTGGGCCGTATTGCTCGGTGTGTTCGTTACCAGCTTCTACAGCTTCCGCCTGCTTTACCTGACCTTCCATGGCAAGGAGCGCTTTCGTGACGTGCCTGCCGATGATCATGGTCATGCCGTCGCCGCTCATGTACACGACGACCACGTGCACGACGAGCACGCACACGAAGATCATGGCCACCACGGCGTGCATGAGCCGCACGAGTCGCCCTGGGTGGTCACGGTGCCGTTGATTTTGCTGGCGATCCCCTCCATTGCCATAGGTTTCTTCACCATCGGGCCGATGCTTTTCGGGACAGACTGGACGGGAACGCACCAACAGCTGCCGTTCTTCATGGGGGCGATCGACTTCATCAATCCCGGGCGTGACGTCGTGGCCAAGCTTGGCCATCATTTCCATGAGGCTGCGACGCAGGGAATGGCGGCCCCTATCGCCTCGGTCGGGCACGCGTTCACCACGCCGGTGTTCTGGCTGGCCTTCGCCGGCTTCGCCCTGGCCACGTTGCTCTACATCGTGCTGTCGCCGGAATGGCCGGCGCGCATGCGCAACAGCCGCGTCGGTGCGTTCCTGGTCAATATCCTCGACAAGAAATACTGGATGGACACGATCTGGATCGGTGGCCTGGCCGGCGGTGGCCTGGCCCTGGGAGACCTGTCGCGGAAGATCGACAGCAATGTGATCGATGGGGTCGCGGTCAACGGCAGCGCCCGGCTGGTCGACCTGGCCGCCAACCTGTTGCGACGCACCCAATCGGGTTTCCTCTACCACTACGCCTTCGCGATGATCATCGGCCTGATTGCACTCCTGGCCGTGCTCATGCGTTTTTGGCAATGAACGCCACGGCGTTGAACTGACGGACTAAGAACACGTGTCGAACTGGCCTTTATTGAGTGTGTTGATCTGGTTGCCCATGCTGGGCGGCGCGCTGGTGCTTGCCCTGGGCAATGCCCGGCCTGGCGCTGCGCGCTGGACCGCGCTGGGCGTCGCGCTGCTGACCTTCGTCGCCAGCATCGGCTTGCTGACCGGCATCAACCACGCCGACCCGAACATGCAGTTCGTCGAAGCGCACGCGTGGATTCCCGCCTACAAGATCGGCTACAACCTGGGCGCTGACGGTATTTCCATCGCCCTGATCGTGCTGACGACGCTGACCACGGCGCTGGCCCTGATCGGGGCGTGGTCGGTGATCGAGAAACGCGTCAGCCAGTACGTGGCCGCGTTCCTGTTCCTGGAAGGGATGATGATCGGCGTGTTCTGCGCCACCGACGCGATGCTGTTCTACGTGTTCTTCGAGGCCATGCTGATCCCGATGTTCCTGATCATCGGCGTCTGGGGCGGGCCGCGCCGGATCTACGCCTCGCTCAAGTTCTTCCTGTACACCTTCCTCGGTTCGGTGCTGATGCTGGTCGGGTTGATCTACCTGTACCTGAAGGGCGGCAGCTTCCAGTTCGCCGACCTGTACCAGTTGCCGTTGAACGCGAAGGAACAGACCTGGTTGTTCTTTTCCTTCCTGATCGCGTTCGCGGTCAAGGTGCCGATGTTCCCGGTGCACACCTGGCTGCCGGATGCGCACGTCGAGGCGCCCACTGCGGGCTCGGTGATCCTGGCGGCAATCATGCTGAAGATCGGTGGCTACGGCTTCCTGCGCTTCACGCTGCCGATGCTGCCGGATGCGGGTCGCGAATGGGCCTTGCTGGTGATCGTGCTGTCGTTGATCGCCGTGGTCTATGTAGCCCTGGTCGCCTTGGTCCAGGAGGACATGAAGAAGTTGATCGCCTATTCGTCGGTCGCGCACATGGGTTTCGTGACCCTGGGCATTTTCATCGCGTTCGGGATGATGGGCGACGGCAACCTGGATGGCGCACGTCTGGGCCTGCAGGGCGCGATGGTGCAGATGATTTCGCATGGATTGATATCAGGCGCGATGTTTTCCTGCGTCGGCGTCCTATACGACCGGCTGCACACCCGCATGATCCGCGACTACGGCGGGGTGGCCAACGTGATGCCATGGTTCGCGGTGCTGTTCGTGTTCTTCGCCATGGCCAACTCCGGCTTGCCGGGTACCAGCGGCTTCGTTGGCGAATTCATGGTCATCCTGGCTGCGTTCCAGCGAAACCCGTACATGGCACTGATCGTGGCCACCACCCTGATCAGTGGCGCCGCCTATAACCTGTGGCTGGTCAAGCGGGTGTTGTATGGCGAAGTGGCGAACGCGCACGTGGCCGGGATGAAGGACGTGAATGGTCGCGAGATGCTGGTGTTGGGCGTGTTTGCGATCGGCGTGCTGGCCATCGGGCTCTGGCCCAAGCCGCTGACCGACCTGATGGAACCCGCGATCGCGCAACTGGCGATGCAGCTCGCCAACAGCAAGCTGTAAGGACGAATGATGACCACGCCGACGTTCACCGCCACCGCCGACCTGATGCCGCTGCTGCCGGAGCTGGTACTGATCGGAGGTACCTTCGCGCTACTCATGCTCGACGTGTTCCTGGAGAACAATCGTCGCTTCATCACCCAGGTGCTCGCGCTGGGGCTGCTGGGCGTGGTGATGGCCATGATCATTGGTGGAGCCGGTGGGCAAGGCACAGTCTTCCACGGCATGTTCGTGCGGGACGTGATGGCCGATGTCAGCAAGGTGGTGATCCTGCTGACCAGTGCGCTGTCGTTGCTTTATGCCTGGCCCTATCTGCGCGAACGCAATCTGTATCCGGGCGAAGTACCGGTGCTGATCCTGTTCGCCACGGCGGGAATGATGATGCTGGTTTCGGCCGGCAACCTGGTCATGATTTACCTGGGCCTGGAACTGCTGGCGCTGTGTTCCTATGCGCTGGTCGCATTGAACCGCGACGACGCGCTTTCGACCGAGGCGGGCATGAAATACATCGTGCTGGGTTCTCTGGCTTCCGGCTTGCTGCTCTATGGCATGTCGCTGGTGTACGGCGCTACCGGCACCCTCGACCTGGCCGGCATCCATGCCGCTTCTAGCAACGTCGCCGACAGGACCCTGCTGCTGACCGGCGTGGTCTTCCTGGTCGCCGGCATCGCCTTCAAGCTGGGGGCGGCGCCGTTCCACATGTGGCTGCCCGATGTCTACCAGGGCGCGCCGACGCCGGTCACGCTGTTCATCAGTGCCGGCCCGAAGCTGGCAGCGTTCGGCATGGCCTACCGCCTGCTCGAAACCGGGGTGGGGCCGATGTCGGAACAATGGCAGCTGCTGCTGGGTGGTTTGGCGGCCGTGTCCCTGGTCATCGGCAACGTGATCGCCATCGCCCAGACCAACCTCAAGCGCATGCTTGCCTATTCCACCGTCTCGCATATCGGCTTCCTGCTGATGGGCCTGGCCGGTGGCGATGAGCGCGGCTACGCCGCGGCACTCTTCTATGCAATCACCTACGCGCTGATGTCCACCGCGGCCTTCGGCGCCATCGTGGTGCTGTCGCGCCAGGGCTTCGAGGCAGACAGGATCGATGACTTCAAGGGCCTCAACGCGCGCAATCCATGGCAGGCGGGATTGGTGATGTGCGCGATGTTCTCGTTGGCGGGCGTGCCGCCATTCCTCGGCTTCTGGGCCAAGCTGCTGGTGCTGGGCGCAGTACTGGATGCGGGGATGACCTGGCTGGCTATCCTGGGCGTGGTCTGCGCGGTGATCGGCGCGTTCTACTACCTGCGCGTGATCAAGGTGATGTACTTCGATGAACCCGTCGGCGAACTGCCGCCGCCGCGCAAGGACCGCGTGGCTCCAATGGTGCTGACAGTCAATGCGCTGGCCCTGCTGGTATTGGGTCTGGCATGGAATCCGATCATGATGTGGTGCCAGCAGGCCTTCGCTGGCTGAACCCGCAGGCGATTCGGGCTTGCATTAAATAACCCGAGTCACCATAATTCCGCTTCTGATGCGGGGTGGAGCAGTCTGGCAGCTCGTCGGGCTCATAACCCGAAGGTCGCAGGTTCAAATCCTGCCCCCGCTACCAAGCTTTTCGGTTCGACTGGAAGGCCTCCCAAAGAGGCTTTTTTGCTGACCAAGGCCTGGGCTCGTGAAGGCGAATGTTCCCGCCAGCACACCGGAATCCAGCAGCATCGGACAAGGGGCCCATCAGGGCCCTTTGCTGTTTCCGGGCCATCGTTTTTTCACTCCAGCGGGCAGATCGTCACCACGTGAGCGACAAGGGAAAACAAATCGCCAACCTGCTGTCACCCACGGTGCAGGCCTTGGGCCTGGAACTTCTGGGCGCCGAATACCTGCCGGCGCCGGGTAGCGCCACGCTGCGGCTGTACATCGACGTGCCCGAGGCCGAGCTGGCCACGCGCATGGTCAACATCGAAGATTGCGAGGCGGTCAGCCGCGAGGTTTCCGCGCAGCTTGATGTCGAGGACCCGATCACCGGCAACTACACGCTGGAAGTTTCGTCGCCCGGCATCGATCGTCCGTTGTTCACCCTTGCCCATTTCGTGCGCCACCAGGGCGAATCGGCCAAGGTCGTGCTGAGGATTCCGCAGGAGGGCCGTCGGCGCCTGCAGGGACCCATCGTGCGTATCGAAGGCAGTACGATCGTATTCCTGGTCGACAACGCCGAGATCGCGGTGGCTGTCGAGAATGTGGACAAGGCCAGGCTGATGCCCGATTGGGTGGCGCTGGGTCTGGCGCCACAGCCGAAGAAGGGCGCGGCGGCCAAGGCAACCCCGGCAAAACCGGATGCAAAGAAGACGGCGCCAGTGAAAAAGACGGCGAAAAAGAAACCAGTCAAAAAAGTGGCTTCCCATAAAGCGGGCCCCAAGCAACCGGGCCAAAGAAAACCCAACCAACCGGCCGCCAAGCGGCCGCGCGCGGAGTGAAAGATGAGTAAGGAATTGTTGCTGGTAGTCGACGCGGTCGCCAACGAGAAAGGCGTGCCGCGCGAAGTCATCTTCGATGCGATCGAGGCCGCGCTGGCTTCGGCTGCGAAAAAGCGCTACCCCGAGCAGGAAGTACTGACCCGGGTGACCATCGACCACAAGACCGGCGAATACGAAACCTTCCGTCGCTGGGAAGTGGTGGCCGACGACGTGGTCATGGAGTCGCCCGACTTCCAGCTCCGTCTGATGGATGCGCTGGACGAAAGCGAAGGCGCCGAAGTGGGCGACTACGTCGAAGAACAGATCGAGAATCCCGATTTCGGACGCATCGCCGCGCAGGCCGCCAAGCAGGTCATCGTGCAGCGCGTACGTGAAGCCGAACGCGCCCAGGTCGTGGACGCGTGGAAGGATCGCATCGGCGAACTGGTCACCGGTATCGTCAAGCGCGCCGAGCGCGGCAATATCTACGTGGACCTGGGTGGGAATGCGGAGGCCTTCATTCCCAAGGACAAGGGCATTCCGCGCGATACACTGCGCGCCGGCGACCGTGTGCGCGGTTATCTGTTCGACGTGCGCACCGAGCCGCGTGGCCCGCAGCTGTTCATCAGCCGCGCCGCCCCGGAATTCATGATCGAGCTGTTCAAGCTGGAAGTGCCTGAAGTGGGCCAGGGCCTGGTCGAGATCAAGGCCTGTGCCCGCGACCCGGGCGACCGCGCCAAGATCGCCGTGCTGGCGCATGACACCCGTACCGATCCCATCGGCGCCTGCATCGGCATGCGCGGTTCGCGCGTGCAGGCGGTATCCAACGAGCTCAATGGCGAGCGCGTGGACATCGTGTTGTGGAACGACAGCGCCGCCAATTTCGTCATCAACGCGATGGCACCGGCGGAAGTTCAGTCGATCATCGTCGATGAAGAAAAACATTCCATGGACCTGGCCGTCGCCGAAGACCGCCTGGCCCAGGCGATCGGCAAGGGCGGCCAGAACGTGCGCCTGGCCAGCCGCCTGACCGGTTGGCAGCTCAACGTGATGACCCAGGACCAGGTTGCGGCCAAGTCCGAAGGCGAACAGGCCATCGCCCGCCAACTGTTCGTGGACAAACTGGAAGTGGACGAGGAAATCGCCGCCATCCTGGTCTCGGAAGGTTTCAATACGGTCGAGGAAATCGCCTACGTGCCGGTCGGCGAGCTGCTGGCGGTGGAGGGCTTCGACGAGGACATCGTCGAAGAGCTGCGTGCCCGCGCTCGCGACGCCCTGCTCAACGATGCGTTGGCCGAAGAAGAGGAGGTTGGCGAGAACCAGCCCGCCGCCGATCTGCTGGCGCTGGAAGGCATGGATGACGAAACCGCCTACGCGCTGGCTGCGCATGGCGTGCGCACCAGCGAGGATCTTTCCGACCTGGGCGCCGACGAAATCGTCGATTTCGGCATCGAGGGCATCGACGCTGATCGCGCCAGGACACTGATCCTGGCGGCTCGCGCCGAGGAGATTGCACGCCTGGAGCGTGGCGCATGAGCGCCACCCGGGCACGCCTGGAATGCGGCGAATGAGCCGACAATGAACTCCGCCCTGCAGAATACAGGGCTAGAATCCGCGTTCCCTTCGCAATAGGCGGGGGACGCCTAAGAAGGTCACGGGATCCGAATGACGCAGCAAACCACCATCCGAAAGCTTGCCGAACTGGTCAATACGCCGGTCGAGAAACTGCTTGAGCAACTGGCCGAGGCCGGCATGAGCTTCAGCGGTCCCGACCAGGCTGTGACCAGCACCGAGAAGATGAAACTGCTCGGCTTCCTGCGTCGCACCCATGGCAAGGCCGAACAGCCCGCCGATGACGCGGCCGCACCGAAGAAGATCACGCTCAATCGCCGCAAGGTGCAGGAAGTGACGGTTGCTGCAGGTCGCAGCAAGACCACGGTCAACGTCGAGGTCCGGCAAAAGCGGACCTACCTCAAGCCTGATGAAGTCGAAGCGCCGCCCAGCGATGAGCGCGCCGATGCGTTGCGCAAGCTGGAGGAATCCAGGCAACGCAACCTGGAAGAGCAGCAGCGCCTTGCAGAAGGCGACAAGAAGCGCGCCGATGAACGCGAACGCCAGCGCCAGGCAGACGAATCCGTGCGCGTGCAGGCGGAAGCCGAACGCACCCAGGCCGATGCTGAAGCCGTCGCTGCCGCCACCGGGGCGGCGTCCACCGACGACGATGCGACGACCGCACGTCCGGCCAAGCCCAGCGGGCACCATGTGCCCAAGCCGCCGGTACGCAAGGATCCACCGCGCGCCGACGACCGCAATACCACCGCAGCCAAGCACAAGACCCGCGGTTCGCACGCGATGGTCGCAGGCGTGGAAGATGACGACAGCACCCAGCGTTTTGCGGGGCAGTTGCATCTTTCCGCCGCCGACCGGGCGCGTCGCACGACTACGCGCGGCAAGCCCAAGCCGCGTCGCCAGGAACAATCGCGTGGCGGCACCGGCACCCATGGTTTCGAGCGTCCTACCGCACCGGTCGTGCGCGATGTCTCCATCGGCGAGACCATCACCGTGGCCGAACTGGCGCAGAAGCTCGCGCTGAAGGGCGGCGACGTGGTCAAGGCGCTGTTCAAGATGGGCGTGATGGCCACCATCACCCAGAGCATCGACCATGACACCGCCGCGCTGGTGACCGAAGAGCTCGGCCACAACGTGGTTCGCGCCGAAAGCGGCGACGTCGAAGACCACCTGATTGCGCACGCCGAGACCGACCAGGGCGAACAGCGCTCGCGTCCGCCGGTGGTGACCATCATGGGCCACGTCGATCACGGCAAGACCTCGCTGCTGGACTACATCCGCCGGACCAAGGTCGCCAATGGCGAAGCCGGCGGCATTACCCAGCACATCGGCGCTTACCACGTGGAAACAGACAAGGGCGTTGTCAGCTTCCTGGATACCCCCGGCCACGCGGCTTTCAGCCAGATGCGCGCGCGAGGCGCCAAGCTCACCGATATCGTGGTGCTGGTGGTGGCCGCCGATGACGGCGTGATGCCGCAGACCATCGAAGCGGTGAAGCTGGCCAAGGCGGCCAAGGTGCCGTTGATTATCGCCATCAACAAGATGGACAAGAGCGACGCCGATCCAGGCAGGGTCAAGAATGAATTCCTGACCCATGAAGTGGTTGCGGAAGATTTCGGTGGTGATACCCAGTTCGTCGAAGTCTCGGCCAAGACCGGCGACGGTGTCGACAACCTTCTGGATTCGATCCTGTTGCAGGCCGAAGTGCTGGAGCTCAAGGCCTCGTACACCGGTCGCGCCAGCGGCGTGGTCATCGAGTCCTCGCTGGACAAGGGCCGTGGCCCGGTCGCAACGGTGCTGGTGCAGCAGGGCTTGCTGAAGAAGGGCGACTACCTGGTCTGCGGTACCCAGTACGGTCGCGTGCGCGCCCTGTTCGACGAAACCGGAGGCCAGCCGGCCGAAGCCGGCCCGTCGATCCCGGTGCAAGTGCTTGGCCTGTCCGGCGTGCCGGATGCAGGTGATGATTTCGTGGTGGTGGCGGACGAGCGCCTGGCCAAGGACGTGGCCCAGCAGCGTGACGCAAAGCGCCGCGAGTCGCGCATGGTCCAGTCGGCCGGTAGCCGCATGGAAGACATCATGTCGCAGCTCGGCAAGGGCGATGCGCAGCTGGTCCTGAACCTGGTGATCAAGGCCGACGTGCAGGGTTCGGTGGAAGCGCTGAAGCAGTCACTGGTCGCGCTGTCCAACGACATGATCCGGATCAACATCATCCACTCCGGCGTGGGAGGCATAACCGAGTCCGATGCGAATTCCGCATTGACCTCCAAGGCCACCATGATCGGCTTCAACGTGCGCGCCGATGCGGCCGCGCGTCGTATCGTCGAGTCCAACGGCGTCGACATGCGCTACTTCTCGATCATCTACGACGTGATCGACCAGGTGAAGCAGGTTGCATCCGGTTTGCTGGGCGTGGAGATCCGCGAGGAGATCATCGGTATCGCCGAAGTGCGCGACGTGTTCCGCAGTTCCAAGTTTGGCGCGGTCGCCGGCTGCATGGTCGTGGAGGGCACGGTCAAGCGCAACAAGCCGATCCGTGTGCTGCGCGACAGCGTGGTCGTGTTCGAAGGCGAGCTGGAATCGCTGCGTCGCTTCAAGGAAAACGTCGACGAAGTGCGCAATGGCACCGAATGCGGCATCGGCGTGAAGCAGTACAACGATGTGCAGCCGGGCGACCAGATCGAGTGCTTCGAGCGCATCGAAGTGCAGCGCACGTTGTAACCGCCAGGAACGAATGTGGAGGAGTGAGTAACGAGTAAGAGCGCGTTCACTCACTCCTCACTCCTCGTTTCTCGCCTCTCAGCTATCTACTACCAATGCCCATCAAATCCTTCCACCGCAGTGACCGTGTATCCGCCCAGCTCCGTCGTGAGCTCGGCAAGCTGGTGCACGAGGCCGTTCGTGAGCACGGCCTGCCTTCCATCAGCGTGTCCGACGTCGAAGTCACCCGCGACCTGGCCCATGCCAAGGTGTTCGTGACCGCGTTGATGCAGGAGAAGTCGGCTGAAGCGGTCAAGGACCTGAAGGAACTGTCCCCGCAGATCCGCTACAAGCTGGGCAAGGCGATGAAACTGCGCCACGTGCCAGAGCTGCATTTCCACTACGACGATTCGGTGGACCGTGGCGAGCGCATGGAAAACCTGCTGCGCGATCTGCCACCGCCGCCGTTGGACGACGAAGAAAACGAAGAAAAATGATCGTGCGGGGATTGCAGGATCGGGCTTACCCGCGATGCTTTCCCGCCAGGCAACGAAGAGCATCGCGGGCAGGGCCCGCTCCTACAAGGATCGCGTGCACCTCCGATGTCGCTGCCCAAGGTCAAATTCCGCCGTCTCGATGGCATTCTGTTGCTGGACAAGCCGCAGGGGCTGAGCTCCAACCAGGCTTTGCAGCGCGCGCGCTTCCTGTTCCGTGCTCAGAAGGGCGGCCATACGGGCAGCCTGGACCCACTGGCAACCGGCCTGTTGCCCCTGTGCTTCGGCGAGGCCACCAAGATTGCCGGCAACCTGCTGGGGGCGCGCAAGGCGTACGACACGGTCGCGCGACTGGGCATTACCACCGACACCGACGATGCCGAAGGCCAGCCCTTGCTCGAGCGTCCGGTGGGCAAGTACGCCCTTCCGCAGATTGACGCCGCATTGCGCGAACTGACCGGCCGCATCCAGCAACGCCCGCCCATCTATTCGGCGCTCAAGCGCGGTGGCGAGCCGTTGTACGCCAAGGCCCGACGCGGCGAGATCGTGGAAGTGGAGCCTCGCGAGATCGAGGTCCATCGTTTCGAGTTGCAGTCCTCCGCCGACCTGCTCGATGGCGGCGCCCCGCTGCTGCGCCTGCACGTGGAATGCGGTTCCGGGACCTACGTACGCAGCTTGGTCCGCGATTTGGGCGAGCTGCTGGGCTGCGGCGCCCACGTGGTGGAGCTGCGCCGCCTGTGGGTGGAGCCGTTCCGTGAACCACGCATGTGGACGCTGGAAGCCCTGCAGGCCCTGGCCCAGCGCGATGAGCGCAGCCTGGATGCCTGTCTGCTGCCCCTGGATGCCGGCCTGATCGGTTTTCGCCGTATCGACCTGACCGAAGTAGCCGCCCGCCGGTTCAGCCAGGGCCAGCGCCTGCCGGGGATTCCGGGCGCCGTGGGCCCATGCGCTGTGTATGGCGCTGACGGACGCGTGCTGGGCCTGGCCCAGCTGGACGAGGGCAGGGTGCTGGCGCCGCAGCGCCTGTTCAATTGGGAATAGCGGAGGAGCGGGAGGAGTGAGTGGGAGCCCAGATTCTTGCCGTTTTGAGTCAGGAAGGTACTTTTATGGTGTTTTCAGTGGAAGTACGGACGCCCTGGCCTTTGTTTCCATTGATATGGGCGCGGTGCTCCGTCCGCCTTGCCTCACTTCGCACTCCTCCCCACCCACTCCTCGCTCCTCGTCCCAAGTAAGCCCTTGTTCCGCAAGGCTTCCACAACTACAATACGGCGGCCTTTTCGGCATCCTCGATCATCACTGATCGCATTCGCAACATCCCATCAGTAAACGGCGAGCCCGGCGGTGCGCACCGCGTCCTTTGTCCAAGGATCCAAAGCGTTCCTGCAGGCCACGCATCTCAAGAGAAAAGACAAAATGCCCATCGACACCCAGAAAGTCATTGAAGACAACAAGCGCGGCCCCGCCGACACCGGTTCGCCGGAAGTCCAGGTCGCCCTGATCACCGCCCGCATAGAAATGCTCAGCGGCCACTTCAAGACCCACAAGAAAGACCACCACAGCCGCCGGGGCCTGCTGCAGCTGGTTAACCGCCGCCGCAGCCTGCTCGACTACCTCAAGAAGAAGGACGGCGAGCGTTACAAGACCCTGATCGAGAAACTCGGCCTGCGTCGCTAAACCGAATACCGACCGCGGCGCAGTGATGCGCCGCGGTTTTCGTTTACAGGGCGGAAATCTCCCGCCTGGAAAAGTTTCAAACTGCACCACCCGGCCGGACCCACCCGGCCATCCGCATGCGGCATGGGCTGCATCCGGTTCAACCGAGAGCGCATCACCAAGGATCAAACAACGTGGCAAAAATTACCAAGACCTTCCAGTACGGCAAGCACCAGGTCACCCTGGAAACCGGCGAGATCGCCCGCCAGGCCGGCGGCGCCGTCATGGTGTCGTGCGAAGGCACCGTGCTGCTGGTCAGTGCCGTGGCCAACAAGACCGCGCGCGAAGGGCAGGACTTCTTCCCGCTGACCGTCGATTACCAGGAGAAGTTCTACGCAGGCGGTCGCATCCCGGGCGGCTTCTTCAAGCGCGAAGGTCGCCAGAGCGAGAAGGAAACCTTGATCTCCCGTTTGATCGATCGCCCGATCCGCCCGCTGTTCCCCGATGGATTCCGCAATGAAGTGCAGATCATCGCCACGGTCATGTCGATGAATCCCGAAGTGGACGGCGATATCCTGGCCCTGATTGGCGCATCCGCTGCGCTGTCGCTGTCTGGCGCGCCGTTCGACGGCCCGATTGGCGCGGCCAAGGTCGGCTACAAGGATGGCCAGTACCTGCTCAATCCGACCGTCAGCGAGCTGAAGGATTCGGAACTCGAGCTGGTCGTTGCCGGTACCACCCAAGCGGTGCTGATGGTTGAATCCGAAGCGCGTGAACTCTCGGAAGACGTGATGCTGGGTGCGGTCATGTTTGGCCACCAGCAGTTGCAGGTCGCGATCGCCGCGATCAACGAGCTCGTAGCCGAAGGTGGCAAGCCGAAGTGGACCTGGTCCGCACCGGAAACCAACGAAGGCCTGATCAGTGCCATCCGCCACGCCATTGGCGACAAGCTGTCGCAGGCGTTCCAGGTGCGCGACAAGCTCGAGCGCAAGGACACCATTTCCGGCGTCAAGAAGGAAACCATCAGCGCGCTTGCGGCCGATGCGGAAACCAACGCCTGGACCCACGGCGACCTGGCCAAGGAATTCAGCGAGCAGGAATACCAGACCATGCGCAACTCGGTCCTCAAGACCAAGGTTCGCATCGACGGTCGCGCGCTGGATACGGTGCGCCCGATTTCCTCGCGCGTCAGCGTGCTTCCGCGCGTGCATGGCTCCTCGCTGTTCACCCGCGGAGAGACCCAGGCCATCGTTGCGGTGACGCTGGGTACCGCGCGCGACGGCCAGGTCATCGACGCGGTTGCCGGCGAGTACAAGGAACACTTCCTGTTCCATTACAACTTCCC
>JBDTPP010000047.1:0-20277 GCA_039932615.1 Pseudoxanthomonas sp.
GCAGGCGCTGATCGAGCGGATCAAGGTGCGCGCGGTTGGCCAGGAAGTGCTCAAGAGCCTTACCCCCGGCCAGGCGCTGATCAAGATCGTCCGCGACGAGCTGACCGCGGTGATGGGTTCGACTGCGACCGATCTCAACCTCAATGTCCCGGCCCCGGCAGTGATCCTTATGGCGGGCCTGCAAGGCGCGGGCAAGACCACCACCGTGGCCAAGCTGGCCAAGCACCTGAAGGACAAGCGCAAGAAGAAGGTGATGGTGGTCAGTGCCGACGTCTATCGTCCGGCCGCCATCGAACAGCTGAAGACGCTGGCACAGCAGGTGGACGTGCTGTTCTTCCCGTCCGACGTTTCGCAGAAGCCGGTCGACATCGTCAATGCGGCGATTGCGGACGCGCGCAAATCGTTTGCCGACGTGCTTATCGTCGATACCGCCGGCCGGCTGGCGATCGACGAAGCGATGATGGCCGAAATCAAGGCGTTGCATGCGGCGGTAAAGCCGGTCGAAACCTTGTTCGTGGTCGATTCGATGACCGGCCAGGATGCGGCGACCACGGCCAAGGCGTTTTCCGAAGCATTGCCGCTCACCGGCGTGATCCTGACCAAGACCGATGGCGATGCGCGCGGTGGCGCGGCGTTGTCGGTGCGCTATGTCACCGGCAAGCCGATCAAGTTCATTGGCGTCAGTGAAAAACCAGATGGCCTGGATATCTTCCACCCCGATCGCGTCGCCAGCCGCATCCTCGACATGGGCGACGTGCTGTCCCTGGTTGAACAGGTCGAACAGAACGTCGACCAGGAAAAAGCGGCCAAGCTCGCGGCCAAGGTGGCCAAGGGCAAGAAGTTCGACCTCAACGACATGCGCGACCAGCTTGAGCAGATGCAGAACATGGGTGGCATCAGCGGCCTGATGGACAAGCTGCCCGGCATGGGCCAGGTTCCCGACAGCATCAAGCAGCAGGTCACCGGCAAGGAAGTGCCGCGCATGGTCGCGATCATCGGTTCAATGACCAAGAAGGAGCGTCGCAACCCGACGCTGCTCAATGGTTCGCGCCGCGCCCGCATCGCCCGCGGTTCCGGGACCACGCCCGCCGACGTCAACCGCCTGCTGAAGCAGTACCAGCAGATGGAAAAGATGATGGGCAAGCTGGCGGGCGGCGGCATGAAGGGTTTGATGCGCGGCATGAAGGGGATGATGGGCGCGCGTGGCGGTGGCATGCCGTTCCGGTGAGCGTCACGTTGTTCAACGGGCAACCCGCGAGCGCAGACGACCTGCGCGCCCTGGCCCTGGTCAACTACGGCCATTTCAGTTCGATGCAGGTCCGCGACCATGCAGTGCAGGGCATCGACCTGCACCAGCAGCGGTTGGTCGCCGCGACGCGGGAACTGTTCGACAGTGAGCTGGATTTTCCGGCAGTACGCGAGCAGTTGCGAACTGCCGTTGCCGACGATCCCGATTGCACGCTGCGCGTGACGGTGTTCTCGCGGGACTTCGACTACCGCAATCCCGCGGCTGGCGTCGCGCCCGACGTGCTGGTTTCGTTGTCGCCGCCGTCGCCCCCGCGCACGCTTCCGTTGCGGGTCAAGCTGTTCCCGTTCGAGCGTCCATTGCCGCAGATCAAGCATGTCGGCACCTTTCCGTTGTTCCATTGCCGCCGGCTGGCTGTGCAGTCCGGGTTCGACGATGCCTTGTTCGTCGGTCCCGCCAGTACGATCTCGGAAGGATCGGTGTGGAATGTCGGTTTCTGGACCGGAGCCGGGGTGGTTTGGCCCGAGGCGCCGGCCTTGCGCGGGACGGCCGAGCGGCTGTTGCAGGCAGGGCTGGATCGGCAGGGAGTGGAGCAGGTTCTAAGGCCTGTCCATCCCGGGGATTTGGGGGATTTCGAAGGCGCTTTCGCCTGCAATGCCAGCGGGATACAGCCAATCGCAAGCGTGGATGAGACTTCGTTCGACATCGGCCATGACTGGATGGCCCGGCTCAGGGCGGCGTCGGCCCTGGCGCCCTGGGAAGCGCTCTAGCTGTCCAAGGGTTTCCTTGCCAGATTCAATGGCTTACAATCCCCGGTTCACCGCGCCGCAATGGCGACTGGGCAACACAGGAAAGCAACACAATGGTCAAGATTCGCCTTACCCGTGGCGGCGCCAAGAAGCGTCCCTTCTACCACATCATCGTCACCGACTCGCGCAGCGCGCGCGACGGCCGCAACATCGAACGCCTGGGTTACTACAACCCTGTCGCATCAGGCGCCGAGAAGCGTATCGAGCTGGACACTGCACGCGTCGACCATTGGGTCGGCCAGGGCGCGCAGATGACTGACAAGGTTCGCAACCTGTACAAGGAAGCGGGCAAGGTCGTCGCGGCGCAGGCTTCGGCCTGAGCCGGCAGGACGGCGCCCAGGGCGCCGTCCGCGCTCCTAGTGAGCGGTCCCTTATGAGCGATAACGAACGTCGGATCCTGCTGGGCAGGATAGTCGGCGCCTTCGGCATACGCGGGCAAATCAAGATCGAGTCCTGGACGGAGCCGCGCGATGCGATCTTCCGCTACCAGCCGTGGACTCTGGTTGATGCCGCGGGCAACGAGCGGGAATTCAGCGGCGCGCGCGGCAAGCAATCCGGCAAGCACCTGGTTGCGAGTTTCCCTGGTATTGACGACCGCAACCTGGTCGAAGCGATGCGTGGCACCGACATCTACGTGCTGCGTTCCGCGTTGCCGCCACCGAAAGCCGGCGAGTTCTACTGGATCGACCTGGAAGGGTTCCGGGTGGTCACCGTGGATGGCATCGATTTCGGCACCGTCTCGCACCTGTTTTCCACGGGCTCCAACGATGTGCTGTCGATCAGCGGTGATCGCGAGCGCATGGTGCCTTTCGTCGAGCCGGATTTCGTCAAATCGGTGGATTTCGAAGCCGGCCTGATCACCGTGGATTGGGATCCTGAGTTCTAGGCAACGAGCGGAGAGGGATGAGTAGCCCAAGGGCCTGGCTCCCGCTTTTGCTTTAGGCTTCCACTCCGTCTTCACTGCTCGTCACTGGTTCCTAGCTCATGCGCATCGACGTCATCAGCCTGTTTCCCGAATTCATCGCGCAGTGCGCGGGTTTCGGCGTGGTTGGGCGTGCGCAGGAGCGCGGTCTGTTGTCACTCCAGGGCTGGAATCCACGCGACCATGCGCAAGGCGGCTACCGGCGCGTGGACGACCGTCCGTTCGGAGGCGGCCCGGGCATGGTGATGATGATCGAGCCTTTGCAGGCCTGCCTGGCGGCAGTGCGCGCAGCCGATGCGGAAACGGCACCAGTCATTTACCTGACCCCGCAAGGGACGTCGTTGACCCAGAAGAAGGTTCGCGAACTGGCCGCGCGGCCGCGCTTGATCCTGCTCTGCGGACGCTATGAAGGCATCGATGAGCGCCTGGTCACGGCTGAGGTGGATGAGGAGATTTCCATCGGCGACTACGTGCTGTCTGGGGGCGAGTTGGCGGCGGGGGTGGTAATCGATGCGGTCGCGCGGCTGCAGGAGGGCGCCTTGAATGACGCAGAATCGGCTGCCCAGGACAGTTTCGAGGCTGATGGGCTGCTGGATTGCCCGCACTTCACCCATCCGGCCAGCCACGCCCTGGGCGAGGTCCCGGCGGTGCTGCGTTCGGGAGACCATGCCGCCATTGCCCGCTGGCGTCGCCAGCAGGCGCTGGGCCGCACCTGGCTGCGCCGCCCCGAATTGCTGGATGAGGCATCCCTGTCCAAGGCCGACCGGACCTTGCTGGAGATCTTCCGCCAGCAGGACCAGCCTGCGGCCAGGAAACCGGCCTAAACCAGCGCATCGCAAGGAAAAATCGGGTAAGATGCCCGGCTCCAAGCCGTTCTGCGCCTTGGGGAACCCACAATAATATCGTGCAGCACAATCCAGTGACTGCATCAGATTCCAGTTGTCGAACGACACGCCCACGACACTTCTACGGTGCCACCATGACCAAGCTCAACATGAACATCCTGGCTGAATTCGAAGCCGCCCAGATCAAGCGCGAACTGCCCGCTTTCGGCCCCGGTGACACCGTCATCGTCAACGTCAAGGTCAAGGAAGGTACCCGCGAGCGCGTCCAGGCCTATGAAGGCGTGGTCATTGCCAAGAAGAACGCCGGCCTCAACTCCGCCTTCACCGTGCGCAAGATATCGCACGGTTTCGGCGTCGAGCGCGTGTTCCAGAGCCACAGCGCCATTATCGAGTCGGTCGAAGTGAAGCGCCGCGGCAAGGTCCGTGCCGGCAAGCTGTACTACCTGCGCGATCTGGAAGGCAAGAAGGCACGCATCAAGGAAGACCTGGCCGGCAACGCCCGCGCCAAGGCCGCCGCAGCTGCGGCCGCCGCAACCGCAGAGTAAGCGGACGCTGCAGGCGCTCCAAAAGACGGCCACCCTCGGGTGGCCGTTTTGCTTTGGCGGATAATGGATCTGGTTTCCCTGGCACGACGATGTGATGACCGAATCGACAACGCTCCGGCTCGACATCTGGCTTTGGGCCGCGCGCTTCTTCAAGACCCGCAGCTTGGCCAAACTGGCGGTTGAGACCGGCAAAGTGGAAGTGGCTGGCCAGCGCGCGAAACCCTCGCGCACGGTGCGCGTAGGGGATTCGGTGAAGGTCGCGCGTGGAGAAGAACAATTCGAAGTTTGCGTGCTGGGATTGAGCGAACAGCGTGGTCCCGCACATATTGCCCAGGGGTTGTACGCGGAAAGCGAGGATTCGCGGATCAGGCGCGAACAGCTTCGCGCGCAACGCGTTGCAGAACGTAACGGCTATCGAGCGCCGGAGCACAAACCGGACAAGCGGGCGCGCCGTTTGATCCAGGCGCTGGGTGATATCGAAGCGTTATGAGAAACACATGAAAAAGCCATCCTCGCGGATGGCTTGTTGTGAATTTCCCGTAGGAGCGCCCCATGGGCGCCAGCTCTTGGTGATGCAATCCGGGAAAACAGGAGCTCGCGCCCATGGGGCACTCTTACGTAGAAAAAGTGTTTCTCGCTCGTCCGCGAAGAACCTTTCGTATCCGGACGTGACGATTACGCGCGACTCAGCGCTTGCCGCCCAACAACCCACCACCGATCTTGAGGAGGTCGCCGAGGCCGAGCTGGCCATCGCCGTCCTGATCCAGCACTGCGCCGAGCAGGCCGCCACCCAGGCCGCCCTGCTGCTGCACCGCCTGGCGCTCCTGTCCCAGTACCTGGCTGAGGCCCGACGCGCTGGCGTTGCCCTGTCCCAGGAAACGCTGGGCCAGGAACGAAAGCACGATCGGCGCCAGGATCTTCATCAGCATGCCGGCCTTGTCGCCGCCCAGGCCGGTGGCCTGGCCGAGGCTGGCTTCGGCATGGGGCTGGTTGCCACCGAAGATGTGGCCCAGGATCGCGCCGCCATCGTTCTGGGTCGGAGCACTGCCGCCGCCCAGCACCGCGCCGAGCACGCTGCCGAGGCCCAGGCCGGCATGGTCGCGTTGCAGCGCGCCGAACAACGCCTCCGCGCCTTGCGGCTCGGCTGCGTTCTTGCCCAGCGCGCCCATCAGCAACGGCAAGGCGGCGCTGATCGCACCCGCGGCCTGGGTCGGGCCGACGCCGAGCTGCTGGGAAAGCTGCTGTAACGGTGCGCCCTGGAGCTGCGAGAAAAGTTCATCGGTAAGCGACTGGTTGCTCATGGGGCGTCCTCGAAACGTGGGTGATGGGTGCCCATCCTAGCTCCATCCAGCGCCGGCCATGGGGCGTGCGCAGCCAGGGCCAGAGCTGCATGGTTTTACCCAGGTCATGCTGTACGACCCGAGCCGCCCTGGGAGCGCAAGCGCCAGCTGTCGGCAGCCCCTGCGGGATCAGCGTGCCGGCTACTCCTTGCCCAGGCTGTTGGGGGAAGTGGTTCCTGCCAAGCCTCCGAGCTTGCGCAGCGCCGCAGCAACGCCGCTGCCGTATGCCGGGTCGGCCTTGCTGCAGTTGTCGACGTGGCGCTGCTTGATGAAGTCCGGCGCATCGCCCATGGCGCGTGCGGTGTTGTCGAACAGCGCCTGCTGCTGCGCAGGCGCCATCAGCCTGAACAAGTCACCTGGTTGCTTGTAGTAGTTGGAATCGTCGTCGCGGAAGTTCCACCAGTCCGCGTCGCCGCTGATCTTCAACGGCGGCTCGCGGTACTGTGGCTGTTCCTGCCACTGCTGGAAGCTGTTGGGTTCGTAGTGCGGCAGACCACCGTAGTTGCCGTCCATGCGTCCGGCGCCGTCGCGGTGGTTGCTGTGTACCGGGCAGCGTGCGGCGTTGACCGGGATCTGGTGGTAGTTGACGCCCAGGCGGTAACGTTGCGCGTCGGCATAATTGAATAGACGCGACTGCAGCATCTTGTCCGGCGAGACGCTGATGCCCGGCACCAGGTTGCTTGGTGCGAAAGCGCTCTGCTCGACGTCGGCGAAGAAGTTCTCGGAGTTCTTGTTGAGCTCGAACTCGCCGACTTCGATCAGCGGGTAGTCGCCCTTCGGCCAGACCTTGGTCAGGTCAAACGGATGGTAGGGCACCTTTTCCGCGTCGGTTTCCGGCATGACCTGGATGTACATCTTCCACTTCGGGAAATCGCCCCGCCCGATGGCCTCGAACAGGTCGCGCTGGTTGCTCTCGCGATCATTGCCTACGACCTCCGCTGCTTCGGCGTCGGTCAGGTTCTTGATGCCCTGCTGGGTGCGGAAGTGGAACTTCACCCAGAAGCGCTCGCCGTTTTCATTCCAGAAGCTGTAGGTATGCGAGCCGAAGCCGTGCATGTGGCGGTAGCTGGCCGGGATACCGCGGTCGCTCATCACGATGGTGACCTGGTGCAGCGCCTCGGGCAGCAGCGTCCACCAGTCCCAGTTGTTGGTGGCCGAACGCAGGTTGGTGCGCGGGTCGCGCTTGACCGCCTTGTTGAGGTCCGGGAACTTGCGCGGGTCGCGGATGAAGAAGACCGGCGTGTTGTTGCCCACCATGTCCCAGTTGCCTTCTTCGGTGTAGAACTTCAGCGCGAAGCCGCGGATGTCGCGCTCGGCGTCGGCCGCGCCGCGCTCGCCGGCCACGGTGGTGAAGCGGGCGAACATGTCGGTCTTCTTGCCGACCGCGCTGAAGACCTTCGCACGGGTGTATTTAGTGATGTCGTGGGTGACGGTGAAGGTACCGAAGGCGCCGGAACCCTTGGCGTGCATGCGCCGCTCGGGGATGACCTCGCGCACGAAGTTCCCCAGCTTCTCGTGCAACCACACGTCCTGCGAGAGTAGTGGGCCGCGTGGGCCAGCGGTGAGGCTGTTCTGGTTGTCCGGCACCGGGGCGCCGAACTGGGTGGTGAGATGAGTGGCGGGGCACTTCTTCTCGCTATCGGACGGCTGGCTCATGGCGGACTCCTGTACTGCCGGGCGACAAGGGGTCGACCGGACTGGTCTAACAATCTAGCCAGCGATCATGAAAATAGACAATCGAACGATGTGCTCGTATCGATAGTCGTGGGCTATTGGAATGCGCCGCCTGTTTCGAAGTCGCAGGCTTTCGCCGAAACCGCCCATATGACCGTGGCAACGGGAACACCACCGCGCCGGCCCTTCTAGACGCAGCATGATGGTCGTTCGTAGGTGCGCACCGGTTTTCCGCTTACGTCAGCGACTTCAACCGGTACAGCGCTTCCAGCGCCTGCTTTGGAGTCAGTTCATCAGGATCCAGGGCAGCCAGTGCTTCCTGCGCGGCGGAAGGCGCGGCGGCGAACAATCCGAACTGTTGCGGTGCATCCAGTGCCTGCGGCGCCATCTGGAAGGCATGGCTTTCACCGCCGCGCTGTTCCAGTTCGGCCAGCCGGCGCCGGGCCTGCTGCACGGTGGCCTTGGGTAATCCGGCCAGAGCGGCGACCTGCAGGCCGAAGCTGCGGTCGGCGGGGCCGTCCTTGACCGCGTGCATGAACACCAGGGTGTCGCCGCGTTCCTTGTCGCGATGCTCCACCGCATCCAGGTGGACGTTGGCGATGCCGCTGCCCGGTTCGGCCAGGGCGGTCAGTTCGAAATAGTGCGTGGCGAACAAGGTGTAGCAGCGATTGATCGCGGCCAGGTGGCGGGCCACGGCATCGGCCAGGGCCAGGCCGTCGTAGGTCGAGGTACCGCGGCCGATCTCGTCCATCAACACCAGCGATTGCGGGGTGGCGTTGTGGAGGATGTAGCTGGTCTCGCTCATCTCGACCATGAAGGTCGACTGGCCGCGGGCCAGGTCGTCGCCGGCGCCGATGCGGGTCAGGATGCGGTCGATCGGGCCGATCACTGCACGCGTCGCCGGCACGAAACTGCCGATATGCGCGAGCAATACAATCAGCGCGTTCTGGCGCATGTAAGTCGATTTTCCGCCCATGTTCGGACCGGTGATGACCAGCATGCGGCGCCCGTCCTCATCCGAATCCCCGTCGAGCAGCAGGTCGTTGGGCTCGAACGGCTCCTCGCGCACTGCTTCCACCACCGGGTGGCGGCCGCGCTCGATGTGCAGGCCAGGTACCTCGCGCAGTTCCGGCTGCGCCCAGTCCAGGGCCTCCGCGCGTTCGGCGAAACCGGCCAGCACGTCGAGTTCGCTCAATGCCGCCGCACAACGCTTCAGCGGCTCAAGGTCGTGGTTGAGCGAATCCAGCAATTCTTCGTACAGGAGCTTCTCGCGCGAAAGGGACCGTTCACGTGCGGAGAGCACCTTGTCCTCGAAGCTCTTCAATTCTTCGGTGATGTAGCGCTCGGCGCCGGTCAGGGTCTGGCGGCGGGTGTAATGCACCGGCGCCTTGCCCGCCTGGCCCTTGCTGATCTCGATGTAGTAGCCGTGCACGCGGTTGTAGCCGACCTTGAGCGTGGGAATGCCGCTGCTCTCGCGCTCGCGGATTTCCAGGTCGATCAGGAACTGGTCGGCGTGGGTGCTGAGCCGGCGAAGTTCGTCCAGGTCTTGGTCGAAGCCAGTGGCGATCACGCCACCATCGCTCAGCTTCATGGGTGGCTGCTGGGTAACGGCCTTGGCCAGCAATGCGGCGGTGCCCATGTGCTCGCCCAGTTCGGCGGCAAGCGCATTCAGGCGTGGCGAATCCAGTGAATCAATCGCTGCGCGAATATCCGGCAGCAGGGCCAGACCGTCGCGCAAGGTGGACAAATCGCGGGGGCGCGCCGAGCGCAGGGCCACGCGGGTGAGAATGCGTTCCACGTCGCCAATGGCGCGGAAACTTTCGCGCAAGCTTTCGTCGGCACGGCTCTCGATCAGGGTCGCCACTGCCTGGTGGCGTTCCCCCAGTACCTGGCGGTTGCGTAGCGGGCGGTGCAGCCAGCGACGCAGCAGGCGTCCACCCATTGGGCTGATGGTGGAATCCAGCACGCCCAGCAGGGTGTTGCGCGTGTCGCCATCGACCCGCGTGTCCAGTTCCAGGTGGCGGCGGCTGGCGGCGTTCATGGCAATGGCATCACCCGAGGATTCCACCGCGATCGCGCTCAGGTGTGGCAGGCGCTGCTTCTGGGTTTCCTCGACATAGCCGAGCAGGGCACCGGCCGCCGCTGTTGCCATCGGCTTGTCGTCGATTCCGAAACCGGTCAGGTCGTGGAGACCAAAGAACTTCAGCAGCTGGCGGCGACCACTGTCGGCGTCGAACAACCAGGGCGCACGTCGGCGCATGCCGGTGCGGGTTTGCAGGAAGGGCGGCAGGCCTTCTTCATCGGGGATCAGCAACTCGGCCGGTTCGAGGCGCGAGAGCTCCGCTTCCAGCGCATCGGCGCTATCGACTTCATTGACCAGGAAGCGACCTCCGGCCAGGTCGGCCCAGGCAAGGCCGAAGCCCTGGCCTTTGGATGAGGTGCCGCCACGTGAGACGGCCATCAGCAACGTGTCGCGGCGTTCGTTCAGTAGTGCTTCGTCGGTCACCGTGCCGGGGGTGACGATGCGCACCACCTTGCGTTCGACCAGTCCCTTGGCCAGGGCCGGGTCGCCAATCTGCTCGCAGATCGCCACCGATTCGCCCAGCGCCACGAGCCGCGCCAGATAGCCCTCGTGGGCATGCACGGGCACGCCCGCCATGGGGATCGGCGCACCGCCGGAGCTGCCACGCTGAGTCAGGGTGATGTCCAGCAAGCGCGCCGCCTTGCGCGCGTCGTCGTAGAACAACTCATAGAAGTCGCCCATTCGAAACAACAGCAACAGGTCGGGGTACTCCGCCTTTGCGGCGAAGAACTGCTTCATGAGCGGGGTGTGGGTCGAGGCTTCGGGGCTGCTCATCGCCGGTGGGTCACAATCAAGGTCAAGGGGCCGGCAATCGGGAGCGACAAGGGAAGGGAAGTCTAGCGGTCCATGCGCAGGTCGGCGAATCGAATCCCGGGTGCCATCCGGATGTGCTGATCTTGGTATGGGTGCAGCGCAAAATGCACTTCTTGTGAAGAAGGTGTTAAGTTTGAGTCGTGGCGCGGGGAAATGCGTCAGTCAAGGTAATTTTCGGGCAAACCGCACGCTCACCACACCAACCAACTCGCCCTTTGCGATTTGATGACCCTGGGAGGGGACAACATGGTCGTTGCAAAACCGCAATACAAGGTATTAACGCTTGCCGTATTCGCCGCACTCTGCGCCATGCCGCAGGCGCGCGCACAGGACGCCGCCCCGCCAACGACGCCCAAAGAGGAGCCGACCACGCTCGCCACCATGACCGTGACCGCGCAGAAGCGCGAGGAGGCGATGCAGGACGTACCGATCATGATGACCGTGCTGCCGCAGCAACTGCTGCAGGACGCAGGCGTTTCCGACATCAAGGACGTGCAATTGCTAGTGCCGGGCCTGCATGTCAGTTCCACCACCAATGAATCGCAAACCACTGCCCGTATCCGTGGCGTCGGCACCAACGGCGACAACGCTGGCCTGGAATCGGCGGTGGGCGTGGTCATCGACGGCGTATACCGCCCGCGCACCGGCGTGGGCTTCGGCGATCTGGGCGAGATCGAACGCATCGAGGTGCTGAAGGGACCGCAGGGCACCGTGTTCGGCAAGAACACTTCGGCTGGCGTGATCAACGTCATGACCCGCCGCCCCAGTTATTCGCAGAGTGCCGATGCCGAGATTACCGTTGGCAACTACGGCGAGATCGGCGTTTCCGGCGCGTATAACGATGCCCTGGGCGAAAATGCGGCGTTCCGCGTCTATGCCGCAAAACGCAAGCGCGATGGTGTCACTGATGTGAACACGGGCAAGGGCCCGCGTGTGGAAACCGACGACAGCGACCGTAACTTCCAGACTCTGCGTGGTCAGCTGTTGCTGGAACCCACCGACACCCTGGACATCAACTTCATCGCCGACTACACCAGCCGCGAGGAGCATTGCTGTGTTGGCGTAACCGATGAGCGCACCGCGGCGGGTGCAGGCCCGGCCAGCATCCTCAATGCACTTGCAGGTGGCAACGGCGTCATTGGCGTGCCCGACATGGATCGCCGCCTTGCCTATGCCAACCGCAGCACCGAGCAGGACGTCAAGGACAAGGGCGTTTCGGCCGAAGTGAACTGGGAAACCCCCTGGTTCAACGGCGCCAACCTGACTTCGATCAGCGCCTTTCGCGATTGGAAGACCATCAACGGCATCGACCTGGATTTCTCGGGAGCGGACCTGATCTACCGCCGTGCCGATGAAGGCTCATCCACCGCCTTCAAGACCTTCAGCCAGGAATTCCGCCTGACCGGTTCTTCCGACCGCCTGGACTGGATGGTTGGCTTCTTCTACGCGGACGAAAAGCTCAAGCGCAACGACCAGTACGTGGTCGGCGCGGACTACGAGCCCTACCTGTCCACGCTGGTCGGTTCGCAGGTCTTGGCGGGCCTGGCCGCGCAGTTGGCTCCGTTCGGGCTCACCGTCAACCAGGCCAATCCGGCGACCTTCTTGTCGCAGGTCAGCGGACGTCCGTTCGGCACCAGTTTCATCGGCGATGGCGCGCAGGACCGCTACGACCAGGACGCCAAGAGCATGGCGTTGTTCACCAACAACACCTTCCATGCCACAGACCAGTTGGACCTGACCGTCGGCCTGCGCTACACCCACGACAAGAAGGATCTCAGTTCGATCTACAGCAACCCCAACGGCGGCGTGGGCTGCGGCGCAACGCTGGCCAATCCGGGTGGACGCGTGGGCGCGGCCCTGGCTGCGCGCATCCCTAATTTCGCGGCGCTGCCGGCGGCAACGCGCGCGGCCCTGATAGGCGCAGTGACCCCCAACATCGTGGGCTACATGTGCCTGCCCTGGGCCAATGCGTTGCATAACGGTCGTGCTACCGACCAGAGCTCCACCGAGAAGGAATGGTCCGGAACGCTCAAGGCCGCGTACCGTTGGAATGAACACGCGATGACCTACCTGTCCGGCGCTCGCGGCTACAAGGGCGGCGGCTTCAACCTGGATCGCGTCCAGTCCAGCAACGGCTTGTCCAGCGGCACTGCCGGGATCATCCCGGTCGATGACACTTCGTTCCCCGGCGAGTTCGTGGACAGCTACGAGCTGGGAGCCAAGACCACCTGGAGGGATGGCAACCTGTTGTTGAACGGGACGTTGTTCTTCCAGAAATACACCGACTTCCAGCTCAACAGCTTCCTGGGCACCAGCTATGTGGTGCGGTCGATTCCCGAGGTGACCTCCAAGGGTGTCGAAGCCGACATCCTGTGGCAGACGGGCGTCAAGGGCTTGATGTTCCAGGGCGGTGTTACCTATGCAATCACCAAGTACGGTGACGACGTGCTGCCGGACGCGGACCTGGTGTTGCTGCCGGGCAACTACATCAGCTTCGCGCCGAAGTGGTCGGGTTCTGCATCGATGACCTACGAACGCGACCTCGGCAGCCACCTGCTGGGTCGCTTCAACATTGCGGCCAAGTACCTGTCCGAGCACAACACCGGTTCCGACCTGGACATCCAGAAAATCCAGAGCGCCTACACGCTGGTCAATGCCCGTATCGGCATCGGCTCGCAGGACAAGCGCTGGATGTTTGAGCTTTGGGGCGCGAACCTGACCGACGAAACCTATACCCAGGTCGGTTTCGATGCGCCGATCCAGCCAGGCAACTGGAACGCCTTCCTGGGCGCACCGAGGACCTACGGCGTCACCTTCCGCGTCAGCTACTGATCCCCACGCAGGAGCACGCCAACCACAGCGGCCCGCCATGAAAATGGCGGGCCGTTCCTGTTGGCGCAGACAAGCCCGCGTATTTCAGCTACAACGGCAGCGCTTCCCCCTGAGAGCACCTGATGTCCATTCCCAGCGACAACGACTTGCGCGGACTGGCCGAGAGCCTGGGCACGCGCCTGCGCGATTCACACCACCGACTGGTGACTGCGGAAAGCTGCACTGGGGGCTGGATTGCCAAGGCCGTGACCGATATCGCGGGGTCTTCGGACTGGTTTGATTGCGGTATGGCGGCCTACAGCTACGAGGCCAAGCAGGCCTTGCTCGGGGTGCGCCCGGAGACCCTGGAGACCCACGGTGCGGTCAGCCGGGAAACGGTTATCGAAATGGTATCGGGCGCGTTGGTCAACTCCGGCGCGAGCATCGCGGTGGCGGTGACCGGCATTGCCGGACCGGGAGGCGGCAGTGAGGGCAAACCGGTCGGCACGGTGTGGGTCGGCTGGAAGCGAAGAGGTGGCTATGCGCGGGCCGAAGCCTTCCATTTCGATGGCGACCGCGAGGCAGTGCGCCGGCAGACGGTGGCAGCGGCGCTGCGCGGGCTGGACGCGCTGGCCGGTTGATTATGCGGGTCGGTATTCCAGCAGGTCCGCCGGCTGGCATTCCAATACCCGACAGATTGCGTCCAGGGTGGCGAAACGCACGCCTTTGACGTGTCCCTGCTTGAGTAGCGAAAGGTTGGTCTCGCTGATGCCGATGGCCGTGGCCAGGTCCTTTGATTTCATCTTCCGCCGGGCCAGCGCTACGTCCAGATTGACGATGATCGGCATCAGATGAAGCTCTGGTTTTCTTTTTGCAGCTCTACGGCAGCATCGAGGATGCGCGAAATCATCAATGCGCAACCGCTCAGCAGGCCAACCACCAGGACCGTGTGGAGATCAAAACTCCAAGCGACGTTGTAGTCAGCAGGTGTCACGCCGAATCGTGGTTCGAGCTCCGGCTTGAGTAGTGCGGTAGCCGCGTAGATCAGCCATGCATAGGCCGTGCGACGAACCGCAGCGGAAGCTTCCAGGCTTATGGGGAAATGCTGGACCAGCGCTACGCCGATCAGGCGAATACGATCCAGCGCCCAGATAAAGACTATCGCCTTGAATATCCCCCAGCCATTGACGGCAACCAGTCCAGGCACTTTCAGCATTCAGCCATGAAGGCAGGGAACGACTGATGGGTTGCCGGTTCCGCAATCCGGTAAAGCAGGTAAGGAACCAGCAACGCAGCCACTAAGGCAAGGATCTGGCCAAGGCGGGTAATAGCAATTAGCCGGCGTGCATTTCTTTTGATTTCCTCGATCGGCGACACGGCTCATGTCCTTTAATCTATGTAAAACATAAATTAATATATCATTTAGGTAATGTAAAGCTAACGTCGGGCGATAGCTCTTGCGAGTCTGACTAGTTAGTAGTAATACTACTAACCATGAATCTGACCGACACCCAGCAAGCCATCCTCGCCATGATCGCCGAGCGCATCGGTTCCGATGGCGTCCCGCCTTCCCAGACCGAGATCGCCAGGGCCTTTGGCTTCAGCGGCGTCCGTGCGGCCCAGTACCATCTTGAGGCACTTGAGGCAGCCGGCGCCATCCGACGCATCCCCGGCCAGGCTCGCGGCATCCGCCTGGTCCATGACGACACCGACATTCCCGCACCCGAAGCACTGCTGCCCGACAATGCATTGCAGCTTCCGGTGCTGGGCAGGGTGGCGGCGGGCCTGCCGATCGGAGCGGATATCCAGTCCGACGAAGTGGTGCTCCTGGATCGCACCTTCTTCGCCCCGGCGCCGGACTACCTGCTGAAAGTGCAGGGCGATTCGATGCGCGACGAGGGCATCTTCGACGGTGATCTGATCGGCGTGCATCGCACCCCGGAAGCGCGTTCGGGCCAGATCGTGGTGGCGCGCATCGATGACGAGATCACGGTCAAGCTGCTGAAGATAGGCAAGGATCGGATCCGATTGCTGCCGCGCAACCCGGATTATTCTCCGATCGATGTCATGCCGGATCAGGACTTCGCCATCGAAGGCCTGTATTGCGGGCTGGTGCGGCCCAATCGCTGATCGCGCACCCACTCAACCATCCATTTGCAAAGAAGGGTTTTTTTATCAAACAGGAAATTTCCGACACGTCTTCGCGCCGTTGTCTGCTAGACACACTCCGTGTTGTAACGATAATTTCGATCACGGCCCAAAGCGTCGCAACCTGTGCGACCCATGGCCGCTAAATTACCCTCAACCCGACAAGCCACCAAGGAAAACACCATGGACGAGAACAAGAAGCGCGCACTTTCCGCTGCTCTGACCCAGATCGAACGCCAGTTTGGCAAGGGCTCGGTGATGCGCATGGGCGACCAGATCATCGAGGCCGTGGAAGCCATTCCCACTGGCTCGCTCATGCTGGACATCGCCCTGGGAATCGGTGGTTTGCCCAAGGGCCGCGTGGTGGAAATCTACGGCCCTGAATCCTCCGGCAAGACCACCCTGGCCCTGCAGACCATCGCACAGTGCCAGAAGCGTGGCGGTACTGCAGCCTTCATCGATGCCGAGCATGCGCTGGACCCCATCTATGCCGCCAAGCTGGGTGTCAACGTCGACGATCTGCTGCTCTCGCAGCCCGATACCGGTGAACAGGCGCTGGAAATCTGCGACATGCTGGTGCGTTCCAATGCGGTCGACATGGTCGTGATCGACTCGGTGGCCGCGTTGACGCCGAAGGCGGAAATCGAGGGCGAAATGGGTGACCAGCTGCCCGGCCTGCAGGCCCGCTTGATGAGCCAGGCGCTACGCAAGTTGACCGGTAACATCAAGCGTTCCAATTGCATGGTGTTGTTCATCAATCAGCTGCGAATGAAGATCGGCGCGATGATGCCGGGCCAGAGCCCGGAAGTGACCACCGGCGGCCATGCGCTGAAGTTCTATGCCTCGGTGCGCCTGGATATCCGCCGTATCGGTGCGATCAAGAAAGGCGACGAGATCATCGGCAACCAGACCAAGATCAAGGTGGTCAAGAACAAGCTGGCGCCACCGTTCAAACAGGTTATCACCGAGATCCTGTATGGCGAAGGCATCAGCCGCGAAGGCGAGCTTATCGATATGGGCGTGGAAGCCAAGCTGGTGGACAAGGCGGGTGCCTGGTACAGCTACGGCGAGGAGCGAATTGGCCAGGGCAAGGACAATTCGCGGCAGTACCTCAAGGACAACCCCGAGGTCGCGACCCGGCTGGAGGCCGAGTTGCGCGAGAAGTTCCAGCCAACGGAAGTTAAGCCGGAAGAGACTGACGAAGGCGCAGAAGCCTGATCGGGATTGGCGCAGGGACGCGCCGCTTTTGATCGAGAGCACCTGGCGATATGCAGGAAAATGCCGATGGACGTTCCGGCCCGCCCAAGCGCAAGCGGCCGGAGCTGACGCCAACCCAGCGCGCCTTGGCGCTGCTGGTGCGCAGGGAGCATTCGCGAAAGGAGCTGGCTCGCAAACTGGCCGATCGAGGCATAGACCAGGAGGCGGCATCGGCCGCTATCCAAAGACTGACCGGTGACGGTTGGCAAAGTGATGCCCGTTTTGCCGAAATGCTGGTCCGGACCCGGGTGGCGCATGGACAGGGCCCCATCCGCATCCGCGCCGAGTTGGGGACACACGGGCTGGACAGCGACGCCATCGAGGCTGCCATGGCGACATTTGATGGGGACTGGCGGCACGCCGCACGGGACGTGGCGCGCCGTCGGTTCGGTCTGGAACTGGTTTCGGCCGATATCTCCCGACGGCGGAAAATGGCGGATTTTCTGTATCGGCGTGGATTCGATGGCGACACGATCCGGGCAGCCATTCAGGGCGAACCTGAGGACTGAACTGTCCCGTCCTGTTAACCTTTGCGCATTGGGTTGTCTATACCGGCACGCGTCCGCACTTGGCGGATATTGCGGTACTCAAGACGTGCCCGCCCGCCACAGCCAGCCCGATGACTACTCCCAAGCTCAGCAGCAGCCAGATCCGCAGCGATTTCCTGGAATTCTTCCGTGGCAAGGGCCACACCATCGTCCCATCCGCACCGCTGGTGCCGGGCAACGACCCGACCCTGCTGTTCACCAACTCGGGCATGGTCCAGTTCAAGGACGTGTTCCTGGGCGCGGAGAAACGCAGTTACGTCCGCGCTGCCGACGTCCAGCGCTGCCTGCGCGCTGGTGGCAAGCATAACGACCTGGACCAGGTCGGATACACCGCGCGTCACCACACGTTCTTCGAGATGCTGGGCAACTGGTCGTTCGGCGATTATTTCAAGAAGGACGCCATCGCCTGGGCTTGGGAGTTGCTGACCGAGGTCTGGAAGCTGCCCAAGGAGCGGCTGTTGGTCACGGTGTATCAAACGGACGATGAAGCCTACGAGTTGTGGAACAAGATGGTCGGTATTCCCGCCGAACGCATTGTCCGCATCGGCGACAACAAGGGCGCACCGTACGCGTCTGATAATTTCTGGCAGATGGCCGACACCGGTCCCTGTGGCCCCTGCACCGAGATCTTCTATGACCACGGCGACCACATCGCCGGTGGACCGCCCGGTTCGCCAGACGAGGATGGCGACCGTTTCATCGAGATCTGGAACCTGGTCTTCATGCAGTTCGATCGCCAGCCCGACGGTACGCTGGTGCCGTTGCCGGCGCCGTGCGTTGACACCGGCATGGGCATGGAACGGCTTGCGGCAATCCTGCAACACGTGCATACCAATTACGAAATCGATCTTTTCCAGGCGTTGATCGGCAAGGCCTCCGAATTGACCGGCACAGCGGACCTGGAGAACAAGTCGCTGCGCGTGATCGCTGATCATATTCGCGCCTGTTCGTTCCTGATCGTCGATGGCATATTGCCCTCCAACGAAGGGCGGGGTTATGTGCTGCGCCGGATCATCCGCCGCGCCCTGCGTCACGGCTGGATGCTGGGCGTGCGCCAGCCCTTCTTTTACAGCATGGTGCCGACTTTGGTTGCGTTGATGGGCGAGGCTTATCCCGAACTGCCCGCGGCGCAAGATCTTGTCGGGAAGGCGTTGAAGGCCGAGGAAGAACGCTTTGCAGAGACGCTGGACTCGGGCATGCGTATCTTCGATGACCTCGCAGCGCGTGCGGGAGGCGTCATCGCGGGTGTTGATGCATTCCGCCTGTACGACACCTATGGTTTCCCCGTGGACCTGACCGCCGATATCGCGCGTGAGCGCGGTTTGACGGTGGACATGCAGGGCTTCGATGCAGCTATGGGGCAGCAACGCGAAACCGCGCGTGCCGCGGGCAAGTTCTCTGGCGTCTCCGGATTGCCCGCGGAACTGGTGGCGAAGTTGAAGCCGACCGAATTCCTGGGCTACGACAGCCTGGACGTCGGCGGGCTTGTCGTGGTGGCGTTGATGAAAGAAGGGCGCCCGGTCGACCTGGTCAGCGCGGGTGATGAAGCGGTGGTGATCCTGGACCGCACTCCTTTCTATGCGGAATCCGGCGGACAGGTCGGGGATGTCGGCTTACTGGCGGAACAGGGCGTCGAGTTCGAGGTGAGCGACACGTTGAAGTTGGCGGGTCAGTTCCATGGACATGTGGGCAAGCTGAAAGCAGGCAGCCTCAGGCTCGGTGACCATGTGGTCGCATCGGTCGATGCCCCGCGCCGCGCAGCCACCATCCTCAATCATTCGGCCACGCACCTCTTGCATGCCGCGCTGCGCGAATTGCTTGGCACACATGTGCAGCAGAAAGGTTCGCTGGTGGCGCCGGACAAGCTGCGTTTCGACTTCTCTCACTTCCAGCCGATGACGGCGGCGGAACAGGCCGAAATCGAGCGCCGGGTCAACGCCGAGATCCGTTCCAACCATGTGGCCGAAGTACGCAACATGGGTATGCAGGAAGCTCTGGATTTCGGTGCCATGGCGTTATTCGGTGAAAAATATGGCGAAAACGTGCGCGTATTGACGATGGGTGGCTATTCCACCGAGCTCTGCGGTGGCACGCATGTGGGCCGCACCGGCGATATCGGTCTGTTCAAGATCGTCAGCGAGGGCGGTGTTTCTTCCGGCGTGCGGCGCATTGAAGCAGTGACCGGGCAGGGTGCCCTTGACCTTGTTTCCAGCGAAGAGCAGCGGCTGCATGAGGCAGCGGCGTTACTCGGTGGCAATGCTGGCGAAGTGGTCGAGAAGGTTCGGCAATTGACCGAGCGCCAGAAAAAGCTGGAGCGCGAATTGGAAGGCCTGAAGGCAAAGCTTGCATCGGGCGCCACCGCTGACCTGGCTGGCTCGGCAGTAGACATCGAGGGTGTCCGTGTCCTGGCCGCGCGCCTGGAGGGATTCGACGCAAAAGCGCTGCGCGATGCAATGGACCGATTGAAGCAGCAGCTAGGCGATGCGGTGATCATCTTGGCGGGTACGGACGGGGGCAAGGCTTCGCTGGTGGCCGGCGTGAATGGCTCCGCAACGGGCAGGGTCAAGGCTGGGGAACTGCTAGCGCATATCGCCAGTCTGACTGGCGGCAAGGGCGGCGGCCGCCCAGATCTCGCCCAGGGTGGTGGTGAGGATGGGCCCGCCCTTGCTTCTGCCCTGCTTGGTGTGCCCGCGTGGGTTACGGAACGCTTGGTAGACCCGGGTTGATCAGTGAATACGTGCTTGCGGGTCAATATGGCCGGCCGGTACCATGTTTCACGTTTATGAATGAATCTGGAAGCGTTTACGTCGTGGTTGAAGCGTAAATGGTCCGCCGGCTCTACTCTTGCCGGATTATGGAGACAAAGTAATGTTGATTTTGACTCGCCGCGTCGGCGAAACCTTGATGATCGGCGACTCGGTCACGGTGACTGTGCTCGGCGTCAAAGGTAACCAGGTTCGCATCGGGATCACTGCGCCGAAGGATGTCGCCGTGCATCGCGAAGAGATCTACCAGCGCATCCAGCGTGGTGAGGATGCCAATGTGCCGGCGCCTCCCGCAGAAACAACTTCTTCCAGCTGACGAATTAGTTTGCCGCCGTGCCCGACAGCCGGTATCCTAAATGGCTGTCGCGCTTGGATGCGGCTCGCTTGAAGTTACCCGGAGAGTTGCCCGAGCGGCTGAAGGGGCTCCCCTGCTAAGGGAGTATAGGGTCAAAAGCCTTATCGAGGGTTCGA
>JBDTPP010000048.1:0-19954 GCA_039932615.1 Pseudoxanthomonas sp.
TGATCATCGATTCCTGGTTCGACAACTACCTGGGCGTGGTCTCGCTGGTGCGGGTCATGCAGGGCGAGATCGTGCCCGGTACCAAGATGCTGGTCATGTCCACGGGCCGCACCCACCTGGTCGACAAGGTCGGCGTGTTCACGCCCAAGCGCAAGGAAACCAGAAAGCTCGGCGCTGGCGAAGTGGGCTGGATCAATGCCTCCATCAAGGACGTGCATGGCGCGCCGGTTGGCGACACCCTGACCCTGGCCAGCGACCCCGCCGCCAAGCCGTTGCCCGGCTTCCAGGAAATGCAGCCGCGCGTGTTCGCGGGCCTTTTCCCGGTCGATGCCGACGACTATCCGGACCTGCGTGAGGCGCTGGATAAATTGCGCCTCAACGATGCCGCGCTGCGCTTCGAGCCGGAAAGCTCCGAGGCCATGGGTTTCGGTTTCCGCTGCGGTTTCCTGGGCATGCTGCACATGGAGATCGTGCAGGAGCGTCTGGAACGCGAGTACGACCTCAACCTGATCAGCACCGCGCCGACCGTGGTCTACGAAGTGCTCAGGACCGATGGCAGCATCCTCAGCCTGGACAATCCGTCCAAGCTGCCGCCGGCCAACCTGATCGACGAGATCCGCGAGCCGATCATCCGCGCCAACATCCTGACGCCGCCGGATTACGTGGGCAACGTGATCACCTTGTGCGAGGAGAAGCGCGGCAGCCAGATCAGCATCAACTACCTGGGTTCGCAGGTGCAGATCAGCTATGAATTGCCGATGGCCGAGGTGGTGCTGGATTTCTTCGACCGGCTCAAGTCGGTATCGCGCGGTTATGCCTCGCTGGACTACCACTTCCTGCGTTTCGAGCCTGGACCGTTCGTGCGCATCGATACCCTGATCAATGGCGACAAGGTCGACGCGTTGTCGCTGATCGTGCATCGCCAGCACGCCGACCGTCGCGGGCGCGAGCTGACCGAGAAGATGCGTGAACTGATCCCCCGGCAGATGTTCGACGTGGCCATCCAGGCCGCCGTGGGCGCCCAGGTCATCGCCCGCAGCACGGTCAAGGCGATGCGCAAGAACGTGCTGGCCAAATGTTATGGTGGCGATATCAGCCGCAAGAAAAAGTTGCTGGAAAAGCAGAAAGCCGGCAAGAAGCGCATGAAGCAGGTCGGCAGCGTGGAGATCCCGCAGGAAGCATTCCTGGCGGTGCTGCAGATGGATAACAAGTAACCAGTAAAGGGTAACTAGTAAAGGGTAAAGAGAAGCGCTTTTCTTCACCCTTCCCCCTTTGCTATTCACCGCTCTCAAGGAATCTTATGGTCTGGTTCGAAACAATCCTGGTCGTACTCACCCTGTTGACCGGCGTCATCTCGCTGCTGGACAAGCTGTTCCTGGCCAAGCGCCGCGCGGCGCGCAACGGCTTGCTGGACGAAGAGCCGGTGCTGGTCGATTACTCGCGGGCCTTTTTCCCTGTGCTGGCCGTGGTCCTGATCCTGCGCAGCTTCATCGCCGAACCGTACAAGATCCCCTCGGCCTCGATGATGCCCAACCTGCTGATCGGCGATTTCATCCTGGTCAACAAGTTCACCTACGGACTGCGCCTGCCGATCAACAACAAGAAATTCGTGTCCCTGGGCGAGCCGAAACGCGGCGACGTGGTGGTGTTCAAGCCGCCGCACGATCCGGATAACAACTGGATCAAGCGCATCATCGGCTTGCCGGGTGACCACATCGCCTTCCAGGGCAATACCCTGTCGGTCAACGGCATAGCCATGACCTATGAGACGCTGGGTACCTATTCCGGCCGGGGCGTGGCCATGGGGACCGAGGCCGCCTCGCTATTGCAGGAAAACCTGCCCGGTAAGCCGCACAAGGTGCTCGAGGGGCTGGACAACATCGTCGGGCAGGGCGAATGGGAAGTGCCACAGGGGTACTATTTCGTGATGGGGGACAATCGCGATAATAGTGAGGACGGGCGTTTGTGGCCGGAGCGCGGTGCCGATGGAGAGCTCCTGCCGAACCACAACTTCCTGCCCGAGGCAAACCTGCGCGGCAAGGCGTTCCTGGTTTGGCTGAATTGTGAGGGTTGGTTCTGCAAGGATGGTTTCGATGCCTCCAGGATCGGGACCAAAATTCAATAGACGCGTCATCACGTTGGGGGAATCAGGATATGAATCGCAAATTGCAGACGAACAAATTGACGACGAGCCGCAAGCAGGGCGGCATGACGCTGATGAGCTTCGTGGTGGTGCTGGCCGTGGTCGGCTTCGGCGCCTACATCGCCATGAAGCTGTTCCCGATGTACCAGGAGTATTACTCGGTGCGTAGCGCGGCCAAAAGCCTCGCGAATGAACCAGGGGTGGGCGATATGGATCCGTCCAAGATCGAGAGCCTTTTCTTCAAGCGGCTTTATATCAACTATTCCGAGAACGTGAAGGAAGAAAACGTCAAGATCGAGCGCATGGACAATGGCTGGAAAATGAAGGTGAACTACGAAGTGCGACGTTCGCTGGTCGGGAACCTGGACGTGGTCGGTGTGTTCGACATCTCCCAGGACCTGACCCGTCACGGTGGAACCGATTGACCTGAAATACCGTCGCGGTGAGCTGGATGGCTACCGTTTCGCGGATCCGGGCCTGCTAGAGCAGGCCCTGACCCATCGCAGTGCCGGCGCTCCGCACAATGAGCGCCTTGAATTCCTGGGCGACGGCATCGTCAACCTGCTGGTCGCCGAAGTGTTGTTCCAGCGCTGGCCGAAGGCCGACGAGGGTGCCCTGACCCGGGCGCGTGCGGAGCTGGTCCGCGAAGCCTCGCTGGCAACGATTGCCCGGCACCTGGAGCTGGGTGCTCGCCTGACCCTGGGGCCTGGGGAAATGAAATCGGGTGGCCATCGCCGTGATTCCATCCTCGCCGACGCGCTGGAAGCGGTCGTTGCAGCGATCTACCTCGACTCGGATTTCGCGGTCTGTCGCGCAGCGGTGCTGCCATGGTTCGAGGAATCATTGGCGGCATTGCCGGTGGGCAAGCCCGGCAAGGATGCGAAAACGCGCTTGCAGGAATGGTTGCAGGCACGCCAGCGACCGTTGCCGGCCTATGAGCTGGTTTCCGAGAGTGGCGACGACCACGCCAAGATGTTCAACGTCAGTTGCACCATCATCGACCCCACACTCACCGCTGAAGGCGAAGGCAGTTCACGCCGCAATGCGGAACAGGTCGCCGCCGCGGCCTTGCTGGAAAAACTGGACATCGCCAAGTGAATGCGGATACCCCACCGGAAAACGACCATCGCAGCGGCAGCATCGCCGTCATCGGGCGGCCCAACGTGGGCAAGTCGACCCTGACCAATGCGCTGGTCGGGGCCAAGGTCAGCATCGTTTCCAACCGGCCGCAGACCACGCGCCATCGCCTGCTCGGTATCGCCACGTTCCCGGAAGGGCAGATCGCACTGGTGGATACTCCTGGATTGCACAAACAGGAGGGCAAGTTCTCGGCCTCGGCGATGAGCAAGGTGATGAACCGCGCCGCGCGAGGCGCGTTGGAAGAAGTGGACGCCGCCCTGATGGTGATCGAGGCCGGACGCTGGGACGACGCCGACACGCTGGCCTACAACGTGCTTGGCGACACCGACATCCCGGTGATGCTGGTGGTCAACAAGGTGGACCAGATCAAGGCCAAGTCCGAGCTGTTGCCTTTCCTGGCCCGGATCACTGAAGGCAGAACGTTTGCCAGCGTGCACCTGATTTCCGCATTGAAGCGAAATGGCCTGGAACAACTGGTGCGCGACATGCTGGCCCTGTTGCCGTTGGCGCCGCCGATGTTTGGCGAAGACGAGATCACCGACCGAAGCCAGCGTTTCCTGGCCGGCGAACTGCTGCGCGAGCAGCTGATGCGCCAGTTGGGCAATGAGTTGCCCTATGCCACCACCGTGGAAATCGAAAGATTTGCCGAAGAAGACGGGTTGTTGCGCATCGGCGCGGTGATCTGGGTGGAGCGCGAGAGCCAGAAGTCGATTGTCATTGGCAAGGGCGGCGCGCGGCTCAAGGAGATCGGCAGCAAGGCGCGGCTGCAGATGGAGAGGATGTTCGACAACAAGGTATTCCTGGAGACCTGGGTGCGCGTGCGCGAAGGCTGGTCCGGGGATGCTGCGGCGCTGAAGGCATTCGGCTACAACGAATAAGGGAGGGCGTTCGTAGTGGGTGGTTGCTAGTGGGTCGGTGTCCTGTCTTTACCACCAACTACGAACCGCCAACTTCCAATCCCGGTCCCTATGCGCATAACCGCCGAACCTGCCTACGTCCTGCATGCGCGCCCCTGGCGCGAGACCAGCTTGCTGGTAGAAGTGCTGGCCGAAAACCACGGACGCCTTGGTTTGGTGGCGCGGGGTGTCCAGGGTCCGAAGAAGCAGGTCCTGCGCGCAGCGTTGCAGCCGTTTCAGCATATTCGCCTGGAAGCAGTGCAGCGCGGCGAGCTTGCGCAATTGGTATCTGCCGAAGCGCTGGATGCTGCGCCCCGCCTTGCCGGGGATGCGATGCTGGCCGCGTTCTATATCAATGAACTGGTGATGCGTCTTGCGCCCCGCCAGGACCCACACGGTGACCTGTATCGCATCTATGCGCAAACCCGTTCGCGACTGGGGAGCGAAGACGCCCTGGCCTGGACCCTGCGTCGCTTCGAACGTGATCTGCTGGAATCGCTGGGCTCGGGTTTCGACCTGACCGAGGATGGCGATGGCATGGTCATCGATCCGGCGGCACGCTATCGGCTGGATCCGGAACAAGGTCCGCGCCGGCTGCTCAGTGACCGTGGGCGCGAAGAACGCAGCAGTGCCGCGACCGGCAGCGCCCTGCTGGCCCTGGCCGCCGACCGGCAACCAGAGGCGGACGATCTGGCCAGCCTGCGCCTGGCCTTGCGCAGCGTGCTCAGCCATCACCTGGGCGGACGCGGCCTCAAGTCCTGGGAAATGCTGGGTGAGTTGGGGCGCTTGAAACGACCTGGACCAGCAAAGCCCTGAACGATGCTTGTGGCAGCGTCACCTGCAGGAGCGGCATTTGTGCGAGCGGCGTAAGCCGCGATAGTGCTGCGACAGAGCTTCGCGGCTTACGCCGCTCCCACAGACATCGCTCACACAACCGCGGCTCCCATATCAGCCTGACGCCAGCGTTTCGTGGGCGATGGCGGTGAAAGCCAGGACCACCGAAGATTCGGACAACGCACCTTCCAGGCTTTTCGCCGCCGCGTTCAGGCGCAGCGCACCGACGAAGCCGCTGCTGGCCTTCAATTGATGCAGGATCTGTTTCGCGGGGCTGGAATCACCTTTGTCCAGCGCTTCGATGATCGCGTCGTGCTGCCGCATCAGTTCATCCAGGAACATCCTGCGCAGGGTCGCGACATGTTCCTGGCTGCCATTCAGTGCGGCCAGTGCGGCGGCCTCGTCCCACAACGGCAGCGCCATGAATGGACTCGAAGTTTCACCGATGCGCAGCGATGTGCTGGTAGCCATTCCCAGCCACCGGCGCACTACTTCCTGCAAATGCGCGGCGCTCAGCGGCTTGACCAGCACTTCGACGAAGCCGGCCTGGAGCAACTGCGCCTGCAGTGCCGGGGAATCGTCGGCGGTGTGGGCCAGTGCCGGTGGCGTGGGGTGCCGGATCCGTAGTTCCGCCAGCAAATCGGTGCCGTGACCGTCGGGCAGATTGGCGTCCAGCAGCCACAAGTCGTGGCAGCCGTCCAGTGCGAGTGCCGCACGGATCGAATCGGCCGTATCGACTTGCGCAGGCAATGCTTCCAGTGCGGCTACCATGAAACTGCGGCTGACAGGGTCGTCTTCCACCAGCAACAGGTACGGTTTCATTCCCTTGTGATCTGACATCGTTATGCTGCCTTCCATGCCCCGCCGCATCTTACCGCCGCTGTTGCTGTCCGCGCTGGCGGCCGGCATGCTGCCGACCGCTGTTCCAGCGCAGGCAACCACACTGAGCGCGCGGATCGCCAGGATCACCACCCCGGTGGCCCGCCTGGAGCAGGTCAGCGTGCGTCTGGAATGGCCAGCCAATGCGCAAGCAGGGCGGCTGACCCTCACCGCACGCAAGGTGGTGGCACACGACCTCGGCTACCGCTTCGAAGATCTCACCTGGCGGTGTCCGTTGCAGCGTCCGGCCAACCAGCAGGGATGGCGTTGCGAAGGCGAGATCCATAGTGCGGGACGCCATCCGCTGAGGCTTGCCGTGGAGTTGGACACGGCGACCACGGATGCCGTGCTCTCGGGTGGTCAGGCGAACCTGGCGCTGCATCGCAATGCCGGTAGTCCCGACATCAGCCGCATCGACCTGACCCGGGTGCCATTGGCATGGTCGCAGGCATTGCTGGCGCAGGCCTGGCCCTCAGCGAACCTGAAAGCCGGCACGATCAGCGGACGCCTGGATGTCGATACTCCCAGCGAGCGGCCGTTGCGCGTGGAAGGGCGCCTGGCGCTGGCCGGACTTGGCCTGGATACGCCGGATGGCAGCATCGCCGCCGAAGGTCTTGGCGCGCAGTTCGACATCGACTATCGCAAGTCCACGGGCCTTTCGCTGGTGACCCTGGATGGCAGCTTGCGTGGCGGCGAGATCCTGGTGGGCAACGGCTACATCGCCCTGCCGGCAACACCGGTGACGGTCAATCTCGCAGCGCGACAGCAGGGCGCGAACGGTTGGGAAATTCCGCAGTTGCTGTGGGACGACGGCGATGCGCTTAAAATCCAGGGATCACTGGGTTTCGATCCGCGATTGAATCTCGGCGATGCGGACCTGCATGTGCAGAGCGGCGATCTTGCACCATTGCGCCCGCGCTACCTGTCCGGTTGGCTGGGCATGGCTGGGTTGAGCGAATTGCACCTGCACGGGGCGATCAACGCGCATGTACGAATGCAGGAGGGGGCGATGGTCCTGGCCGACGCCGACTTGCGTGAAGTCTCGGTGGTCGATGCGCAACAACGCTTCCGTTTCGACGGACTGAATGGCAGGCCGGTGTTCTCGGCGCATACCCCGGTGCAGAGCAGCCTGCGTTGGCGTGAAGGTGCGATCCATGGGCTGGCTTTCGGTGTGGCCGAATTGCCGCTGGCCAGTGCGGAGGGCGTCATCGGTCTGCGTGAGGCAGTCACTGTGCCGATGCTGGGTGGGGGCCTGCGCTTCGAGACGCTCAACCTGCGACCACCTGCGGGCGAACGTGGCCTGGAATTCGATTTCGGCCTGGCCGTGGAAGGGCTCGATGTGGGTCAATTGGCTGCGGCGATGGACTGGCCGGCGTTCGAGGGCCGGCTCGACGGACGTATTCCCAAGGCGCGCTATGCCAACGACCGGCTCGATTTCGAGGGCATCCTTGCCACCCGCATGTTTGACGGCACGGTGCAGGTGTCGGGGCTGGCGATGGAGCGGCCGTTCGGGACCGCACCTACCTTGTCCGCCGATATCGTGATGGATGACCTGAACCTGGAATCGCTGACCAGGGTCTTTGGCTTCGGCGAAATCACTGGCGCCCTTGATGGCAGTATCCGCAACCTGCGCCTGGTCGACTGGAGCGCAGAAGGTTTCGATGCCGACGTGCATACCGATCCGGCATGGAAGGGCAGGCGACGCATCAGCCAGCGCGCGGTACAGGATCTGTCCAGCGTCGGTGGTGGCGGTGGAGGATTGGGCAACAGTCTGCAGGCGCAGGCATTGAAGCTGTTCGATGATTTCGGTTATCGCGGGATCGGCATCAGTTGCAAGCTGGCCGAGCAGGTCTGCGACATGGACGGGCTTGGTTCAGCCGGCAACGGCTTTATTATCGTGCAAGGGTCGGGCCTGCCGCGCCTGACCGTGGTCGGATACAACCGCCGTGTCGATTGGCCCACACTGGTCGAGCGGCTGGTGGCGGTTACGAAGGGCGAAAGCAAGCCTGTCATCGATTAATCCTGGGAGAGACAATTATGCATCGTTGGTTTGGAACCTCACTCGCGGCAGCGTTGCTGCTCACTGCCTGCGTCACCATCAATGTCTATTTTCCGGCGGCGGAGGCCAAGGAAGCAGCAAAGGAATTCGTCGACAAGGTAATCGGAGACCCGCTGCCGGCAACCGATGCGAAGCCGCAATCGCAGCCGCCGGCCGGGCAGGGTGGAAGCGCCTACCTGCGTCAATCGGATCGCCCGTTCAACTGGCTGGCACTGGTCGGCATCGGCACTGCGTATGCACAGGAAAAGGCCGATATCAGCATCAGGACCCCGGCGATCCAGGCCATCCAGGGCCGGATGGCTACGCGTTTCCAGACACAATTGGCGGCCGGGTTCGATGCCGGTGCGCTGGGCCTGACCCGTGATGGCATGGTCGAGTTGCGTGATGCCTCCAAGCTGGCGTTGAAGGATCGCGTGGCCATCACCCAGGCAGTGGCCGACGACAACCGAGACCGCAAGGCGGTCTACCGCGAAGTCGCCGTTGCCAACGGCCATCCGGAGTGGGAAGCCAAGATCCGCGAGACCTTCGCCCAGCAGTGGATTGCCAGCGCGCGTGGCGGCTGGTGGTATCAGGATGCAAGTGGGAACTGGAAACAGAAGTGAGGAGTGAGGAGTGGGCGAGGAACGAGTAGCAGGAGCGAGGAACGAGGAACGAATAAAGGCAAGCTGGCGCGGGGCTGAGAACTCGTTCCTCGTTCTTCACCCCTCGTTCCTTGCTTCCCGCTGCCAGCCATCTGCGACAATACCGCCCCGCAATCACTCGCAGCCCCCGCCACGTGGCAAGACCCCGCCCGCCCCGCATCGACAAGACTCCGTTTGAAGCCGAGATCGTCGACCACAGCCACGACGGTCGTGGCGTGGCGCGGCGCGACGGCAAGACCGTGTTCATTTCGGGCGCACTTCCCGGCGAAAGGGTCATGGCCGAACAGACCGCCAAGAACCGCCATTTCGATGAGGCGCGCACGCTTGAGGTGCTACAGGCTTCACCGGACCGTGTAACGCCGCGTTGCCCGCATTTCGGCGTCTGCAGTGGCTGCGTTTTGCAGCACCTGGCCGAGGACAAGCAGATCCTGCTCAAGCAACGCGTATTGCTGGAGAACCTGGAGCGTATCGGTCATGTCGCACCGCAGACGGTGTTGCCGCCGCTGACGGGCGAGAGCTGGGGATACCGGCGCAAGGGCCGCTTCTCGGTGCGGCGGGTGAACAAGAAGGACAAGACCCTGGTTGGTTTCCGCGAGACCGATCCGCGTTTCGTCGCCGACCTGCATATCTGCCATACCGTCATCCCGCATATCGGCGAGCGGGTGGAAGCGCTGGCCAATCTGGTCGAAAGCCTGGAGGCGCGTAACGATATCCCGCAGATCGAATTCATCGCCGGCGACGCAACAGTAGCTTTGATATTCCGCCACCTGAGTCCTTTGAACGACAGCGATCGCTCCGCATTGACGGCTTTCGCCCGGCAACACGATTTCGCCATCCACCTGCAGTCCGGCGGCGTGGACACCGTTGTGGCGTTGTGGCCAGAGGCACCAGAACTGTCGTTCGCATTGCCACAATGGGACGTCGAGCTCGCGTTCCGTCCGCTGGACTTCATCCAGGTCAATGCCACGCTCAACCAGAAGATGATCGCACGCACTTTCGACTTGCTGGACCCGCAACCGCAGGACCGGATCCTCGACCTGTTCTGCGGGCTGGGCAATTTCACCTTGCCGATGGCCAGGCTCGTTGGCGAAGTGGTGGGTGTCGAAGGTGAGGCCGGCCTGGTGATGCGTGCGCGTGAAAATGCGCAACGCAACGGCCTGGCCAATGCGCACTTCCATGCCGCAGACCTGACCGAGGACCAGCGTGGCACGCCGTGGATGCGGCAGGGTTTCAACAAGCTGTTGCTGGATCCGCCACGTTCGGGTGCCGACGAAGTCCTGAAACAATTACCGCTGAAGAACATCAACCGCATCGTCTATGTCAGCTGCCATCCCGCCTCGCTGGCGCGCGATGCCGGTTACCTGGTCAAGGAGCGCGGCTACAAGCTGAAGGCCGCAGGCGTAATGGACATGTTCCCGCATACAGGCCATGTCGAGAGCATCGCGCTGTTCGAGATGAAATAGAGAGGTTCCCTCTACAACCGGGCAGGGCAGCAAGGCATGGGCATCGAAATCGAACGCAAATTCCTGGTCACCAGCGACGCCTGGCGCGCCGCCGCGCATGCAGTGGTGGCGATGGCGCAGGGTTACCTGAACGACCTCGCCGTGGTCGAGGGCGGCGCGCAGAAGGCCTCGGTCCGCGTGCGCATCGAAGGCGACAGCGCCTACCTGAACCTGAAGTCCCGGGAGCGCGGCCACACCCGTCAGGAATTCAACTATCCGATCCCGGTCGGGGAAGCGCGCGAGCTGCTGGCGCTGTGCGTGGGCGGACTGATCGACAAGCGTCGCCACTACGTGAATCACCAAGGCCATCTGTGGGAAGTCGACGAATTCCTGGGCGAAAACGCTGGCCTGGTGGTCGCTGAAATAGAACTGCAGCAAGCCGATGAAGCGTTCTCTCTGCCGGTCTGGGCCGGCAAGCAGGTCACCGACGCGCTGCGCTATTACAATCTGGCCCTGGCCTCGCAACCGTATTCGCAATGGGCGGACCACGAACGCGCCGCCACCGACATTTCCTGAGGAAACAGAAAGCATGCTTGTCATTGGCATTTCCGGCACCGAACTCACCGCGCAGGAGCGCGAATGGCTGCAGCACGATGCAGTGGCCGGGGTGATCCTGTTCACCCGCAATTTCTCTTCGCGCGAACAGGTGGTGGCGTTGTGCGCCGCGATCCGCGAAGCCGCGCCACGACCGCAGCTGATCTGCGTGGACCAGGAAGGCGGTCGCGTGCAGCGTTTCCGCGATGGCTACAGCCCGCTGCCATCGCTGGAAGCGTTCGGCGCGATGTATGCGCAGGATCCCGAAGCCGCGTTGAAGCTGGCCGAGGAGCATGCCTGGCTGATGGCCAGCGAGGTGCGCGCCAGCGGCGTGGACCTGAGTTTCGCCCCCGTGGTCGACCTGGCCCGCGGCAATCGCGCGATCGGCGACCGCGCCTTCAGCGCCGATCCGCAGGTAGTCGCCGCTTTCACCGCAGCCTATGTGCGCGGCATGCACAGCGTCGGCATGGCTGCCACGCTCAAGCATTTCCCCGGCCACGGCACCGTGCTGGAAGATACCCATTTCGACGATGCGGTCGACCCCCGTTCGCTGGAAACCCTTCGCAAGGAGGACCTGGTGCCGTTCGTGGCCGGGATCGAGGCCGGCGCCGATGCGGTGATGCTGGCCCACGTGACTTATCCGGCGGTAGCGCCCGAAGCAGCGGGTTATTCACCTTTCTGGATCCATCAGGTGCTGCGCAAGGAAATGGGCTTCCGCGGGGTGATCTTTTCCGACGACATCGGCATGGCCGCCGCGTTCTCTGCGGGTGGCATCAAGGCGCGTATCGACGACCACTTGGATGCAGGCTGCGACGTGGTTTTGGTCTGTTCGCCGAAGCTCGTCGAGGAATCGCTGCTAGCGATGGAAGGACGTGTTTCCAATACGGCTGCGCTGCTGGGCCTGATCGGGCGCGGCGGGCTGGGCTGGGCCGGATTGCTGGCCGACGTACGCTACGGCGCAGCGCAGGCGCGACTTCCTAACGATGCCGGGAACATCGCCTGATGCAGTCGCATCCGCTATCCGCGGCGCTGGCCAACGCGGAACTGGTCGTTGACCGCGCTACCCTGGATGCTGCGATCACCGCCATGGCCTTGCCTATCGCCCGCGATTACGCCGGGGAAGTGCCGGTGTACCTGACCGTGATGCACGGTGGCTTGCAGTTCGCCGGACAGTTGTCGCTGGAACTCGGGGCGCTGGGCCTGGACCTGCAGTTCGATTACCTGCACGCCACCCGCTACCGTGGCCAAACCAGCGGCGGCGATCTGGTGTGGAAGCACCGTCCCGCCACTGCGCTCTTTGGTCGCCGCGTACTGCTGGTCGACGACATCCTGGATGAGGGCTACACCCTGGCCGCGGTACGCGAATGGTGCATGGAGCAGGGCGCAACCGACGTGCGCATCGCGGCCCTGGCCACCAAGCAGCACGCGCGCACTATCGCCGGCATCAGCGCCGATTACGTCGGCCTGGAAGTGCCGGACCGCTACGTGTTTGGTTTCGGCATGGACTACTACGAGCAGGGCCGCAACCTGCCTGGCATCTACGCCTTGAAGGATTGAACGGATGAACGCGATCGCGCTTGCAGTGATTGGTGGGACTGGCGTGTACAAGCTCGCCGACCTGCAGGACGTGGACACGCGCATGGTCGATACGCGCTTCGGCAAACCCTCGGGCCCGATCCGCATCGGCAGCTTGCTGGGCCAGCGCGTGGCCTTCCTCGCACGACATGGCGAAGGTCACTCGGTACCGCCGCACCTGATCAACTATCGGGCCAACCTTGCGGCGTTGAAGGACATCGGCGCGACCCGGGTGCTTGCGCTGAACACTGTCGGCGGCATCGGCGACGACTTCGGTCCACGCGTGCTGGCCTGCCCCGACCAGTTGATCGATTACACGTGGGGCCGTATTTCGACGGTCTGCGAGGAGCCGGACACTGAAGTGGTACATGTGGATTTTGGCGACCCTTACACGGTCATGCTGCGGCACAAGATCATCGCCGCTGCCCGGGTGACCGGTACTACGCTGGTAAGCGGCGGTTGCTACGGGGCAACCCAGGGGCCGCGCCTGGAGACCAAGGCCGAGATCGCGCGCCTTCGCCGCGACGGCTGCGACCTGGTCGGCATGACCGGCATGCCCGAGGCCGCCCTGGCCCGCGAGCTGGGCCTGGATTACGCCTGCCTGTCCATCGTCGCCAACTGGGCCGCAGGCTGCGGCACCGGCGAGGAAATCACCATGGCCGAGGTACTGGCCAATGTGGAAGCGGCGTCCGGCGGGCTGCCCGAATTGATAGCCGAATTGGCGCGTGGCTGATTGATCGGCGCGCAGGTGATTGTCAACGCGGCCCGGTCTTTGCATACTCCGCCGGTGCGCCATGCGCACGCACCATCACCACCCGCACCCAACAAGGAACTACCAGAGCTATGCCGACCGGTACCGTGAAATGGTTCAATGACGCCAAGGGCTTCGGATTCATCGCGCCGGAAGATGGCAGCGCCGACGTCTTTGCGCACCACTCCGCAATCAACAGCAAGGGATTCCGCAGCCTGCAGGAAGGCCAGCGGGTCAGCTATGAGCTGACGCAGGGCCCGAAGGGCGCACAGGCGTCCAACATCGAACCTGTCGCCTGACCACATTTGTCTGGATTCATTTGAACCCCGCTACGGCGGGGTTTTTTATGGCTGCCCCGCAGGCGCGCCACCTGGCCGCGAGCTTTTGATCGTTTCGCGATCGGGACGAAGAGCTCGCACCCATGGGACGCTGCTAGGGGATGACGATACTTCCCGGTGAAGCGTGAGGAATCTTTTTTACCGTTGCGGACTGGGAAAGCACGAATGACCGGGAAGTTGAACATCGCCATCGCCGGATACGGCACCGCCGGACAGGCGCTCGCAATCCTGCTGACGCGGGACGGGCATGCGGTCGAAGTATTCGAGCGTGCCGCCGAGCCGGGCCCGGTCGGCGCCGGCTTCCTGTTGCAACCGACCGGCCTGCAGGTGCTGTGGCAGATGGGGCTGCTGTCCACCGCGCTGGCCTACGGCTCCCCGGTCACCCGGCTCTACGGCGAAACTCCCGGAGGCCGCGCGGTGATGGACATGGCATACCGCGGTCTGGATGCGCGCATGCACGGGTTGGGCATGCAGCGTGGGGCCTTGTTCACCCTGCTGGCCGATGCATGGGACGGTGTTGCCGGACTCCATCGTGGCACCCGGGTGGCCAGTGTCGATCATGAAACCGGCCGCTTGCTGGATGAGCATGGGCGCAATCACGGCCCGTTCGACCTGGTGATCGCGGCCGATGGCGCGGCCTCGCAATTGCGCCGGCAGGTGTCGCCGAGTCGCCGGGACCGGATCTATCCGTGGGGTGCGTTGTGGTGCCTGGTGCCGCTTGGCGATTGGCCTTGGGCCGACGAGCTGCGTCAGCGCTACGTGGCCGCACGCAAGATGATCGGCCTGCTGCCGGTGGGCACGCGACCCGGCGATGACGTGCCACGGCTCAGCTTCTTCTGGAGCCTGCCGACCTCCGACTTCGATGCCTGGAAGGAACGTGGGCTGCAAGCGTGGCTGCAGGAAGTAGGCGGCATCTGGCCGCAGGCAGGGGCGCGACTGGAGGGTATCTCCGACGCTTCGCAACTGGCACGCGCCAGCTATCGCGATGCGATCCAGAAGCAATGGCATCGCGGACGGATGGTGCTGGCCGGCGATGCCGCGCATGCGATGAGTCCGCAACTGGGCCAGGGCGTCAACATGGCCCTGATGGATGCCATGGCCCTGCGCGATGCCTTGCGCCAGGAGACGCGGGTGGACGATGCGTTGGCGCGGTATCAGCGCATGCGCCGCAGGCATGTTTCCATCTACCACTTCTGGAGCCGCTGGCTGACCCCGCTGTTCCAGTCCGATCGCGACGTGGTCGCGAAGATCCGTGACTTGAGCATGATGCCTTTGGGCAAGCTGCCCGGTGGCAGCGGCCACATGCTGCGGATCCTCAGCGGCACCCAGCAAGGCTGGCTGGGCAAGCTGGCGCCGGAACCCGGATTCCTCGCTGCCCTGTCCGCACCTCGTTCCGCGTAGGAGCGGGCTTTGCTGGGTGCGGCTTCCAGCCGCGAGCTCTTGCTTGGTCTTGGCACCCCTGGAAAGAGCTCGCGGCTGGAAGCCGCTCCCACGAACTCGCGCCCATGGGGCACTCCTGCGTGGCTAGAATCGGGGTCGAGGTGATGCTGTGAACAACCTGCCGCCATTTGAAACCCACAACGTCGACAACCAGCCGCCGCCGTTCGAGCCGCGCGATCTGTGGGCCGACGACGTGGTGTTGCGCGAAGCCCTCGTGCGCGAAGGCGCGGCAGGTTTCTGTCCGCAGGTGTCCCGGTACGCCCGCCTCGCTGGCGACGAACTGTATCGCCTGGGCTTCGACGCCAATCGCGACAAGCCGCGGCTGAAGACCCACGACCGCTTCGGCCATCGCATCGACACCGTGGAATTCCACCCTGCTTACCACCGACTGATGCAGGCGGCGATGGAGCACGGAGTTGCCGGGCTGTCCTGGCACGAGCCGCGGCCGGGCGTGCAGGTAGCGCGCGCCGCGCTGAGCTACCTGCATCACCAGGTGGAAGCCGGGACCAGTTGTCCTTTGACCATGACCCACGCGGCGGTGCCGGTCTTGCAGCGCGAACCGGGGTTGCGCGAATGGGCGCTCAAGGCCGCCGCACCGCACTACGACCCGCGCGACGTACCGATCGCAGACAAGCCTGGCGTCACCCTGGGCATGGGCATGACCGAAAAACAGGGTGGCTCCGACGTACGCGCCAATGCGACGGTGGCGACCCCGCTGGCCGGCGAGGACGGGTATTCGCTGATTGGGCACAAGTGGTTTCTTTCTGCGCCAATGTCCGATGGTTTCCTGGTGCTCGCGCAGGCGCCGGGTGGACTGACCTGTTTCCTGCTGCCGCGCCGGCTGGATGATGGCAGCAAGAATGCGTTCCGCTTGATGCGGTTGAAGGACAAGCTGGGCGACTGGTCGAATGCGTCCTCCGAAGTCGAGTTCTGTGATGCGCGGGCACGTCGCGTAGGCGCCGAAGGGCGCGGCGTTGCCACCATCATCGAAATGGTGATGTTCACGCGGCTGGATTGCATGCTCGGCGCCGCGGCGGAAATGCGCATGGCCCTGGCCCAGGCGATCCACCACGCGCGCCATCGCCGTACTTTCGGCAAGGCGTTGGTGGAACATGCGCTGATGCGCAATGTACTGGCCGACCTGGCGCTGGAATCAGAAGCGGCGCTCGCTTTCTCGCTGCGCGTGGCTCGGGCGGCGGAGGCGGCGCCAGCCAATGCCACGGAGGCGGCGTTCGCGCGCATCGCCACTGCCATCGGGAAGTACTGGCTGTGCAAGCGCGCACCGCCCTTCGTAAATGAGGCGCAGGAATGCCTGGGCGGCGCTGGCTACATAGAGGAGTCGATCCTGCCGCGCCTGTACCGGCAGGCGCCATTGAATTCAATCTGGGAAGGGAGCGCCAACATCCAGTGCCTGGATGTATTGCGGGCGTTGTCGCGCGAGCCGGAAACCGGCGCCGCGTTGCTGACGGAGCTGGAAGCCGTGAGCGGCCGCGATGCGGTATTCGATGCGGATGTGGCGAAGTTGCGTGCGGCCTTGTTCGCGGGGTCAGGCGAAGAGATAGGTGCGCGCTGGCTGGTGGAGCGGCTCGCATTGGCGTTGCAGGCTGCAGTATTGCTGGGTTTTGGCAGTCCGGCGGCGAGTCTGTTCGTCCGTAGCCGCCTGGGTGGTGAGCATGGCCTGGCGTTCGGCACCTTGCCGGCCAGCGACGACGTGGATGTGTTGATTGCGCGCACGTTGCCGAGATAGATATTGTCGACGAGGCGCCTGTTGCTGCTCGTCCCGGTCATCGGGATTGCGGTAAACGCTGCTGCCGTATCGCGGCGCCACGCCAAGTCAAGGCGGATTACTTGTCGTGCGCTTGCGCTTCTTCTGCCGCCATGGCCCGCGAACCAGTGATGATCATGCGCAGCATCTGCGCAAGCTGTTCGATCAGTTCCGGATCCTTTTCCGGCGGCATGTCCATGGCGCTGGCGCCCGCGGCAAAGACCAGGCGGGTGATCGCCTTGGCCACCAGGGCCGGTTCGTGCAGGCGCGCACGGTCCATTGCCGCCAGCCGGACCAGGTCGATCTGCAATTCCTCTTCGAAGAAATTGAGTTCGCGGTCGACCGCCTGCTTGAACGCGTCCGAGCCTACCGTGCCCTCGAGCAACAGCACGTGCAACAGCTTGTCGTCGGCGCGGAGCTGCTCCATGAAGGTCTCAAGCGAAACCCGGATCACGCTGCGTTCGGTGCTGACCCGCTGCCGGGCCTGGCCGATGATCTTGCGAAGCGAGCGCCCGGACAGGTCAATCAGCGCCACCGCCAGCTCATCCATGTCGCGGAACTGGCGATAGAAACTGTTCGGGGCGATACCGGCCTCGCGGGTCACCTCACGCAGGCTCAGCGTGGACAGGCTGCGGTGGGGGCCGAGCAGCTTCAGTGCCGCCGCAATCAGGTCGTCGCGCGAGATTGCCGCCTTGCGCGGGGCGGCGTGCTCGGTATCTGCAAGGGTGTCGGTAAGGCTCACGAGGGCCGTCATGCCATTGAAGGGTGATGGGGGCATCATATCGGCTGAATGGAATATACAGTTGTATAGACAATTGTATCTGCATCCGTATAGTGGCCCCATGAACGCTCGTTTGAAATCCCTTCCCCAGTCCCCGGCAAGCCCGGTCCGACGTCTGTTGAAGCGGGTGGTCGCGCCTGCGGTGTTTGATTTCTGGGCCTCCCGTGTCAACCGGGCCTGGTCCTGGGAGCGCCCGCTGGCCCGGGTGATTGCACGCGAACAGGCTTCCCGCGACGCCGTGACCCTGGTGCTGAAACCAAACCGCCATTGGGCAGGATTCCAGCCTGGCCAGCACCTCAACCTGAGCGCCGAGATCAATGGTAGCCGGGTGACCCGCAGTTACAGCCTGACCGGGCCGGCGCGCGCGGATGGCCGCATCGCGATCACCGTGAAGGGCATCGAGGGCGGCAAGCTCAGCCAATACCTGTGCCACGAGGCGCGGATCGGCGATGTGCTGGAACTTGGCGCGTCCTTCGGCGACATGACCCTGCCGGAACGCCTCGACGGCCGCTGGCTGTTCCTGGCCGCCGGCAGCGGCATTACGCCGTTGATGGCGATGGTCCGCACGCTTGCCGCGCAAGCCATGCCGGTACCGCTCGACCTGGTCTACTGGGCGCGTAACCGCGAGGAGCTCTGCTTTGCCGCGGAACTGCGCGCGCTGGCCGCGACCCATGGCAACTTCCAGGTCCACTTCGTGTTGACACGGGAAACGGAACTCGTGCATGGCGAGTCCTCCCGCCGCATCGATCGTGCGTTGATCGATTCACTGCTCGATGACGCCGGTGAACGCCATGTCTTCGCCTGTGGTCCCGGCGGCTTCGTGGACATCGCCCGGTCGCTCTTTTCCGCGGACGCTCCCACGTTCCATGCCGAGGCCTTCACCCCGCCGCCGCGGGTGGTCGAAGACAGCGGCACCGTGCAGGTCACGCTGGCCGCCAGCGGTCGCACGTTGACCCTGGCACGCGGACAATCCCTGCTGACCGCGCTGGAAGCGGAAGGACTCAGGCCCGCCTCCGGTTGCCGCATGGGCATCTGCAATACCTGTTCCTGCGGGAAAACGTCCGGAACCACGCGCAACCTGAATACCGGCGACCTTGCCGGCGAACCGATATCTGCGCTCAAGCTCTGCATCAGCAGCGCGGTGAGCGACCTCGTACTTGATCTGTGAATCCGCACATGACCAACAAAATTAAAAACCGCGCACTGAGCCCGATGGAACTCGACGGCTTCGCTGCCGAACTCGACGCCGTGCGTGCCCGCACCACTGCCCGGCTGGGACAGTCGGATGCCAATTACATTCGCCGCATCGTCAGGGCCGTGCGCTATACCGAAATCGCGGGACGCGCGTTGCTGTTCGCCGGCGCCTTCATTCCCGCGATCCTGGTGCCGGCGTGGATCCTCGGCACGTTGCTGCTGGCGCTGTCGAAGATCCTCGAGAACATGGAGCTGGGGCATAACGTCATCCATGGCCAGTACGACTGGATGGGCGACCCGCACCTCAACGGCAAGACCTACGAGTGGGACATCGCTGGGACCAGCGAGAACTGGCGCCATACCCACAACTTCCAGCATCACACCTACACCAACGTGCGCGGCATGGACGATGACATCGGCTATGGCCTGCTGCGCATTTTCCCCGAGCAGCGCTGGAAGCCGTTCTACCTGGCCCAGCCGGTCATCGCGGTGGTATTCGCCGTGCTGTTCGAATGGGGCGTGGCCGTGCAGAACCTGAAGCTCGGCCGCTGGTTCGCGGGCAAGACCAGCAAGGCGAAGATGCGCGAAGCGTTCCGCCCGGCGGGCAAGAAAATGCTGCGTCAGATACTGAAGGACTACGTGGCGTTCCCGCTGCTGGCCGGCCCGTTCTTCCTGCCGGTGCTGCTGGGCAACGTGGTCGCCAACGTGCTGCGCAACCTGTGGACCTACACCATCATCTTCTGCGGCCATTTCACCGCTGACGCGGAAACCTTTCCCAAGGAATCGATCCGCAACGAATCTCGTGGCCATTGGTACGTGCGGCAGCTGCGAGGCTCCTCGAACCTGTCCGGCGGCAAGCTGCTCAACGTGATGTCGGGCAACCTGAGCCACCAGATCGAGCACCACTTCTACCCCGACATCCCGGCCAACCGCTATGCGGCGATGGCGCGGGAAGTGAGGGAAATCTGCGCCCGCTACGGCCAGCACTACAACACCGGCTCGCTGCCCAAACAGTTCGGCCAGGTGATCTGGCGCATCCTGCGCCATGCGTTTCCAAGCAGGCCCAGGAAAGCGAGGGCGGCGCTGCTGCAGACGCAGTCGCGCTGATCCAGGTAGCAGCGCCCCCTGGGCGCGAGCGCTTCGTTCCGCATCCAGGATTCCACCGAGGAGCCCGCGCGCCCAGGGGGCGCTCCTACACAGTCGTAACCCGTATCAAGCGCCAGGCTGTCGGGCATAAAGCTTCAGGCTCTCCCACTGGAGCATCAGGCTCCTGCGGATGAAGCGTGAGGCTGTCGCATATGAAGCGTGGGGCGGTCGGGTATGGAGCTTCAGGCTCTCCCGCATGAAGCGTGGGGCGGTCGGGTATGAACTTTCAGACTCTCCCGTATGAAGCGTGGGGCGGTCGGGTATGAACTTTCAGACTCTCTCGTATGAAGCGTGGGGCGGTCGGGTATGAACTTTCAGACTCTCTCGTATGAAGCG
>JBDTPP010000049.1:0-19869 GCA_039932615.1 Pseudoxanthomonas sp.
GTCGAGTTCGCCTGCGGCATCCCGCACCTGCTCAAGGGCGAGCACTCGATGAATGTCGGCCGCGGCGTGGATTCGTGGAGCGAGTACGCGCCACTGGGCGTCGCGGCCGGCATTACTCCGTTCAATTTCCCGGCAATGGTGCCGTTGTGGATGTTTCCGGTGGCAATCGCCTGCGGCAACACCTTCGTGCTCAAGCCCTCGGAACGTGATCCCTCTGCTTCGCTGTACATGGCTGACCTGCTCAAGCAAGCCGGCTTGCCCGATGGCGTGTTCAACGTGGTCCATGGCGACAAGGAGGCGGTCGACGCCCTGCTGGACGATCCGCGCGTGCAGGCGATCAGTTTTGTCGGCTCGACTCCTGTCGCCGAGTACATCTATGCGCGCGGCAGCGCCAAGGGCAAGCGCGTGCAGGCCCTGGGCGGGGCCAAGAACCACATGGTGCTGTTGCCTGATGCCGACATCGACGGCGCGATGTCGGCGTTACTCGGCGCGGGCTACGGCTCGGCCGGCGAACGCTGCATGGCGATCTCGGTCGCGGTCTGCGTGGGTGACGCCACCGCCGATGCGTTGATCGCCAACTTGGCGCCAAAAGTGGCTGCGCTGAAGATCGGTGCCGGCTGCGACGATCCGGAAATGGGGCCCTTGGTGACGGCCGCGCATCGCGACAAGGTGCGCGGCTATGTCGATCTGGGCGTGGCGGAAGGAGCGAGCCTGGTGGTGGATGGGCGCGGGCACGCGGTCGACGGCCACGGCGATGGCTTTTTCCTCGGCGGATGCCTGTTCGACTACGTCACTGCGGGCATGCGCATCTACCGCGAGGAAATATTCGGCCCAGTCCTGTGCGTGATGCGGGTGGCGGATTTCGAGGCCGCGCTGGCACTGGTCAACGCGCACGAGTATGGAAACGGCACCGCGGTGTTCACCCGCGACGGCGGCGCGGCGCGCGCCTTCGCCCACCGTGTGCAGGCCGGCATGGTCGGCATCAACGTACCGATCCCGGTACCGATGGCCTTCCACAGCTTCGGCGGCTGGAAGCGTTCTATCTTCGGCCCATTGCATGTGCACGGCCCCGACGGCGTGCGCTTCTACACCCGCCTCAAGACCATCACCGCACGCTGGCCGGAAGGCGTGCGCTCTGCCGAATTCGTGATGCCGACGATGAAGTAACTGGCGGGAGCACGCCTCGCCGGATCCGGGAATTCCAATGGCGCGCCAAAACTTCCCGCGTGCGCTTTGCCTGCCTGGGCCACACCGGCTGAAAGAGACCGGCGCACGCTTCTCGCCGAAGTCGATCAGCCCAGAAGCAGAACCCGGAAAGATCAGACCAACCACTGCGAATGCTTCAGCACTTACCCCAGTGCGTCGCGGGTGGATGCGGGCGATACCGGGCTTTGGGCCTGTACGCTGGTTCCTCGCGGTGTTGACCTCGACCGGCAACTCCCGGAACCCGGCGATCATCCATGCGCACTGCAGTCGGGACTCGGAATTCATCTGCCGGGTACTTGCCCGGTACAATCCGCCGTGGTCGTTTCGATAAATGCGCCGCAATGAACTGATGATTCCTGTCGAGGTTGGTCCCTGATGCAGCACCCTGATCCAGGTCGTGGAAACGCGATGCAACCACTCCCGTCCGGCGATATCACCCATGGGTCGGCAGATGAGGGACGACGGCTTGTCCTGACCCGCCCCGATGACTGGCACCTGCACCTGCGCGATGGGGACCTGCTGGTCTCGGTGTTGCCCGACACCGCGCGTCGATTTGCGCGCGCGATCGTCATGCCCAATCTGAAGCCGCCAGTGACGACGGTCGAGCAAGCGCGCGCCTACCGCGGGCGGATCCAGGCAGCCATCCCGCGCGGCATGCGCTTCGAGCCATTGATGACGTTGTATCTCACCGACTTCACTTCGCCGGAGGAGATTGCACGGGCCAAGGCCAGCGGCTTCGTGCATGCGCTCAAGTACTACCCTGCCGGTGCCACGACCCATTCCGAGAACGGCGTGACCGACCTCAAGCGCGTCTCCGCGGTGCTCGCGGCGATGGAAAAGCACGATTTGCCATTGTTGATCCACGGCGAGGTCACCGACGCCGCGATCGATGTCTTCGACCGTGAGGCGGTTTTCATAGAGCGCCACCTCGAGCCGTTGGCGCGTGCATTCCCGGGGCTGCGCATGGTGCTCGAGCACATCACGACACGTGCCGGTGCGCAATTCGTCACCGAGGCACCGGCCAACATCGCGGCGACCATCACCGCCCACCATTTACTGCTCAATCGCAACGCAATGTTCGCTGGCGGCCTGCGCCCGCACCATTACTGCCTGCCGGTGCTCAAACGGGAACATCACCGCGAGGCATTGCTGGCTGCCGCTACCGGCGGCAATCCGAAGTTCTTCCTCGGCACCGACAGCGCGCCGCACCCGCGGCACGCGAAGGAGTCCGACTGCGGTTGTGCCGGCATCTACACCGCGCATGCCGCGATCGAGCTGTATGCCGAGGCGTTCGAGCAGGCCGGGGCGCTGCAGCGACTGGAGGCTTTCGCCAGCTTCCACGGCGCCGACTTCTATCGCCTTCCACGCAACACCGACAGCATTGTCCTGGAACGCCAGGCGTGGATCGTTCCACAGCGTATCGGTGGCGGTCGTGAGGCCATCGTGCCATTCCGCGCCGACCAATCCATCGCCTGGCATCTCGCGGAAGCGCAGGCTCCGGGGGCCGCTGGCCCATAGACCCCTTGCGGCATGCTCGCCGGTGCTGCCATGAGGATCGGCCCACTATCCAGGCCATGGGCGGCGCCTGCTTCGTGGGGTGGGTGGGCTACGGAGGTGGCCTGCTGCTGTTTTCAGCTATCGCCAGCAGCGACGCCACGCTCGATAGACTTACCCTTCGACTGGATCGGCTTTGGGCCGGCGTGCAGACCTGAACTGAGTTGGCTGACCTACAAGGGCTATTTTGACATCGTTGCCGACCGGTTTGACGCCGGAGTTCGGCTGGGCGAAAGCATCGACAAGGACATGATCGCGATGCCCAGCAATCCGAAGCTGCGGATGGCCGCTGTCGCATCGCCCGACTACTTCAAGAACCATCCCGTTCCAAAGGCCCCCGAAGATCTGACCAACCACCGTTGCATCAACATCCGCTTCCCGCCCAAGGGCGGCCTCTACGTCTGGGAATTCGAGCGCCGCGGCCGACAGGTAAGCGTGCGCGTCGATGGCCAGGTGACCTTCAACACGTCACCACACATGGTGCTCGCAGCCCTCGACGGTCTGGGTGTGGCCTTTCTGCCCGAAGAAGAGTTCTCGCCGCATATCGAAACCGGACGATTGGTCCGCGTGCTCGAGAACTGGTGCCCGCCGTTTCCCGGCTACCACTTGTACTACCCGAGCCGCCGGCAGACTTCACCCGCGTTCTCGCTCGTGCTCGATGCGTTGCGGATAAGAGTAGCTTCGCAATCCTGCGGGTCGCAACTAGCGCATTCGCGTCGACGTCCGCTTTTGGATCTTGGATTCAACTGATCGACGGAACAGTTTGTCGATATCGTTCTGCTGGCGTTTCGTACGCCTAACGTTTTCCTGGGCCGTTCGTTGGGTTGCCTTGCAACTGTCTCCAGCTTGAAGCGGGGAAGTTGTTGGAGAAACACAGCACGCCTTCGGTGGTCAGGCGATCCACGCAGGCGTGCAGCAGGCGCAGTGGTCATCAAGGGCACATAGAGCGTCTCGCGGGTCCGGTCACCGGGCTTGCAAGGACCCGACGGCGGCATGAGGTTCGCCGCGTGGCTGAAGGCAACAAAATCCACCCCGCCCCCGCTTTTTAACTCCCACCCTGACTCCTGGTTTTCCGATCAGTTGCCGCCAACCGCTGCGACTCCTGCGACTGCCCGAATGGCATCAGCCACCACTTTCGGGTTTTCCCGGTGGATGTTGTGGCCGGTAGCGAAATACTGATGGGTACCGCGCGAAAACTCGGCGAACAACGCGGCGTGCTGGCGCTTCCAGATTTCCTTGCCCAGCGCCGTTTCCTCAAGCACGAACGGATCGGCGGAAACCTTGGTCGACGTCAGCAGGGCCACGGGCAGATCGGGTTGCTGTTGTGGGACAGCGGCAGATTCGCTGTCGAGTTGGGCAATCAACAGCTTGTAGTCTTCCTGCATCGCGGGTGGCAGCATCGCAAGCAGCTCCTTGTCATCGGCAAGCACCCGCTCAGGATTGGCTTTCTTGAACTCGTGACGTTGGCCCAGGGTCGCCGGGTCCACCAGCACCAGGCCCAACAGCCGCTCAGGATGCAGGCGCGCGTATTCGGTAACCAGCAGGCCGCCGTAGGAATGCCCCACCAGCACCACCTTCCGATCCGGCGCCGTTGCATCGATCACTGCAGCCAGGTCCTGCACATGCTCCTGGATGGTCTTCGGCTTGCCGTCCGTTCCGGATTTCCCCAGCCCGGCGCGGGCATAGGCGATGCATTGGCAGTGGACCCCGAGATCAGCCACGACCTGGTCCCATACGCCCGGGCCCTGGCCAAAGCCGGACTCGAACACGACGGCGACAGGCCCGTGGCCCTGTTGCTGCACCTTAAGCGAGTAAGCCTTGCGGCTCACCTGCAACTCTTCGGCGCGGGACGGCGCCGCAAACGCCATGGCCAACACCGCGAGCCACGCCCCCATCAACAATGTCTTGTTCATTCGAATCACCTAGGGATTGAAGTACGGACGTTGACCGTCAATTACTGGGGTCAGGCTCGTTGGCGCGATGGACCTTCGACCGCCCGACCGACCGATATGGAGATCGGTCGGTCGGTCGCGAAACCCGGTGCGTCGGCTCTGGCCCCGGTCTCTACTTGCAGTATGGATGGATGTCAGAGTCAAACCCGGGCTTCGCCGCAATGGCAGGCCTGTCCGGCGTTGCATCCGCAACCGCAGGGCGAAGCCGGCAGGGCGGCCGAAGCGGCCTGGCAACCACAGGTGCAGGCAGCGCCCTGGCAGTTGGAGCAGTGGCAGGTAAAGGCAACGTTGTTGGTATTCATGGCAGATCCTCGTGTAGGGGTGGGACGGATGCTTGATCCGTGGGGCCATTGTCCGCAGGGGCACTGTCGGATGCTTGAATCGAACGGCTAATCTTCGCTGGCCAGACAGCACCGCCTGTCTTGGAGGCCGCCATGCACCCACCCCCGACAACCGATGGCGAAACATCCGCTCGCGTCCTTGCCGGTATCGGCCGGGTGCTGGTGTGGAATGGCGGCAGCGTGTGGATCGGGCGCAACGCCGGCCAGGGTCGATTGCACAGCCACCATGCCATCCAGATAACGCTCGCTGCGAGCCAGCCTGTGCATATTCGCGCGGGCAAAGATGAAACATGGCTGGAGACATTTTCCGCCATCGTCATGCCCGATCGCCTTCATCAGTTCGACGGCTGCGGGCAAGCAGTGGCGACCGTGTTCGTCGAGCCGGAGACCTCGGCCGGGCGCGCGCTGGCCACGCGCTACGGGCAGCAAGACGTCTGCCTGCTTTCCGATGATCGCCTCGATGCGCAATCAGCGGCCTTGCACGCCGTGTTCGACGCACGCGGAGCTGACGAGGCCCTGATCGCCGCCGCGCAACGCGTGGTCGCGCACCTTGCCGATGCGCCGCTTGCCGAGGCGCCGGTCGACCCGCGCATCGCCACCGTGCTGGAGCAGATCCACGAGCGGCCCGGCGAAGCAATGAGCCTCAGCCAGGCGGCCGCCGTGGCGCACCTGTCGCCGAGCCGCTTCCGGCACCTGTTCGTGGCCCAGACCGGCATCACCTTCCGCGCCTATCTGCTGTGGGCGCGCGTCGGCTACGCAGTGGCCAGCGGCATGACCGGCAGTTCGTGGACCGAGGCGGCGCAACAAGCCGGCTTCGCCGACTCGGCCCACCTCAGCCGAACCTGCCGCCGCATGTTCGGCGTGGCGCCGACGATGCTGGTGCGCGAAGACGTGTCTGTCGTGAAGGAATCGGTGGCGAAGCGCGTGCGCGGCGGGCTTGCCGCAGCATAGGCATGGAGGCCGGTTGACGGCCTCGGGTTGCTCACGGTGGCGCAGCGTCTGCAACGTGCGATGGCCAGCGCTCTCGCCGCCGGTGGATGCAGCGCAAGCACAAGTCCGAGCCCCATGCACGGCATGCGGGAAACAGTCGCTGATTTCTTTTCCCTGCAACGATATCGCGGACACGACGACTCTCACTTGGTTGCGGGAGGTATGGCGCGCAGCCCGGCCGAGGGCCAGCGCAAGGGCAGCGAAGACAAGCGCGGTGGCAACGGCGAACGCCAGGCGCATGCCGCTGGTCGCGGCCACGGGCGTGGCCTGCGCGACTGCGCCGATGCCTCGTTGTCAATGAGTGTGTTCATGGGTTGCGTCCTGTCTCTGGCGAGTCTCCGTACTGCAACCACCCTCCAGGTGGCGGGATAGCTTGCGTTGATCAATAGCGATACGTCGCGTTGAAGTAGCCGTAGCTTCCCGAGTAAAAACCAGCGCGCTCAAGCACTTCACCCGCATCGAACTGTTCGTAGTTGAGCGACACGGTCAAGCGGGTCGTCGCTGCCCAACTGCCTGCGAGGCGGAATAGCCCGCCGAGGCGGTGGCCCGGCACAGCCTGCGTTCCGGCATACGCACGCATGCCCCCGGCATAGGCGACATCGTGTTCCTCGAGCCGGCGCGCGTAGCCATACTCGAACGAGAGGGTTGTCTTCGGCGTGGGTGACATCGCAAGCCCGGGAGCGATCAGCAGAAGATTGCTCAGGCCAAGGAACTGGCCTTCACCCAGATAGTTCGAGCTCGCATATAGCGGGTTGAAGGCTGCGAGGGTTCCGGATCCGTATGCGCGTGCGCCGGATGCAATGTCGACGTGCGAAGTGAGCCGCGGCTTCCAGCCACCATCGCCCAGGTCCAGGCTCTGGACGGCGAAGACGCCCCATGCATCGACCCGGCGGTTGTCGATGGATCGACCGGTCTGTCGCGCGGCGACCCAGTCGAACCGGAACTTGCCGCGACGACCCCAAAGGCGCGCGCCGAAGGTGTTGCGATCATCCAGGCCGGCACGGCCGCCGATCCGGAACGCCGGATTCTCGCTGTGGATCCAGAATGGCTCGAGGTAGGTATTGGGCCCATCGGCCGGGGACACGACGAAGCTCGCATTGACGCCCTGCAGTCTTTCGCCGGAATTGATTTCCTCGTCGAACGCCCCGCGTTGCAGGCGGGTCGCGCGAAGGTCGAAAGCGCCGAAGCGCTGCCGTTCCCCATGCACGTAGGCGCGGATGCCGTTCCATGAACGATGCAGGTTTGGCCCATCGCTGAGGCTGACCAGCTGCCGCGGACCGTCCGAGAATTCCTGGCGCCCGACCATCGCGCCGACCAAAGCCGAACCGACATGTTCACGGACGTCGACGAACAGCTGCTGCAGCGAAACAACGTTCTGGAAGTTGGCGGTCGCCGTGTCCCTGTGCTCGTCGACGTGGCCAGTGCCCAGCTCACCATAGACACGGACGTTCGGGTTGATCCGCAGGTCCGCGCCAAGGGTGCCGCGGAACTGGCCCTGCTGGATGTCGTTGCCGCGAGACAGCTGCGCATTCCCGGAAGTGACATACCGCAGGCGCGCCTCGCCACTGAGCGCGAGGGTCGCCCCGCTACCCAGGGGGATGGCTTTCAGCGCCGGGGCCCGACCTGCCGCAGCCATGCCGCTCCAGTCCTCTGCCCATCGACTGGCCATGAGGCCCTTGCCAAGTTCCGGTCCCCAGCCGGCCGCCATGAGCGGGTAAGGGTCGGCAGGCACCGGGGCATTGGTGGCAACGACTTGTGTGCCCAGGCACTTGCCATGCACCCCCGTTCCGGCGACCGCGCCTGCGGCTGCGCCGGCACTGGCAAGAAGCATGACCAGACCTGCGTTGATGACATGGAACGATGTGCGGGACACGACAGTTCTCACTGGGTTGAGGGAGATGCGGCGCGCTTGCCCTGGCCGAGGGCCAGCGCAAGCGCAGCGAAGACAAGTGCGGTGGCAACGGCGAACGCCAGGCGCATGCCGCTGGTCGCGGCAGCCGGCGTGACCTGCGCGAACTCCGTCGTGGCCGCGCCAAACGCGTACACCGCGCCCATGACCGATGCGCCGGTGATCAGGCCGAGGTTGCGTGACAGGTTGAGCAGCCCCGAGACGACGCCGCGCTGCCCCGGCGCGATGCCGGCCATGACCGCGGTGTTGTTGGCCGCCTGGAACACCGCAAAGCCAGCGGTGAACGTGACCAGCGGGACGATGTAGCCCCAGGCGCCGAGGCGCAGGGAGACAGCGGCCAAGCCGAGGCAACCGAGCGCCATGGCCACCAGTCCCGCGACGGTAATGCGTCCCGCACCGAACCGGTCGACACCGCGGCCGGCCGGCACGCCAACGAAGGCGGCAACGAGTGGACCCGCCGACATCACCAGGCCCACGTGGGCAGCGTCGAGGCCCAGTGCGGCCGACAGATAAAACGGTCCGACCACCAGTGTGGTCATGGCCACCGTGGTGACCAGGCTGCTCATGGCGAATCCGGAGCGGATGATGCGATTTCCAAACAGCGCCGGTCGAACCAGCGGCGAAGCGACTTTGGATTCGACGAAAGCAAACAGGCCCACACCCACCAATGCGGCGCAGAGCAGCGCGGCATTCATCAACCCGGCGTGGCCACGGCCAACGGTCATCGCCAGCGCATAGGCGGCGAGCGTGAGCGCCAGCAGCAGCGAGCCGCGCCAGTCGAACGACGCCCGACTTTCGCCAGGCACGGCACGATCCGCAGGCAGATGCCGATACGCCAGGGCGATCGCGATCAACCCCAGCGGCAGGTTGATGAGGAAGATCGCGCGCCAGCCGAAACCAGCGATGAGGGTTCCACCGAGGGTCGGACCGAGCGCCGTGCCGATCGCGGACATCGTGCCGAGCAAGCCCATGGCGCTGCCAGCGCGTTCCTTGGCAACGGCATCGCCGACGAAGGCCATGGTCAGGGCCATCATCACGGCGGCCCCGAACCCCTGGACTGCGCGGGCCGCAACCAGCACCCACAGTTCGGGCGCAGCGGCGCAGACCACGGACGCGACGGTGAAAACGCCGATCCCGGCAAGCATCAGCCGGCGGCGTCCAAACAGGTCGCCGAGGCGGCCGACGCTGACGATCAGCGTGGTGATCGCAAGCAGATAGGCGAGCACGACCCACTGCACCGCCTGGAATGAGGTGTCGAACGCCTGCACAAGGGTCGGCAGCGCCACATTGGCAATGCTGGTACCCAGCGAAGACAGCAACATGGTCAGCGCAAGGCTGACCAGCGCCCACGGAACCCGGGAGTCTGCGGGTTGCCCGGCCAGGCCCGGGGAGTCGGTGGCAAGTGACATGGGAATCCTTTGATTCGGCAGCAACGCCAGCCTGCGGCTCTTTCAAAGAGGGCGGAAGGCGCACTGGTTGCAACCAGTCAGTGCATGAAACGCCATGTGTCAGTCGATTTCGTGGTATCTGTCGGCCATGGCGACCCTCGACCTGAACCTGCTGGTACCGCTCGACGTGCTGCTGACCGAAGGCAGCGTTGCGCGCGCCGCCCAGCGCCTGCAGTTGAGTCCGTCGGCCATGAGCAGGACCTTGGCGCGGTTGCGCGAGATAACCGGCGATCCGCTGCTGGTCCGTGCCGGGCGCGGCCTCGTTCCCACGCCGCTCGCCATCGCGCTGCGGGAGCGGGTACGACAGGTGGTGGAAGACGCCGAGTGCCTGCTCCGCCCGGCGATGAAACTCGACCTCCAGGCGCTCTCGCGGACATTCACCCTGCGTAGCAGCGAGGGATTCGTGGAGAACTTCGGGCCGGCGTTGATCGCACGGGTCGCCAGGGACGCGCCGGCGGTGAAGCTGCGCTTCCTGTCCAAGCCGAACAAGGACAGCACGGCGCTGCGCGATGGCACTGTGGATCTGGAAACCGGGGTCACCGGCAAGGAGATGGGACCGGAAATCCGCACCCTCGGTCTTTTCCGCGACCACCATATCGGTGTCGTGCGCGAGGGCCACCCGCTATCCAGGGGCAAGATCACCCCTGCCCGCTACGCAGCGGGCCGGCACGTGCTGGTGTCCCGACGCGGACTGGATCGCGGCCCCGAGGATGAAGCGCTGCAGATGCTCGGTCTTGAACGGCAGGTGGTCGCTACCGTCGGAGGTTTTTCGTCGGCCATCGCCCTGGCCAGGGCATCGGACCTGATCGCCACGGTGCCTGAGAAGCACACCCACAGCTTGTGCGAGGAGATGTTCCGCTTCGCATTGCCGGTGACACTGCCCGAATTCACCGTGTCCCTGTTCTGGCATCCGCGGCTTGAAGCCGATCCGCCCCACCGCTGGCTACGTTCGCTGGTCCGGGAAGTTTGCGCTGACGTGAGCCTCGACCGGAAATGACGAAGTAGCTGGCTGATCGCTGGCGGACAGAAGTGGACATCAGCTCGCGTAGGGCGGAACCGTCAAAGACGATTCCGCCGCACGTCTTACCATGCGCGTAATTGGCGAGCCTGCGGCATATTCGGCGGGCTCCAAACAGCGCAGCTGGTCAACCGCTGCGCGGGTTCCGCCCTACGAGCTCTGCTCACCAGCCTGCGCCTCCAGCTTCACCCGCAAACGCGTCGCCTCTCCGTTGAGGCGACGAAGGTCGGCGCTGAAGCGAGCAAGCATGTCCATGTGGACCATGAATTGCGGTTGCAGCTTGCCGCTCGCGTCGTAGAATGCCGACGGACCGGAAATCAGCTTGGGCAGGATCTCCTGCTCGGTGAACACGACGCGGCGCACATAATTCTCGTGAATGCCCAGGTATTCGGAGTAGAGGTAGCCCAGCTCCAGTTGCGTATCGGGGTCGAATCGGCTGGCGACACCTGAGGCCATTACCGAAGTCCATGCGGCCGTGGGTGGGCGCGGCGATCCAGTCGACAAGTAGTACGCTGGCACCGCCCGGATCCCCGACGCATTCGCCGCTTTCCAGCGGGCAATGGAATTGTCGATGTCATCCGCGATCGCGCCGCCGTGCGACTCGTAGTGCTTGAGCTCGGTAATGACGCCCGCGCGGGTTTCGCGAAGTTGTTGTTCCTGCCCCAACTGCTCGCGATAGCCATCGAAGAAAAAGGCGGTGGTCACACCGGCGAAGATGGTCAGCAGGCCCACTCACGCGCGCATCGACTGTCCGCTAGCCATGCCGCGGGAGATCTCTTCCCGCTCGGCCTGGCTAAGTGTCAGCTCCGAACGTCGTCGCACCGCCGGGCGGATGCCGCCGGACTGAGAAAGAATCCCTCGAACCGAGCTGTGATGCCGATCGAACAGCGCCGCAATCTGGTGGGACTCGCCCTGCCGCCAACGATCCCACATCACCGACTTCTGGCCATCAGTGTAGTAAATCCTGTGCCTGTGCTTCATCTGCAACACTCCTGCTGCCCTATGGCAGTCTTCAGTGTGTTGCATCGATCAATTGAATCTGCCACCCAAAGCGGTCATCCAGAGGGAAATTGTGTAGCAGCTGCCTTGCGGGTTAATGTGAGCGCATGTCGCAGGTCCAGCACAAATTCGTGTTCCTCCGGGTGGTCTTGATGGCTATCCTGGCGCTCGGACTGTGCCTGCAACCCGTATTCGCGGCAGCCTGCGAGATTGCCGACGCAACGCAGGCCACGGAACCCACCTACGGCGACGACGCCAACGCCACCGATGCTGGACAGGGCGAGTGCTGCCCAAACCAGGTCTGCAGCGACTGTTGTCTGCACGCCACCGCTACTTTCGATCCGGCGCGGGTCGCATTGCCGTCAGCACTTGACTTCGTCCGGGTATCGGCTCCGTACACCGGAGTGACTCCCAGCGACTACCCCGTCGACATCCGTCCTCCGATCCAGGCTTGACCACTCGCCGGGAAAGCCGGCGATCCAGTCCTGTCCCATTTCGGAGAATTCACCATGTGGTTGCGTCTGGCGGCTGTGGCCGTCTTGTTGCTTGTGCTGTACCTGCCGGTGTACGCCCAAGCCGGTCTTCCTCCCGGTCCCAACCTATTGAGCCTTGACCAGGCCTTCGCGCGTGTCGCGCGGGCCCACCCCGACCTGCGCCTGTTCGATGCGCGCCAGGACATGCTGCTGGCCGAACGCGACAAGGCGGCACTGCACCCGGCCTATGCAGTCGGTGGAGAGTTGGAGAACGTACTCGGCACCGGCAAGGTCCGTGGCTTCGAGAATGCCGAGGCCACCTTCACCCTTGCATCGGTTTTCGAGCGTGGCGGCAAGTTCGATGCACGCCGCACGCTGGCCCAAAGCCGAATCGATGCGCTCGCGGTCCAGCGCGAGTCCGCGCGCCTGGACCTGCTGGCCGAAACCGCACGCCGCTACCTGGCGATGGCCGCGGCAAAGCGGCAGGGCGGGCTCGCCGACTTCGATATCGCCCAGCGCCAGCGCACGGTCGCGGGTGCGCGGCAACGCCTGCAGGCCGGCGCGTCGCCCGAGTCGGTGGTGCTCACCGCAGAGGCCGCGCTGGCAAAGGCGGAACTGGAGCGGGCACGCGCGGAGCAAGCCTTCGTGTCGTCGCGCCAGCATCTGGCCGCGCTCTGGGGCGAGCGAGCGCCGACCTTTGATATCCCTGCCGTCGATCCGCTGGCCCTGCCGCGGATCGCTGGCGCAGAGGCACTGGCGCAAATGCTCGAACGCACCCCGGAGTTGCAGCAGTTCGCCGACCAACAGCGCATCCGCGAAGCCCGGCTGCAATTGGCGCGAAGTGAGGCCAGCGCCGACATCGACTGGTCGCTCGGCGTGCGCCATGTCCGTAACGGGAATGATCGCCAGGGTAATGACGCCGGCTTCGTCGCCGGCTTCTCGATCCCGCTGGGCGCAGCCAGCCGCGCGCAGCCGGGCATTCGCGCTGCCGAGGCGGAATTGGCCGCGTTGTCCATCGAACGCGAGGTCAAGGACGTGTCGCTCTATTCCACCCTCGCCGAAGCGCATGGCCAGTACACCGTGGCGCAGTTGGAAGTCGCGCGGCTGGGTAGCGATGTTTTGCCCAAGTTGGCCAAGGCCGAAGCCGCCGCCGAACGCGCCTACCGCGCCGGCGCCATCAGCTATCTGGAATGGGCGCAGCTGCAATCCGAGCGCACCGCGATGCGCAAGCAGCAGCTGGAAGCCGCGCTCGCCGCGCAGCGCGCCCTGATCGAACTGCAACGCCTGACCGGTCAATCGCTGGTCGTGGAAGCCGTCGTACCTGCACAAGGAAATACGCCATGAAGTCGATCCACACCATGATCCGCGGGATCTTCCCGCTGGTTCTTCTCGGACTGCTGACTGCCTGCGGCAGCAAGCCCGGCACGGGGGAGACGCGAGGCGCCGAAGGGCGTGCCGAAGACGCGCATGCGAAAGAAGGCGAAGCAGAGGCGCATGCTGACGATGCGCATGCCGAGGGCGAAGGCGCGCACGAGGAAGGTCCGCCTTCGACCAGCATCCCCATGGCGACCGCGAAATCTGCCGGCATCCGCGCAGTCCCCGCTGGCTCTGGGATGATTGCCGACGAACACGAGGTGCAGGGCCTGCTCACGCCGCCTGAAGGGCGCATCGCCCACGTCATGGCACGCTTCCCGGGCCCGATCCGCTCGCTGCGCGCCAACATCGGCGATAAGGTGCGCGCCGGCCAGACGCTGGCGACTATCGAAAGCAACCTCAGCCTGACGACATACGCCGTGCCGTCGCCGATTTCAGGCGTGGTCCTGCAGCGAACGGCTTCGGTAGGCGCGGTGGCCGGCGAGGGCATGGCGCTGTACGAGGTGGCCGATCTGTCGCAGTTATGGGTGGACCTGCACATCTTCGGCGCCGATGCCGGACACATCACGGCCGGCATTCCGGTAACGGTGACGCGCATCAGCGATGGCGTCAGTGCCGAGACCACGCTCGAACGCATCCTGCCGGGCACCGCCACGGCCAGCCAGAGCACGGTGGCACGCGCGACGATCGACAATAACGACGGCCTGTGGCGGCCCGGTGCCGCAGTGCGTGCGCGCATCACCGTGGACACGGCCGACGCGGCGCTGATCGTGCCGTTGACGGCACTGCAGACCGATGAAGGCAACCGTGACGTGGTCTATATACGCGAGGGCGAGCGTTACCAGGAGCGCGCGGTGACGCTCGGCCGGCGCGATGCGCGCAATGTGCAAGTGGCCGCAGGCCTGCGCGCGGGCGAGCAGGTGGTAATCGCGCAGAGCTTCCTGGTCAAGGCGGACATTGGCAAGTCGTCCGCCGAGCACGAGCACTGAGACATGGCCATGCTCGAACGACTCATTGTCTTCTCCATCCGCCATCGCTGGATGATGTTGCTGCTCACGCTGGCGCTGGTCGCCATCGGTGCATGGAGTTCCACCCGGCTGCCGATCGACGCCACGCCGGATATCACCAACATCCAGGTACAGGTCAATACCGAAACGCCCGGCTATTCTCCGCTGGAGTCGGAACAGCGCGTCACCTTCCCCATCGAGACCGCGCTTGCCGGCCTGCCGGGGCTGGACTACACGCGCTCGCTCTCGCGCTACGGCCTGTCGCAGGTGACGGTGGTGTTCAAGGATGGCACCAATATCTTCTTCGCCCGCCAGCAGGTCGCTGAACGCCTGCAACAAGCGCGCTCGCAGTTGCCCGAAGGGCTAGAACCGTCGATGGGCCCCATCGCCACCGGCATGGGCGAAATCTTCATGTACACGGTCGATGCCGTCGCGGATGCGCGCAAGCCCGACGGAAGTCGCTATACGCCGACCGACCTGCGCACGCTGCAGGACTGGGTGATTCGCCCGCAACTGCGCAACGTGCCGGGCGTGACCGAAGTCAACACCATTGGCGGCTACGAACGGCAGATCCACATCACGCCCGACCCGGTGAAACTGCGCGCGCTCGGCTTCACCCTGCAGGACGTGGTAGCCGCGGTGGCCAGCAACAACCAGAATGTCGGCGCGGGCTATATCGAGCGCAACGGCGAGCAGCTGCTGGTGCGCGTTCCGGGCCAGGTCGATGATGCAGCGCAGATCGGCCAGATTGTGCTCGACCGCCGCGAGGGCGTGCCGATCCGCGTGGGCGACGTGGCGCAGATCGGCGAAGGCAAGGAGCTGCGTAGCGGTGCGGCCACGCAGAACGGCCACGAAGCCGTGGTCGGCACCGTGGTGATGCTGGTCGGCGCCAACAGCCGCGAAGTCTCGCAGGCGGCGCTGGCGAAGTTGGAAGAGGCCAATGCGAGCCTCCCCGAAGGCGTGGTCGCCACGCCCGTGTACGACCGCACCGCCCTGGTCGACCGGACTATCGCCACCGTGTCGAAGAACCTCGTGGAAAGTGCGCTGTTGGTGATCGTGGTGCTGTTCCTGCTATTGGGCAACTTCCGCGCGGCGCTGATTACCGCGACCGTGATCCCCCTGGCCATGCTGTTCACTCTCACCGGAATGGTGCGCGGCGGCGTGTCGGGCAACCTCATGAGCCTGGGCGCGCTGGACTTCGGCCTGATCGTCGACGGCGCGGTGATCATCATCGAAAACTGCCTGCGTCGATTCGGCGAGCTGCAGCACGCGCTGGGCAGGGTGATGACGCGCGAGGAACGCTTCGAGGCCACCGCGAGCGCCACCGCCGAGGTGATCCGTCCCAGCCTGTTCGGCCTGGGCATCATCGCCGCCGTGTACCTGCCGATCTTCGCGTTGAGCGGCGTCGAGGGGAAAATGTTCCACCCGATGGCGATCACCGTGGTGCTGGCATTGACCGGCGCCATGCTGCTGTCGCTGACCTTCGTGCCGGCGGCCGTCGCGGTGTTTTTGGGCGGCAAGGTAGACGAGAAGGAAAACCGCGTGATCGCCTGGTGCAGGCGATGCTACGAACCTCTGTTGCGCGCGTCGCTGCGCCTCCGGCTCCCGGTCGTGGCGGCCGCGGCACTGCTGACCGTGCTGTGCGGCCTGCTGGCCACGCGCCTGGGCAGCGAGTTCATCCCCAACCTGGACGAGGGCGACGTGGTAGTCCAGGCGTTGCGCATTCCCGGCACCAGCCTGAGCCAATCGATCGCGATGCAGGTGACGCTGGAGCGATCGCTGGCGAAGCTGCCCGAGGTGCAGCGCGTGTTCGGCAAGATCGGTACCGCCGAGATCGCCAGCGACCCGATGCCGCCATCCATCGCCGATACCTTCGTGATGCTCAAGGATCGTGGCGAGTGGCCCGATCCCGGCAAGCCGAAGGCGGAGCTTCTGGATGAAATAGACACCGTCATCGCAGCAGTTCCCGGCAACAATTACGAGGTCACCCAGCCGATACAGATGCGCACCAACGAACTCATTTCCGGCGTGCGTGCCGATGTGGCGGTGAAGCTCTACGGCGACGACCTGGAGGAGCTGATGCGGACCGCTGCGCGGATCGAAGTGGTGATGAAGAAGGTGTCGGGCGCAGTCGACGTCAAGGCCGAACAACTGACCGGCCTACCGCTGCTCACGGTGGAACCCGACCGCGCCGCGCTGGCGAACTACGGTCTCAATCCCGGAGAGTTGCAGGACACCGTCGCCATCGCGGTGGGTGGACGCGAAGCCGGCCAGTTGTTCGAGGGCGACCGTCGCTTCGACATCGTCGTGCGCCTGCCCGATGCGCTGCGCGAGGATCCTCGGGCACTGGCCGAGCTCCCCATTGCCTTGGGTGAAGGGACGCAGGCCGACGAGTCCAGCGGCCAGGCGACATGGCAAACCGGCGCGCCACGCACGGTGCCGCTGCGCGACGTGGCCACGATCGAAACCCGCCTGGGGCCGAACCAGGTCAATCGCGAAAACGGCAAGCGTCGCATCGTGGTCAGCGCCAACGTGCGCGGACGCGACCTGGGCGGATTCGTGGCGGAACTCCGCGAGGCGATCGAGGCGCAGGTGAAGTTGCCGGAAGGCTACTGGATCGCCTATGGAGGCACCTTCGAGCAACTGGTCTCGGCGAGCAGGCGCCTGTCGATCGTGGTGCCGATGACGCTGGTGCTGATCCTCGGCCTGCTGTTCATGGCCTTCGGATCGGCGAAGGACGCCGGCATCGTGTTCAGTGGAGTACCGCTGGCGTTGACCGGCGGCGTGCTGGCGCTATGGCTGCGCGACATCCCGCTGTCCATTTCCGCAGGCGTGGGTTTCATCGCACTGTCGGGGATCGCGGTGCTCAACGGATTGGTGATGATCAGCTTCATCCGCAAGCTGCGCGAACAAGGCGGCCGGCTCGAAGACGCCATCGTCGATGGCGCGCTCGGCCGCCTGCGCCCGGTGTTGATGACCGCCCTGGTAGCCTCGCTGGGCTTCTTGCCGATGGCCTTCAACGTCGGCGCCGGCTCAGAGGTGCAGCGGCCGCTGGCCACCGTGGTCATCGGCGGCATCATGTCCTCGACGCTGCTCACGCTGCTGGTGCTGCCCGCGCTCTATCGTTGGCTGCACAAGGAAAGCGAGATCGCGGCAGCCGTATAACCAAGCTGACAGGAGAAGCACGATGGCAGATTCATGTTGTGGCAAACCGCTGGAGGTGGAACGGCTCGAAGGCCGGCAACGTCGCGTGCTGATCACGGTCATGCTGATCAACATCGGCAGCTGCGCGATGATGCTTGCCGCGGCGCTGTACAGCGGATCGTCCTCGTTGCTCTCGGGTACCCTGGACAACGCGGGTGATGCGCTGACCTACCTGCTCAGCCTGATGGTCATCGGCGCCAGCTTGCGCGCCAAGGCGCAGGTGGCGCTGGTCAAAGGCTTGCTTATCCTCGGCGCCGCGATTGCGGTTGCCGCGCAAATCGTCTGGCGCCTCGGGAACTCCGGCGTACCCCTGTTCGAAGCGATGGGCGCCGCCGCCTTGGCGAACCTCGGGCTCAACGGCATCTGCCTGTGGCTCCTTGCCCCGTACCGTAACGGAGACATCAACCTGGCCTCGGCCTGGGAGTGCTCGCGAAATGATGTGCTCGAGGGTTGCGCGGTGCTGGCCGCCGCCGTCGGCGTGTGGGCTTTTGGTGCCGGCTGGCCGGACCTGCTGGTGGCGGTTGCGTTGCTGTTGCTGTTCCTGCGTTCGGCGTTGCGCGTGCTTACTAGCGCCTGGATAGCGCTTCGCACGGCACCGGCAACATGACACTCAAGATGATCTTCAGGACTTGCGCGATGAATGTCCGCTTCTGGCGGCGGATTCAATTGATCGATGCAACACACTGAAGACTGCCATTCGGCGGGCCTGATCATCACCGAGGGCACCTCGCCCTCGCCCCATGACCTGGGCTATCCGCGCATGCCCGGCCTCTTCAACGACACGCAAGCACGCGACTGGAAGACTGTCACCGGTGCCGTCCATGCCAAGGGCAGCAAGATCTTCGTGCAACTCATGCACACCGGTCGAGTCACCCATGTCACGAATTTGCCGGCAGGCGCGGAAGTGCCCGGACCGATGGCCGATGCATGTCCCGGCAAGTTGTACACCGACGCACACGGCATGCAGCCACACAGTCCTCCGCGGGCAATGACCACCGCCGACATCGCGCACACGGTGCAGGAATACGCCACGTCGACGAAGCTCGCCATCGACGCGGGATTCGACGGTGTCGAACTGCATGCCGCCAACGGCTATCTGATCGAGCGGTTCCTCAACCCCAATGTGAACCAGCGCGGCGACGGCGACGGCGGCAGCATCGAAGGTCGCAACCGTTTCGCACTGGAAGCCGCCCGCGCCACGGTCGATGCGATTGGCGCCGATCGCGTCGGCATCCGGCTATCGCCGCATGGTGTCTTCAACGGCACCGGCACCTACCCCGACGTCGACGCGCAATACTCGACCGGACCCAGTCACTGTCGGCGCTTGGCCTGCAATACCTCCGCCTGCTGGACCATTCGGCGATGGGTGCACCGCCGATACCTGCCGACTTGAAGACCAAACTTCGCGATGCCTTCAAAGGCGTATTCATCCTGGCCGGCGGCTTCGATCGCGCCAGTGCCGAGGCTGTGCTCGACGCAGGCCAAGCCGATCTGATCGGCTTCGCCCGTTGCTTCCTTGCCAACCCCGACCTGGTGGAGCGCATGCGTACCGAAGCGGCGCTGAATCCCATCGACATGGGCACGTTCTATACCCCGGGACCCAGGGGCTACACCGACTACCCGGCCCTGGCGACCTGACACGCGGCGCGTTTGCAACGTCGCAAAAAAACCGACTCCCTGCCCTGATCAATGCCTCCGCGAGGTTAGCAAGCGGAGGGCGGGTCTTGACCCGCCATGGTCGAAGCCACGATGCCGCAATCGCGGATCGCGGTGCCATGCCGCGCGCCGCGGCTTCCGAACGACCCGCGGCAGGTCAAGACCCGCCCTACGATGAAGCCGATTTCGATTAACCCGGCTTGCGCATGTTTGCAGTCCGGCGGGAGAGCTCGCGCCTGGACGGCGCTCCCACGGGTTTCAAGAGCTCGCGGCTGGAAGCCGCTCCTGCATGGGAACGCCTTACTAATGGGAGCGGCTTTCGGCCGCGAGCCTTTGATCCTGGGGCGAAACTGTCCAAGACGATGACCAGCTTCGCTGCACGGGTTCCGCCCTGCGAGTTCGCTGTGGCGGCTAAACCCTCGTCAACCGCCAGCAGCGATGGATCCGCGCATTGCGCTCGAAATCCGGCGGGATGGTCTGCGCGCTGATGTCCTCGCATTGCGCGAATTCGGCGATGGCTTCCGCATCCAGCTTGAAGCGGCGGAAGTTGTTGGAGAAATACAGCACGCCCTCGGTGGTCAGGCGATCCACGCAGGCGCGCAGCAGGCGCACGTGTTCGCGCTGGATGTCGAAGTCATCGGCACGGGCGGAGTTGGAGAACGTCGGCGGGTCGCAGAAGATCACGTCGTAGCGGTTCTTCTCCGCTTCCAGCCAGCGCATCGCGTCGGCCTGGACCAG
>JBDTPP010000050.1:0-19732 GCA_039932615.1 Pseudoxanthomonas sp.
CTCCCACGAGCTTCAAGCTTCCGGATACAGCGGCGGCAGTACTTCCTTGACCGGCTTTTCAGTGGTGCGCCACACCGGCCCGTTGCGGAATGCATCGCGCATTGCCGCACGTGCGAGGCTGCCGTCGCCATCAGCCCAGCGCGCGCGCCGCAACTGTTCCACCGCCTCGCGTTGTGCAGGCACCGCCAGGTGCTGCAGCAGCTGGTCGAGATCCGTGCACGGCGGCGCGGACATGCCGCGTAGCGTATCGCCGACCTCATCCAGGGTGCCGCTGTCCAGCGCACGACGCAGGTCGGCAAGGGTCCTTGTTGGCAAGGCTGCGGCGATGCCTGCGCTGGATTGCGCTGGCGGATGCGTTGCCGTCGCGGCCGTGCGCCGGTGCAATGCCCAGACCAGGGTGAGCAACCACAAGCCAGCGAAAACCACTGCCGTCCACGCCCAGACACGGCCGCTGAACGGGCCGGCCCCGTCGGTGTCGGCCGATGCACCAGCCGCAGGAACCGCCGCGGACGCTACGTCAGGCAATGTGTTGGAGGCGAAACCGCCCACTCCTCGCGCGACTTTCAGCTGCAGGTCCGTCAGCGAAGCGGTCTTGGCCGTGCCGGCGCGCACGTCCCACCACGCCAGTTCCAGGCCCGGCACCAGCAGCGTGCCGGCGCCGTTGGGCACCAGCGAATAACGCCTTGTCACGGTCACCTGCGGGGTTCCGTTCACCACGGTTTCTTCGTACTGCGCAGGTTCGGCGAAGACCTGTGCGCCGGCCACCGAGGGCGTGGGCAACTCGGGCATCTGTGCACGGGTCGCGCCCCGCGCAACAGCTTCGACCACGAAAGTTGCGGCCTGGCCCGCCTGCAACGACTGCGGCGCCGACACATAGCGCAGGCGCAGGTCGCGCAACGGCAGCCACGGCTGCGGCGCATTGGCGGGCTGCGCGCGCACGTTGATCGTGCGCGGCGTGCCTTGGGCCCGTATCTCGCGTCCGCCGCCGCCCATCAGGCTGTCCATCCAGTTGCTGGCGCCACGACCTTCGAAGCGTGCGCCCGGGATGACCAGCGGTCCACTGCGATCGGGGATCAAGACGAAATGGCGCTCGGCAACCTTGTACTGGGTGTTGCCTATCTGCTCCGTGTAATAACGATCCTGGCCCAGCTGCTGCATCGATGCGTCCTGCGGCGGCTCCAGCCCGAATCCGCCGCTGGCGACCCGCGCGCTGTATTTCAGCCGCACCACTACGCCGACGCTCTGTTGCACATACGGATCCGGATCGTCGACCCCGGTCTCGAAGAAGGCATCGGAACCTTCCCCCGCCGGGGTGGGCACGCTGGCGGCGACCCGCAATGTCAGTGGCGTGGTCAGGTCGCTGCCCAGCTTGATCGCGGGAATGACCAGGGCACCTTCACGCTTGGGTGCCAACTGCAGGACATACGTGCTCATCGCTTGCGAGCTGCCGTTGATCCACTGCATGGATCGATTGACCGACTGTCCTTCGATACTGAAATCGGCCAGCAACGGCGACAGATCGGGCGCGCTACCGGCCTGGTCACTTTCAAGGTAGAGAGTGACGGTTTCACCCAACGCGACCTGGTTGCGATCCAGCGAGGCGCGTGTGACTGCCTGCGCGGACCCGGCCCAAAGCGCCAGCAGCAACAAGAGTGCGGAACAGAAATCGCGTTTCATCGCCCTTCCTTCTGCCGGCGTTCGTATTCCAGCCGGAACTTGGTCTTCAACAGATTTCCCGGCTCGTCGGGTACGCGGCGCAACCAGGCTTCCACCGCCTGCCGGTGCTCGCGCTGAGTGGCGGTTTCATTGGCCACGACCTTGGCCTCGCGGACAGCTCCATCTTTCTGCCCACCCTTGCCTGCCTGGGCCATCGCCTGGGCCATGCGTTCACGCTGGGCGGCATCTGCAACTTGCTGGGCCTTGGCATCGGCGGCTTTCTGCTGTGGCGACTGCCCGCTATCCGGCGGCTGGGCCGGCGATTGCGATTGTTGCTGCTTCGGGGAAGCAGGCTGTGGGGAATCAGGCTTCGGGGAACCAGGCTGCGGAGAACCTGGTTGTGGCTGCTGTTTGCCTTGCTGCGTTTTATCTTGTTGGCCGGGTCCGGGCCTGCCTTTTTTGTCCTGCGCCGAATCCTGCCCGCCCGACTTGTTCTGCTGTTGTTCCTGGTTCTGCCCGCCCTTGCGCTTGCGCGCGGCATCAACCACCTTGCGGTTCTCGATCGCATCTTCCATCTTCGGCTGCAGTTTGAGTGCGCGATCGTAGGCAGTGATGGCTTCGTCGTAATGCCCTTGCTTGGCCAGCGCATTGCCGTGGTTGTACAACGCGTCTGCATTGTCGATGCCGACGAAGTCTTTTTCGGCCGCAGCAAAATCGCCCTTGCGATACGCATCGGCTCCCTGTTCGATGCGCGCGTGCTGTTGCTGGTCTGTGCGTTGCCACAAATTGTGTTCCGCCGCGTGCGCAGGCATGGCCAACGGCAGCAAAACGCACACCAGGACCACGGAGAAAGCGCCACCCTGCCGGAAGGCCAACAACGCCAGCAACATCAGTGGCGGCAGCAACCAGTAACCTCCGTCCTGCCAGGCCAAGCCCTTCTCGCCGCGTTGCGCACTGGTACCTGCTTCAACCGGATCAAGCACGCCCAGCGCACGCAGGTCGCTGTCGTCCGCCGCCAGCGCCTGGTAGTCGCCACCGCCCGCGGTCGCAAGCGCACGCAGCGAACCCGCATCCAGCCGCGCATGCAGGATGCGGCCCTCGCCATCGCGATAAGGCGCGCCGGCAGCCGTGCCCAGCCCCAGCGCGGAAACCCGGTATCCCTGTCGCGAGGCAGCGCTTGCGGCGTGGTCGGCCGCGGCATCGGCGTGGTCGCTCAACAGCAGGATGTCGCCGTGCTCGAATCCGGCCTGTTGCAGCAGGCGCACCGACCAGTCGATGGCGCGATCGGCTTTCTGTCCCTCCACCGGCATCACGCCCGGCTCCAGCGCGTCTAGGAACAGCGCCACGTTGGCTGCATCGTCGGTCAAAGGCGCGACAGTGAAAGCCTCGCCCGCATAGACGACCAGGGCAACCTGTCCGCCCGCGCGCAGGCGCAGTAGATTCCCGAGCTTTGCCCGCGCCTGCAGCAGGCGCGATGGCGGAAGATCGGATGCAGTGCTGCTGCTGGACAGATCCAGTGCGATCACCAGCGGCGTCTGCGTTTGCCACAGCGGCTGTTCGGTCTGGCTCCAGCTGGGGCCAGCGAGCGACAACACGGCGATCGAGTAACCGAGTGCACCCAGCCAGATCGTTCCGCGAGCGGCCTTGCCACCGGCTTCCAGCAAGTGCGGCAGGAGATGCGCATCCACGACCTCGCGCCAGACGTTGCTGCGACGCTGCCGGACTTGCCACAGGCCCCACAAGACCGGCAAGGCAAGCAACGCCCATAACCAATGCGGACGCAGGAAATGCAGGGTGTGCAGCCAGGCATTCATCGCCGGCGCACCGGCAAGAGGAAGGCGAACAGCGCGACCAGCAAGGCGGCGGTCAGCGGCCACCAGTAGCGTTCGATACGTGGCCGGACGCGCTGGCCTTGCTGTTTCACCGGCTCGATCCGGTCCAGTTCTGCATAGATGCCGGCAAGCTGTTCGGTATCGCGCGCGCGAAACGCCTGTCCGCCGGTTTCGCTCGCGATCTTCTTCAGCGTGGCCTCGTCGATATCGTCGTCGCCGCCCGGCATCGGCACCGACAGGCCGAACAGCGAGAGCGCGGTGCCCGAGCCGCCGAAGGCGATGGTGTGGATGCGCACGTTTTCAGATTTGGCCAGCTCCGCTGCCTTCAGCGGATCGAGCACGCCGGCGGTGTTGACGCCGTCGGTCAGCAGGATCAATACCCGTTGCCCTTCCGGCTGTTCGCGCAGGCGCTTGACCGCCAGGCCGATGGCATCGCCGATGGCGGTGTCCTGGCCAGCCAGGCCGACCACGCTGTCGTCCAGTTGTTCGCGAACCGTATCGCGATCCATGGTTTGCGGGGTGAGTGCGTAAGCTTGCTGGCCGAAGACCAGCAAACCAACGCGATCCCCGACGCGGCGGTCCAGGAAGTCGGCGAGCACGGCCTTGGCGGCCGTAAGCCTGTCGACCACATCACCTCCCAACTCCATGTCCGGGCGACTCATGCTGCCGGACAGATCAACCGCCAGCATCAGGTTGCGCCCACTCTGCGGCGGTGCGATCGCCTCGCCGAGTTGCTGGGGTCGCGCGGCAGCCGCGCAAAGCAGGAACCACGCCAGCCACGCCAAGGCTGCCGCATGCATGAGCCTGGGCCGGCCACCCGTGCCGGCGATGGCATCGAGGCGCTCGCCATACGGCACCCGCAAGGCGGCGGAAGTGCTGGGCCGCGAGGGCAGCAGCCAGGCCGCCAGCCACGGCAGCGGGAACGCCAGCCACATCCACGGCCAGGCGAATCCGCCGAATGCCACTTTCAACCATTGGAGCCAGTAGCCGCTCATTTGCGCATAGCCATCAATTCGAGGAAGCGCTTGTGGGCGACATCGCGGGCAGCCTCCCATGCATTAGCGTCCACTTCCTTCTGGTAGCCGCCTTCCAGCAAAAGACGACCCGGGCCCGCGCTGAAATCGTCGCCGTTCTCCCCATCGAGAAGGTGCAGCCATGCCTCGCCCTGGAGCCGGTCAGCTTGCTTGTAGACACGACGCGCCGCGCGCCGCAGAAGTTCGGATATTGCGGCAATGCGTGCTGCAGGCGCGGCCTGAGCGCAGGCTTCGTCAAACAGTTTCTGCCAGGCCTCGCGCCGGCGCTTTCGCCAACGCGCGACTACCCAGGCGACCATCAACAGCAGCAGCACCGCAATGGCAAGTAGCCACCAACCGGGTGCCGGCGGCCATAGCGAGGGCGCCGGCGGCACATGTACATCGCGGAGGACCAGCTCTTGCGCCTGCATCACGCCACCTGCGACTGCGCGCGACCCAGCAGCGGCAGCCAGGATTCGCTCGGCGCGTCGCTTTGCAAGGAACAGATCCGTACGCCGCGCCGCGGCAGGGTCTCCAGCGCGCGCTCGACGGGACGGTTGAACTCGTCCTGCCAGCGCTGTCGCTGCGCGGCATTGCCCAGATCGAGTTCAAGCCGATGGTTGCCCAACGCGAACGGCAAGCTCGCCCTGGGTGGTTCGCTTTCCAGTGCATCGGTCAGCAGCAGCACCGTGACTTCATGGTGCGCGGCGAGCGCCGGCCAGCGCGACTCGGCAATCGAGGCGATGCTGCGTGGATCGGCCAGCACGATCAAGCGCGAACCCGGACGCAACAGGCGGGTCGCATTGTCCAGCGCGATCGACAATCCGGCATCATCGGTAGGCACCTGCGAGTACCAGCGTACCAGTGCATCGAGTACCCGCAGCGCGCCGCGCGCACCGGAAGCAGGGGGAACCGGCGCTTCCTGGGTACTGCCGCGCAGGATCGCTACGCGATCACCATCACGAACAGCGGCCCAGACCGCAACCGCTGCCGCGCGCGCGGCCTGCACCGACTTGAAGCGCACACGCGTGCCGAAATACAGCGCCGGCGAAGTATCCGCAACGATCAGCGTCAGGCGCTCGCGTTCGGCCTGGAACAACTTTGTGTGGGTACGACCACTACGTGCGGTCAGGCGCCAATCGATATGACGCACGTCGTCGCCGGCCACGTACTCGCGCGACTCGGCATATTCCATGCCGCGCCCACGCTGATTGGACTGGGCGGGGCCAGTCACGTTGTGCATTCCCCTGCGCGCAGGTGGCCGGCGCTGCGCCGTGGCCCGCAGCGCAATCAACTCGGCCAGCGTCGGCTTCAACCCATCGGCCACCGCTCACCTCTCATCGAAAACTTCTGTGTGCAGGCAGGGTGTGCGGCGACGATCCCTGTGGGAGCGGCGTAAGCCGCGAAGATTCCCGCACGGGCAGCTGCTAGATACCAGCCAGCTGCCGATGTTTCACCAGCGGTCGAATCCTCTGCGCGGCTCAAGCTGCCTCTGCGGAAGTCGTCGCATTCACTTTTCACGGCAGCGGCACGACATCGAGCAGCGCCGCAACCAGCTTGTCGCCGTCCCAACCTTCGGCCGTGGCTTCATAACTTGGCAGCACACGATGACGCAGCACGTCGGGGGCGATAGCCCGTACATCGTCGGGAGTCACGTAGTCGCGGCCCGCCAGCCAGGCGCGTGCACGCGCGCAGCGCTCCAGCGCGATCGACCCACGCGGGCTCGCGCCCCAGGCGATGCGCCGTGCCAGTTGTGGGTCATAGCGACTAGCATCGCGCGAAGCCAGCACCAGCTCGATCAAGTAGCGTTCCAACTGTGGAGCGACGTGCAGTTCGAGCACTGCGGCCCGGGCGGCGAATACGTCCTCGATCGGTAGCTTGGCCACAACCTCGCTCGTGTGCTGCAAGGTATCGCGCGCGCGCTCACGCGCCAGCCGCAGGATTTCCACTTCCGCCGCCGCTTCGGGGTAGCCGATCCGTACATGCATCAGGAAGCGGTCGAGCTGGGCTTCCGGCAACGGGAAGGTGCCTTCCTGCTCGATCGGGTTTTGCGTGGCCATCACCAGGAACAACTGTGGCAGCGGATAAGTATGTCGCCCCACGGTGACCTGGCGTTCGCCCATCGCTTCCAGCAGCGCCGACTGCACCTTGGCGGGCGCGCGGTTGATCTCGTCGGCGAGCAGGATGGGATGGAAGATGGGGCCGGGCAGGAACTCGAAGCGTCCATCCTGCGGGCGCCAGACCTCGGTACCGGTCAGGTCGGCGGGCAGCAGATCCGGAGTGAACTGGACACGGGCGAAGTCGGCCTGCAACCGCGAGGCCAAGGCCCGGATCGCGGTGGTCTTGGCCAGGCCGGGCGCGCCTTCCACCAGCAGATGGCCGTCAGCCAGCAAGGCGATCAACAGGCGCTCGACCAGGGCGGCCTGGCCGACGATGGTCTTGGACAGGCCAGTGCGCAACCCGTTGAAGGCGTCGTGGAGACGCGAGGCGTCCGCGTCCATCGGGCCAGTTGCGGTTTCGTGCGCGATTTGGGTATCCATCAGAAAGCAATCCGGTGGTGACGTCGGGTCGAGTTTGACCCAGGCGAGCGCCTATTGGTTCATGCCGATATGCCCACTGCTCGCCGTGGTTCAGCCTTTGGCTTGTTCGCAGACAAAAAAGAAAAGGGCCGCAAGCGGCCCTTTTCCGGTTCGAAGCGCAGTGATCAGCGCTTGGCGACCGACAACACCTTCGGGGTGATGAAGATCAGCAGTTCAGCCTTGTCCTTCAAGCGACCCTTCTTCTTGAACAGGTTGCCCAGGAACGGGATGTCTCCCAGGAACGGCACTTTGGCTACGTCGCTGCGATCGGTGAACTCGTACACGCCACCAATCACCACCGTCTGTCCATCTTCGACCAAGACTGCGGTATTGATCTCGCGCTTGCTGATGGTCGGTACCTGGCCATAACCCGCCAGGACGATGTAGCTTTCCACCTCGTCCTTCTTCACATTGAGGTTGAGGAACACGCGACCGTCGTTGGTGATGGTCGGGGTGACCTTGAGCTCAAGCAGGACTTCCTTGAACTGCACGTTGGGCGTGGCGGCCTGGCCATTGGCGCCACCGGTGATGGTCACATAGCCGATTTCCTTGCCTTGGCGGATATAACCCTCGCGCTGGTTGGCGGTAATGATGCGCGGGTTGGAAATGACCTCGCCACGCCCCTCTTCCTGCAACGCGGAGAGCTCCAGGTCAAGGTTGAAGTTGGCGCCGAGCAGCGTGTATGCCAGGCTGGCCGGACTGCCGTCAGTGAAGCTGCCGGCGGGCAGGTTTACGTTCAAACCACGGTTGGCGGCGCCCGCTGTACCACCAGTTGTACTGACGGGTATGTCGCTACCAACAGTCCCGCTATTGGCGCCATTGTTGTAGCTGCGGCGTCCACCCACCCCGAACCTTGCGCCCAGATCACGCGCAAACGTATCCGTAGCAATCACGATGCGGCCTTCAATCAGGACCTGGTCGACCGGGCGGTCGATCACGCCGATCAGCTCACGCATCTGCGCGACCTTCTTGGGGATGTCGCTGATCATCAAGGTGTTGGTGCGCTCATCCGCCACCAGACGTCCGCGCGGGGACAGGAAGCCGTTCTCTTGATCGGCGCCGCCACTACCCCCACCACCACTGTTGCCAATGCCCTTGGCCTCGGTCAACGCTTTGTAGATGGCCGTGGCGCTGTGGTAGTTGATCTGCACATAGTCAGTGACCAGGTCCACGCGGTTATCGATGGCGATCCGCGCGTCTTCCTTGTCCTGCTCGAACTTGGCCAGCTCGGGTTGCGGCGCAACCCAGACCACGCCGCCATCGCGACGCTGATCGAGGCCCTTGGCGCGCAACACGATGTCCAGTGCCTGGTCCCACGGCACGTTGACCAGGCGCAAGGTGACGTTGCCCTGCACGGTATCGGAAGCGACGATGTTGAGGTTCGACTCTTCCGCGATCAGCTGCAGCACGGTACGAACCGGCACATCCTGGAAATTGAAGGTGACCGGGCGGCCGTTGTATGCACGTGCCCCGGTCGCGGCGACCTTTGCCGAACCGCCGGCGATGGCCGCGGATGCCGAGGAACCCACGGCGGCTTTTGCCGCACGCGGAACGATTTCCACGACGTACTCATTGCCGCTCTGGTAGGCCAGCGACTCGAAGTCACCATTGGTGGTCAGTACCACCTGGCTTCCCGCGCCCGCACTGTGCGCATCAACGCGTTGGACCGGCGTAGCGAAATCGACCACGTTCATGGGCTTTTGCAGGGCCGAGGGCAGCATGGCGTTACCGACATCGACGATGACCGAGGAGCCCTGGTTGCGCAGGTCAGGCATGGCGCCCTTGCCATTGAAACGGACGATCAGCCGACCCGCACCGCCATCCCCCCGCTTGAAATCGATATTCGATATTTCAAGGGAGCCGGGTACTTGCCGGGCTGGGTCGACGTTGCCGGCGACTGTTGTGGTCGCGGGTTGCGCGATTGCGGGAGCGGCAGTGGCAGAACCCGCGGCGGCCAGCAAGCCGATCGCAAGCCCCAGGCCGCAGACCCGAAACGTGGCCAGGCGCCGGAAAGGCAGTGGGCTGTGAGCGTTCGAAGCGGTCATCGTGTATCCCCTAATCATTGATCTTCAAGCGCAATAGACGCCGGTCTTTCCAGCCAGCCGCCCGCACCGTCCGGCACAAGTTCGACAAGTTCAATGCGATCTTCATGGACGCCGGTGATGCGACCATCGCTTTGCCCCAAGTAAGCACCCGGCCGCACCTTGTAGGTGACCTTGTCGGGAGCCATCACCAATGCCACCAGCGCCCCGCCTTTGCCGATCGTACCGACCATATCAAGGCTGTCCAGCGGATATTGTTCAAGCGTTTCCTTGCGTCGGTTCGGATCCGGGCGCAGGCCGCCACTGTCGGCGTTGCTCCAGGCATCGCTGAACGGATCGCGAAGAGACTGTGCGGCGTATTCGAAGGTCTCGAATTGCTGCATGACCGGCAAGGGTTCGAGTGCCGGCGCGGGCCGCGCCTGCACATCCGCAATCCATTTCTCGAGGTTGGGAGCATCACCCGGTGAACTGGTGATCCCGCGGGCGCAGCCTGCCGAAAACAGGACCAGCGCCACGACTCCCAATGCACGCGTTTTCTTCATTACGGCTCTGGTCGACTGAGAAATCATATGCCACCACCATTAGCCTTTTCCGCGGCAGCCGCCTCGGCAGATTTCTTTTCCTGGATCGCGGTCTCCTCTTCATCGAGGTAGCGATAGGTCTTGACCGTGCCTGAGAGCTCCAAAGCCCCATTGCCAGCGGTGATGCCGCCCTTCCCCTCTTTGGGTTTCAGCGAGATGTCATGCATGGTCAGGATCACCACGCGCGGCAGTGATGCAACGCCGCTGACGAAGGCACCAAACTGATGATAACTACCGACCATGCGGAGTTTGATTGGCTTCTCCGCGTAGAACTCCTTCGGAGTTTCCGCTTCCGGCTGGAAAAGCTCGTTGGCCAGGCCGCTCGACAGCGCGGTCTGCGAGATATCCACGATCAGATCGGGCATTTCGGTCTTGCTGGGAAGCTGCCTGAGCATCTGCTGCAACACCTGCTCCATCTGGGCCAGCTGCTGCTTCAATGGCTCCAGGTTGGCGGCGCGTCCGGACTTGTCTTCAAAGTCGCGGCGCAGGTCTGACTCCTGCCGTTCCAGATTCGTGAGCTCCTCGCGCTTCCCTTTTATCAGAAGGAAGTATGCCAGCAGCAGGATCAACACCGCGATCAATACGCAGAAACCAACCTTGTAGTTCTGCGGCCAGTTGCCGATGTTATTGAAATCGAGATCGCTGAGTTTGACTTTCTTTTTCTGGCTCATGACGCCGGCCTCTCTTTGGTTGCAGGCGCAGGCTTCTCAACCGGTGTCACGACCGGGGCGGCGGCCGGCGTTACCACCGGAGGAGTCGCAGCTTTGTCCACGGCTGGAGCGGCGGGGCTGGCAGCAGCTGAAGCGGCAGCTGCTTCAGCTGGGCCGGGGCCGATGGCGGTACTCGCCATGCCAGTCTTCTGGTCGGCTTCGTTTGGATTGGCCAGCTTCACCTTGAGCGTGAATACGTAGGGAAGCGCGCGGGAATCGCTGGACAGCGCGTTAGCTGCAGGACCTTTCTCCTCAGCCTTGGCCTCGATGATGGAAAGGTCCGGATTGGTCATCCAGCCCGAGCTTTCCAGGTTGCGCATGTAGGCACTGACGCGTGCGTTGGACTGGGAACGACCTTCCAGGGTCAGGATGTCCCCGTCCTGCTTGATTCCAGCCAGGGCCACGCCATCGGGAATGGTCCGCACCAGGGAGTCGAAGAGATGGACCATCTGCGAGCGGTTGGCCTGTAGTTCCTCGATCACTTTCTTGCGAGCCAGCAGGCGATCCTTTTGCTTGTCGAGGACTTCGATCTCCTTGATCTTGCCCTCTACCTTGGTGATCTCGCCCTGCAGGAATTGATTGCGCGTGTTCTGGCCGTTGATCTGCTGGTTGTAGTAGAACCAGATCAGGAACGAAAGCACCAGGCCGGCGGCAGCGGCCAAGCCCAACATACTGTAGAACTCCCTCTGTCGTTGTGCGCGCCGTTCGGCACGCCACGGGAGCAGATTGATCTTCGCCATCAGTCAAAGCTCCTCAGGGCCAAGCCGGTGGCGATCATCAGCGCCGGCGCATCCTGGGCCAGGGCATGCGCTTGAACGCGCGGCCCCAGGGTCATCTGCGCCAGCGGATTGGCGACCACCGTGGGTACACCCAGCTGCTCTTCGACCATTTCAGGAAGCCCGGTCAGAGCCGCGCAACCGCCCGCCAGCACGATCTGGTCGACCCGGTTGAACTCGCTGCCGGCATAGAAGAACTGCAGCAATCGGCTGATTTGCTGGACCGTAGCTTCCTTGAACGGCTCCAGCACTTCCACTTCGTAACTTTCCGGGAGTCCGCCTTGACGCTTGGCCATGCCGGCTTCCTCGTAGGTCAGCCCGTAACGGCGCATGACCTCATCGGTGAGCTGCTTGCCGCCAAAAACCTGTTCGCGGCTGTAAAGACTGCGACCCGTGCGCAATACGTTGAGCGTGGTCATGGTGGCGCCAATGTCGACCAGGGCCACCACTCCGTCGTGCGGAATCGGCAGTTCGCTGGATAGCAAAGCGAAGGCGTTTTCGACCGCGAAGGCTTCCACATCCATGATCCGGGCGGTCAGGCCACCCAGCTCAAGCGCCGACTGCCGCAGTTCGACGTTCTCGGAACGGGAAGCCGCCAGCAGCACCTGGACCATTTCCGTATTGTTGGGCATCGGTCCCAGCACCTCGAAGTCGAGGTTCACTTCCTCGATCGGGTACGGGATGTAGTTGACCGCCTCAAGCTCGACCTGGGCTTCCAGGTCGTTGTCATCCAGTTCGGCGGGCATCGGGATGATCTTGGTGATCACCGCGGACCCGGCGACAGCGGCGGCCGCGTACTTGGCCTTGCTCCCGGAACGGGTCACGGCCCGGCGGATCGCCTCGCCGACCGCCTCGACCTCGACGATGTTCTTCTCGACGACGGCGTTGGGCGGCAACGGCTCCACGGCGTAGTGGTCTACGCGAAAGCGGTTACCGACCCGGGAAAGCTGAAGCAGCTTTACCGCAGTCGAACTTATGTCGACGCCAATGAGCGGCGACTGGCTTTTAGGTATAAGCCCCACGGTATCTCCCCTTACGACGGGCTCAATATGCAGCCCTGGCCCCGACGCACATTAATAACGAAGATTTCACGACTTGCAATACCCATGATGCAGCCTGTGCGGCTTGTCACGGTTCAATAAAGATATCGGCCAAGTTACTGTTTCCCCCCGGAACGTAACCGCCAAACCCCGCGTCATCTATACTCTGCCGTTACCCATTCTGCAATCGGAAAATGACCGGATGTCCCGTTTCCGCCGCCTGCTCCGCTGGGCATTTGTCGCCTTCACCGCCCTGTTACTGCTTGGGGCCATCGGTCTGGGGATCCTTTATTACGTGGTTTCCTCGAAGCTGCCGGACGTCCAGTCCCTGCGCAACGTCGAGCTCCAGGAACCCCTTTATGTCTATGCCAGCGACGGCCGCCTGATCGGCCTTTTCGGGGAAACCCGGCGTTATCCGGTCGACATCAAGAACGTGCCGCAGTCGGTCCAGCAGGCCTTCATCGCCGCCGAGGACTCCAACTTCCGAACCCACAACGGCATCGACCCCAAGGGCATCTCGCGAGCGCTGTGGCAGACCGCGACCCTCAAGGAAGGCCGGGTCGCCGGTGGCAGCACCATTACCCAGCAGGTGGCGCGCCAGTTCTTCCTCAGTTCGGAATACAGCTACACCCGCAAGCTGGTGGAAATGATGCTGGCGATGAAGATCGAGCGGATGCTCAGCAAGGACGAGATCCTCGAGCTGTACCTCAACAAGAGCTTCTTCGGTAACCGTGCCTATGGCGTGGGCGCGGCGGCGGAGTACTACTACGGCAAGCCCTTGGACCAGCTCACCCTGGGCGAAGCAGCCACCTTGGTCAGCGCGCTCAAGTTCCCCTCCAGTGGCAACCCGATCAGCAACCCGGAGCGCAACCACCAGCGCAGCGTCTATGTCATCCAGCGCATGCTGGAGGACAAGTACATCACCCCCGCCCAGGCAGCGACAGCCCAGGCCGAACCGCTGCATGCCAAGCCGCATGAGCGCCCGGTGGAAGTCTATGCACCCTACGTCGCGGAAATGGTGCGCCAGGAAATGATTGCGCGCTTTGGTGGCGAAGTGCTGACCAAGGGCTATCACGTCACCACTACCATCGACCCGGCAATGCAGCTTGCCGCGGACGTGGCAGTGCGCGAGGGCCTGGGCCTGTACGACCATCGCCATGGCTGGAACGGGATCGAGCGGCATTTCGAAGTGACCTCTGATGCCGATGCCGCCGCCCTCGCCAGCCACCTGGCCGGCGTTCCGATCCAGAACGGGATGATCCCGGCGGTGGTAGCCAAAACCAACAGTGACGGCGGCGCCAACGTAGTGCTGGCCGATGCCAGTGAGGTCACCCTGCCAGCCTCGGCCAGCCGCTGGACCGGCAAGAATCCCGCCTCCCTGTTCAAACGGGGCGACCTGGTACGGATCGTCAAGGATGTTCCCAAGGCCGACCCCAACAAACCCGCGACGACCACACCCGTGGCGGTGGCGGCAGCAAGCTTCCACATCGACCAGATTCCGCGCGGCCAGGCAGCATTGGTGTCGCTGGATGCCAGCACCGGTGCGGTGAAGGCGATCATTGGCGGCTACAGTTTTGCCGGCAACAAGTTCAACCGCGCCACCCAGGCGCGACGCCAGCCCGGCTCAAGCTTCAAACCATTCGTGTATGCGGCTGCGTTTGAACACGGCTTCAATCCCGCGTCGATCGTGCTGGACGCGCCGGTGGTGTTCCGCGATCGCCGCGGGCACATGTGGCGCCCGCAGAACGATGGGGGCGGCTTCCGCGGCCCGATGCGCCTGCGCGAAGCCCTTGTGCAATCCCGCAACCTGGTTTCGGTCCGGCTGCTGGACAGCATCGGCGTGGATTTCGCGCGCAAGTACATCAGCCAGTTCGGTTTCAACGAAGCGGAATTGCCGCCTAACCTGTCGATGGCGCTGGGCTCGGCCTCGCTGACGCCGCTATCGATGGCGCGCGGTTATTCGGTGCTCGCCAACGGCGGCTCGCTGGTCACGCCGTGGTTCATCGATGAAGTGAAGGATCGCGAAGGCCATCTTGTCTTCAAGGAAAAGCCGGCCACCGCCTGCCGCACCTGCGGCCAGCGCGGAGGTGCTGCCGCCACGGTCAGCAGCGTGGTGGATGGTTTTGATTTTGGCCCGGCCAATAGCGGCAAACCCAAGACTGAAGCCACTGCGCCGAAGGATCCGGCCGAGGCTCCGAAGCCGGTCGATCCCGGCATGGTCATTGCCCCGCGCGCGATCGATGAACGCATCGCCTACCAGCTGGTGTCGATGATGCGCGACGTCGTGCAACGCGGCACCGGCACCGCAGCCAAGGTATTGAACCGCGAGGACGTGGGTGGGAAAACCGGTTCGACCAACGATCACCGCGATGCCTGGTTCGGCGGTTTCGGCGGCGCCTATGCCACCGTGGTCTGGGTGGGCCGCGATGACTTCCGCAGCCTTGGCTACCGGGAATACGGCGGCAAGGCCGCGCTGCCGATCTGGATCGAATTCATGCGCGAAGCGCTGAAGGAGCAGCCGATCGCGCAAAACGACCCGCCGGATGGCATGGTCAAGGTCTATGTCGGTGCGGGCGGCAACCTGATGACCGAGGGTTCGGGCGGCATCGTGGAATACGTGAAGACCGAAGACCTGGATCGCATGCAGAGCTACACCGACTACAGCACCCAGGACGAGGCCGCGGACGAAGCGGCGTTCGATATTTTCTGATTCCGTAGGAGCGTCCCATGGGCGCGAGCTTTTGCCGGGACCAAGAGCAAAAAGCTCGCGCCCATGGGGCGCTCCTACAACCATCTCGATCGATCGGGTACAGTCTGCGCAAGTTTCGACGCGGAGGCTTCCCATGCACCACGCCCGTCAGCATGCCGAAACCCGCACTCGGGAACGTCGCCACCGGCTGGCGCATGAAGCCGCACGGCTGATGGCGGAAGGCGGCTTCCGCGATTACCACCAAGCGAAACTGAAAGCCGCGGAGCGCCTCGGCATCCACGATGATGCCTCGCTGCCGCGGAACCGCGAGATCGAGCAGGCACTGCGTGAGTACCAGCGCTTGTTCGTCGGCGAGTCCCAGCTGCAGGCCGTGCATTCGCGTCGCCAGGCAGCGCTGCGAGCACTGGAATTCCTGGATGGTTTTTTCCCGCGACTGCTGGGACCGGTGCTGGACGGTACCGCGGATGTCAATTCCGCGGTGCTCTTGCAACTGCACACCGACGATGCCGATGCGGTGCCGCGCTTCCTGGAGGAACACCGCATCCCCGCCGACGCCCGCACCCGTCATGTCAGGCTGGATCGCAAACGAGATGGCGAGTTTCCTGTGTGGTTGTTCAGCGCGGAGGAATTGAGCTTCGACCTGACCGTACTGCCGCTGGATTCACTTCGCCAGGCGCCGTTATCCGGGGTTGACGATAAGCCCGTGAAACGCGCGTCACTCGCCAACCTGCTGCAACTCATCGCGGACGATGAAGTAGCCGCGTACGAATCACGGGTGCGCTGAACGGATTTCCATGCCGCTATAAAAAACGCCCCGCGATGCGGGGCGTTTTTGCTGTTCCACGGGTCCGGGCGATCAGCGCTTGTCGATGCCCTGGTAATCGCGCACGCCATGGCCGGTATAGATCTGCCGCGGTCGACCGATCTTGGCTTCGGCATCGACCTGCTGTTCCAGCCAGTGGGCGACCCAGCCGGCGGTGCGGGCGATGGCGAACATCACCGTGAACATCTCGGTAGGGATGTTCAGCGCCTTGTAGATGATGCCCGAGTAGAAATCGACGTTCGGGTAAAGCTTTCGCTCGACGAAGTAGTCATCCTTCAACGCGGCCTCTTCGAGCTTCAGCGCCACCTCCAGCAACGGATCGTTGACCCCAAGCTCGCCCAGTACTTCGTGTGTCATTTCGCGGATGATCTTGGCCCGCGGGTCGAAGTTCTTGTACACGCGATGGCCGAAGCCCATCAGGCGGAAATTGTCGTTCTTGTCCTTCGCCCGCAGCACTGCCTTGTCGACGTTCTTGGCATCGCCAATCTCGGCCAACTGCTTCAGCACCGCTTCGTTGGCGCCACCATGCGCAGGACCCCACAGCGCGGCGATGCCCGCAGCGACCGAGGCATACGGATTCGCGCCGGTGGAACCGACCAGCCGTACCGTCGAGGTGGAAGCGTTCTGCTCGTGATCCGCGTGCAGGATAAACAGCAGGTCCAGCGCGCGCCGGACCACGGGGTTCAATTCCAACGGCTCGCTCGGCACCTCGAACATCATGTGCAGGAAGCGATCGACGTATTCCAGGTTGTTGCGCGGATAGCGCACCGGCCAGCCAATTGAATAACGGTAGGCGGCGGCTGCAATCGTCGGAACCTTGGCGATCAGGCGAATTGCGGCCAGACGGCGCTGCTCCGGATCGTTCAGGTCCAGAGTGTCGTGGTAGAACGCTGACAATGATGCGACCGAGGCGCAGAGCATGGCCATCGGATGCGCATCGTGATTGAAACCCCCCAGGAAGTTCTTCAACGACTCATGCATCATCGTGTGATGGGTGACTTCATGGTCGAACGCCGCGAACTCTGGCTGCGTGGGCAGTTCCCCGTTCATCAGCAGGTACGCCACTTCCAGGAAGCTGGACTGCTTGGCCAGTTGCTCGATCGGGTAGCCGCGATACAGCAGCACGCCAGCCTCGCCATCGATATAAGTAACGGCCGACTTGCAGGCCGCAGTCGCGGTGAAGCCCGGGTCGTACGTGAACAGGCCGGTTTCCTTGGTCAACCTGGAAATGTCGACGCAATCGTTGCCGAGCGTGGGTTTGAGTACCGGCATGGCCACCGACTTGTCGCCGGCGGTCAGCGTGACCTGGTCGAGTTCTGACACAGTTGCGCTCCTTCGTGGGGATGCATCGCCTGGCCATGGCCAGCGACGCGTGACGGGAGTCCAAGGTTTCAACCATGGATAACCCACATTATCGCACACGCATTTTGGAGCCGTCGCTCAAAAGAGCACGGCTGTCAGACCAAAGGATGAGAGGGACCCGATTCCAAAGAAGGTGCCAATAAAAAACGGCCGCGCCAGGCGCAGCCGTCATGTACTGCAGGCACCGCAGCGAATTACTTCTGCTGGTAGCGCTTCTGGAACTTGTCGATGCGGCCGCCGGTATCCATGACCTTGTGCTGGCCCGTGTAGAACGGGTGCGAGGCCGAGGAGATATCCAGCTTGATCAACGGATATTCATTACCGTCTTCCCACTTCACCGTTTCCTTGGAGGACAGGGTGGAACGGCTCAGGATCTTGAAATCGGAAGTAACGTCCTGGAAAACAACGTCACGGTATTGGGGATGGATGTCGGCCTTCATGGCGGCACCAGGTATCTTGGGAAGTGAAGAGCGGCATTTTAGCCCGCCCGCCGGGCCCGATGCAAGCCTGTGGTCAGGACGCCGCCAGCGCGGCCCGGATCAATGCCTCGAAACGGCCCTGGTCATAGCGCATCAGCAGGGTGGCATTGTCCGGCCTGCCCTGCTGGCGGTTCCAGTCGACCACGGTGGCGCCGCGGGTCAAGGTGCCCGCCAGCTCGACCGCAACGGGACGTTCCAGCAACTCCAGCGCGCCTTCCGGCTGCAGGGCATAAGCCATGGCCAGCGCGTCGGCTGAATGCCAGTGATCGCCACGGCGATCAACCGACCAGTTGCGGGTCTGCAGCGAGATCTGTTCGTAGAAGCGCGCACGCGGCGAGTCCGCCTGCAGCCAGTGTTCGGCTTCTGCGTGGAGGAAGCCGTGGGCGACCACCGCTTCCCAGTCGGCCAGGTCGATGTGCGGGAAACCCTGGAAAACGATGTGCGCCGCTTCCGGGTCGAAGGCGACGTTGAATTCCGCCGCCGCGGTGATGTTGCCATGCGCGCTGACCGCGCCGCCCATGACCACGAAGCGCTTGACCCGCTGCGGCAGCGTTGGATCCAACTTCAGCGCGAGGGCGATATTGGTCAGCGGGCCAAGCGCGACCAGCAGCAGCTCGCCGGCATGCTCATGCGACAGGCGCAGGATCGCGAGTGCGGCGTGTTCCGTTTCCCCCTTGCGCGACGCAGGCGAGTAACCGATATCGCCAAAGCCATCGCGTCCATGCACGTAGGCGGCATCAGCCGCCGGATGCAGCAGGGGATCGGCGCTGCCCGCGTAGACCGGCACGTCTTCGCGGCCGGCGACTTCGCACAACTTGAGCGCGTTGCGCACGGTGTGCTCCAGGCCGACATTGCCGGCGGCAATGGTCAGGCCTACCAGTCGATGTTCGGGATCGTTGAAGGCCATCAGCAACGCCAGGGCGTCATCCACGCCGGGGTCGGTATCGATCAACAGCGGAATTCTAGTAGTCATATCTTGCTTGTCTTCCATTCTCAAAATCGACTGTCGCTTTCACAAGGCACCCCGTCATGGTCTCCATCCATCTTTGTGTTTGGACAATGCCTGATGAAGTATTCCGCTTCAGCGCGTGAAGTCATGTGCGAGCAGTGGGTTCGTCCATCACACTTGAATGCTTGAGTGGAAGCGGCGGCAGAATATTGTGTCTCGGCTGGCATTGGCGGTTCTACTCTTGATTCCGCGAAAGCCAGTCCCCCTGCTGCGGTGTTGGCTGTGAAGAAATGCTGATAACCCTTCCAGCCAGCCAGGGCAAGCAGACCGAACAGAAAGATTTTTTTCATGCCTATCCCTCGCGTTACGCACTAGCATACCTTGCTGCCCCACCCACCCAGCGCGCGATGATCTGATCGGCGATGTCGGGCGAATCGGCCAGCAAACGATCCGCCAGTTCCCGCACCTGCGGCAGCATGCCCGCATCGCGTGCCAGGTCGGCGACGCGGAAGGCGGCCAGTCCGGTCTGGCGGGTGCCAAGCAGTTCGCCGGGGCCGCGCAGCTCCAGGTCTTTTTCCGCGATGACGAAGCCATCGCTGGTTTCGCGCATCGTCGCCAGGCGTTGCCTGGCCATCTGCGACAGCGGCGGCTGGTACAGCAGCACGCAATTCGAAGCCGCCGCCCCCCGCCCTACCCGTCCGCGCAATTGATGCAGCTGCGCAAGGCCCAGGCGTTCTGCGTTCTCCACGATCATCAGCGAGGCGTTGGCTACGTCGACACCCACTTCAATCACCGTCGTCGCCACCAGCAGGTCGATTCCGCCCGCCTTGAAGGTCCGCATGGTCGACTGCTTGACGGCCGAGGTCATGCGCCCATGGACCAGGCCGATGCGCAATTCGGGTAGCTGCGCCGAGAGCGACTCGAACGTCCCCTGTGCCGCCTGCGCCACCACGTCATCGCTATCGTCGATCAGGGTGCAGACCCAATACGCCTGGCGGCCTTCGGCGCAGGCCGCGCGGATGCGTTCCACCAGTTCTGGCCGGCGCTCGCCGCTCAAAGCGATCGTCTGTACCGGCGTGCGCCCCGGCGGCAGTTCGTCGATGGCGGAAACATCCAGGTCGGCATAGGCCGCCATCGCCAGGGTCCGTGGAATCGGCGTGGCGGTCATGATCAATTGATG
>JBDTPP010000051.1:0-19453 GCA_039932615.1 Pseudoxanthomonas sp.
GACGATGGGCGTGGAGGACATGGCCAATGAAGGCGTGCGCCGCGCCTACCAGCATCCGGACAACAAGCTGCGTGCCAGCGTGCTGGCGGACCCGGCCGGCAAGCGCATGAACACCAAAGACAACACCCCGGCCGTGGTCAACATGAAAGTGGTGCCGGGCAATACGGTCGACGTGATCGTGGCGGCCAAGGGCGGTGGTTCGGAAGCGAAATCAAAATTCGCCATGCTCAACCCTTCCGATTCCATCGTCGATTGGGTGTTGAAGACGGTGCCGACCATGGGCGCCGGCTGGTGCCCGCCGGGCATGCTCGGCATCGGCATCGGCGGTACCGCCGAGAAAGCGATGCTGCTGGCCAAGGAAGCGTTGATGGAACCCATCGACATCACCGACTTGCAGGCGCGCGGTGCGTCCAATCGCGCCGAGGAACTGCGCCTGGAGCTGTACGAAAAGGTCAATGCGCTGGGCATCGGCGCGCAAGGCCTGGGTGGCCTGACCACGGTGCTGGACATCAAGGTCAAGGATTTCCCGACCCATGCGGCCAACCTGCCGGTGGCGCTGATTCCCAATTGCGCTGCGACCCGCCATGCCCATTTCATGCTCGACGGCAGCGGTCCGGTGATGTTGGAACCGCCTTCGCTGGAAGACTGGCCCAAGCTGACCTACGACACCTCCAAGGGTCGGCGGGTAAACCTGGACACGATCACCGCCGACGACGTCGCCAGTTTCAAACCGGGCGAAGTCCTTTTGCTCAACGGCAAGTTGCTGACCGGCCGCGACGCCGCGCACAAGCGCATGGTGGAAATGCTCAACCGTGGTGAAGCGCTGCCGGTGGATTTCCGCGGGCGCTTCATCTATTACGTCGGACCTGTCGACCCGGTCCGGGACGAAGTGGTGGGACCCGCCGGCCCGACCACGGCCACGCGCATGGACAAATTCACCGAACAGGTGCTCGGCGAAACCGGTTTGCTGGGCATGGTCGGCAAGGCTGAGCGCGGCCCGGCGGCGATCGAGTCCATTCGCAAGCACAAGTCGGTCTACCTGATGGCGGTCGGCGGGGCGGCGTACCTCGTTTCCAAGGCAATCAAGGCGTCGCGCGTGGTTGGCTTCGCCGATCTGGGCATGGAGGCGATCTACGAATTCGAGGTCAAGGACATGCCGGTGACAGTCGCGGTCGACAGCACCGGCGAATCGGTACACAAGACCGGCCCGCGCGAATGGCAGGCACGCATCGGCAAGATCCCGCTGCTGGTGGAAAACGCATGAACATCATTCTGTATGGCTCCCAGAGCACTGCGTCCCTGGTAGTGCACTGGCTGTTGCTCGAGCTGGACGTCGCGCATACCTTACATCTGCTTGATTTCGACAGTCGCCAACAGAAATCAGCCGACTACCTGAAGCTGAATCCGGCGGGCGTGGTGCCGACCCTGGTCGTGGATGGCGACGTGATCACCGAGGCCGCGGCCATTGCCATGCACCTGGCTGACCTGTATCCGCAGGCCGGACTTGCGCCCGCGCCCGGCACTCCGCAGCGCGCCCAGTACTACCGCTGGATGTTCTTCATGGCCAACACGCTGCAGCCCGCATATCGGGCCTGGTTCTATCCGGTCGAGCCGGCAGGCGAGGGCAACGAGGAAGCCGTCAAGGAGCAGGCCAGGCAACAGATAGAAGCCGCATGGGCGCGCATTGCCGACCATCTCGCCAGCCAGAATGGGCCATACCTGCTGGGCGACAACCTGTCTGTCGCTGATTTCATGCTGACCATGTTGATGCGCTGGTCGCGCAACATGCCGCGACCCAGCGACAGCTGGCCGGTGTTGCACGCCCATGCGCAACGGATGAAGGCGCGTGCGGGCTTCAAGGAATTGTACGCACGCGAATCCCTGAAAGACTGGACCTGATCGAGTCTGGACCTGCTGTTTAGGGCGGAGCGTGCCCGGCTGCTTTTGATGGCCCGCAACGAAGTACAACGATCCAACCAGCGCGATTCCAGAGCCTGGATGGAACCCCTAGAACCATTCGAGCAGCGAAATACCCAGGCCGACGTAAGTGGCCTTGTGGTTGTAGTCGATGAGGCTCTCGCCGTAGCCATGGAACACCTGCAGGTGCCCGCGCAGAGTGCGGTCGATGGGGAAGCCCCAGTCCATCTGCAATGACCCGTGTGAATAATCGCCGCCGCGCAGCGAATGCCGGCCGAGCAACGTGAATTCGTGGCCATCCTTGTTGTACACCAGCATCGCATCGCCGCGGCCGATGTAGTTTTCGATATCCGGGTTGTCATCGTCGTGACCTTCGGGGATACGCCACCAGGGTCGTATCACGAACGCCCAGTTCTCTCGATCCAGGCCGACATTGAGGACCACCCGGTTCCAGCTGCGCGACAGTGGGTCGCCGCGGCCGTTGGACTGGTGATTGACGCCGATCCCGATCATCCGGCCTTTCCAGCCCGCGATGCTGTAGTTGTTGCGGAACACGAGCATTGCCTCGGGTTCGTAATTGGTCTCGCGGAAGGGGCGCGATTCCTTGGCGTTGTAGACCTGCCAGCGCGAGCTCTGGGTAAAGGAAGTCCACAGGTCGCCGTTATCGCCAAACAGATTCTCTGCGACCTTGGTCTTGAAGCTGATCTGGAACTTGGTTTCCAGGCTGGTCAGATCCTGCGGCGTGGCCACGGTGTTATCCGGGTTGGGCGAGGAAGGTGTCTCATTGACGTTGCTGGTCCAGAACGCAGGCAACAGATAGACCGGCTTGTACGCGCGCATCTGGAAGACACCCAGTTTCGAGTCCTTGGCCAGTTCCCAGCGGCTGTCCAACAGAGAACCCTTGCCGGCGTTGGCGCGTGCGGCAGCATAGCTGTCGTCATCTGCGAATACCGCGCCCAGACGATGCCGTGCCCGCTCAGTCAGGCTGCTGTCTTCAGCCGGGATGTCTGCTTTGCGCTCCTGTTTTGCCAGGTCACTGGCTTGCGCGGCGGCTGCGTCGGCAGCCCGTGTGTCCTTGATGCCGTGCTCGAACACGGAGTCGTAGCACGCCAGACGGGTGGCATCCACCTCGATCGCCACGCACGCTTCCGGCGTGGCGGGTGCAGGCTCGGGTGCCTGTTGCGCTACGGCGTTGGACGCGGTGGCGATTGCCGAAACCAGGAGGGTCTGGCGGATGCGGGTGCGAATCATGGGGACTCTGGTTTGCGAAGGGGGCTGCACGAAGTTCCTTGTCAGTTTCGCTTTTAACCGCTGTTTGCGCCATACCCCACGCTCATAGGAAACACGCTCATACGAAACATGTCCATACGAAGGATGCCCATACGGAACGCGCTCACACGAACCAGGCGAACGCGAACAGGCCGAGCATCGCAAACGCAAGTCCAAGCTTCAGTACCGTGCCCAGCAGGATACCCAGCCAAGTGCCGAGGCCGACTTTCGCGGCCTGGCCCAGTTCGCGCCCGTGCCACAGTTCACCGAGCAATGCTCCCACGAAAGGTCCGGCGAAAAGGCCTATCGGACCGAAGAACAATCCGACGAAAGTGCCCACGACAGCGCCCAGCAAGGCCTTGCGACTGGCGCCCACGCGTTTGGCTCCGACCATGGTGGCGAAGAAATCCACGCCTATCGATACGAGCATCAGCAAGCCCAACGGAATGAACCACCACCCTTCGATCCGTTGGAAATCGCCTGCCCAGGCCGCCAGCAGCATCCCGGCGAAGACCAGCGGCAGGCCGGGCAGGGCCGGCAAAATGACCCCGGCAATGCCGACCAGGACCAGGACAACCGCAAGGGCGTAGTAAAGCGACTGGATTTCCAAGAATTTCTCCCAACTAAATCAACGAGTTATGAGGTCCGGGTCAGGCGTTTGAATTATTGCATTTGCAGAAATAGGGGGTTAATGTTCGGGCGCTGCGCTTGCCAGGGCCACCAGTGATTGTGGCCTGATGCGGTCGAACCATGTTCCGCTAGATCGTTACACGCTTCCTCCTTGCAACCAGCCGCCGCACTAACGGCGTATCCACCACCCGTTCAAGGAGCTAGTAGAAATGGCAGATCGCGAAAACGGTACCGTAAAGTGGTTCAACGACGCCAAGGGCTTCGGCTTCATCAGCCGCGAGAATGGCGAGGATGTGTTCGTACACTTCCGCGCCATCCAGACCCAGGGTTTCAAGAGCCTCAAGGAAGGCCAGAAGGTCAGTTTCACCGTGGTCCAGGGCCAGAAGGGCCTGCAGGCCGACGCAGTGGAAGCGCTCTGACCCACTGTTGTTCGAGCGCCGGTCGCATGGCTGGCTGGCGGAAAATAAAAACCCGGCCTAGGCCGGGTTTTTATTTTCCAGTCGCGAAGCCGCTGGTTCAGCGCAACACGACCTTGCCATTGACCACGCGTACGTAGGTGTTTTCGCGAATGCCATCGATGTTGCGCTGGTTGATCACAACCGTGCGGCCATCGTCCATGCGCACGCGCACGTCGTAACTGTCGCCGGTCGCCCGGTTCTGGATTGCATTACCTGCAACCGCACCACCGACAGCGCCTGCGACAGCAGCAATGTTCTGGTTGCCCTTGCTGCCGCCGGTCCTGTCGGAGATTTCATGTCCGGCCACGGCGCCCACGATGCCGCCCAGTACTGCGCCGGTCTTGGACGGAGCCGTACGCCCCGAACCCACCGTGTCTATGCCCACCACGATGCCGCAGTCGCTGCAACGCGATGAGACGTTGGACGACGGATAGGAAGAAGTCGATGAACCGCCGTAACCGGGCGAGGTGGTGGCGCAACCGGCCAATGCGACTGCAGCTACGGCACTGAGGGCAAGCAAACGGATCTTCATGCGGTTCTCCTTGAGCCCTTCAAGGGCTTTGGCGATTGAAAGTCATAGCGAAACTGAAAGTTATAGCGAAACGCAAACCCGCGCTTCGTGGACCACATCCTGTTCGCCATTACATGAACCCGGCGTCAACCGGAGCCTTGCGCCGGTGCCGGCCCAATTGAAGCGCCAGCCACGATTCAGCCGCGGAAATCCTGATGGCAGCCTTTGCAGGCGACACCGATCTGCTTGATGGCGGCCTCGACCCCCGGACAGCCAAGCGGTGGCGTCGCCAGCAGACTGTCCAGGGTCGACCTCAATTCGCTGGCATGCTTGGTGAAGCGCACGTCGTCCCTGAGTTCGGGGAAGGCGAGTTCCGGATCATTGGCCAGGTAACGCAAGGTCTGCAGGTGCGGCAGCACATCGGTTGCGCTGCAGCGATTGGCTGCGGCAGTCGCCTGCAGTTCCTGCACATGCGCATCCATCACATGCATGGTCGCTTCCGGGAAGTGGTCCTGCCAGGTCTTGCGGCCTTCGATTGCGCGCAGCACCATCACCACGCCGATGATCCCGATGACCAGGCCGAGCAGGAACAGGAACAGGTAACGCGGAGCATTGGAGGGCGTGCTGGGCTGGCTGGACATGCGGTCGCTTCCCGAGGTTGTGATCCGGTGATAGTACGACGCCCGTCGCCGGTTCCGCCACGATTACAATGCCTCAATGAAGAAAGAACTGCGCGAACGCTTCGCCGGCATCGACCGTCTTTACGGGAACGGCGCGGTGGAGAGGTATGCCGGCAGCCGCGTGGCGGTGGTCGGCATGGGCGGCGTAGGTTCATGGGTGGTGGAGGCACTGGCGCGTTCGGGGGTGGGCCACCTGACCCTCATCGACGCGGATGATATCTGCATCTCCAATACCAACCGCCAGCTGCCCGCGCTGGAAGGCCAGTATGGCCGCAACAAGTCCGACGCCATGGCCGACCGCTGCCGTGCGATCAATCCGCTGATCGATGTGGAGGCGGTGCCGATGTTCTTGACCGCAGGCAACCTGGAGTCACTGCTGGATCGCGGTTTCGACTTGATCCTGGATGCTTGCGACAGTTTCCGTACCAAGGTGGAGATGATCGCATGGTGTCGGCGCCGGAAGCTGCCTATCGTTGTGTCCGGGTCGGCGGGCGGACGCACCGATCCCACCCAGATCCGCTTGCGCGACCTGTCGCGTACCGAGCATGACGCGCTGCTGGCCCTGGTCCGCAAGAAATTGCGCAGCGAATTCAATTTCCCGAAAAATACCGACCGATACTTTGGTGTGCAAGCGGTTTATTCGCTTGAAAACGTCAAATATCCGCAAGCCGACGGTAGTGTTTGTGGCCTTCGCCCGCAACTGGGCGCCGATGCGTCGTTGAAGCTGGATTGCGGTGCGGGACTGGGTGCGGCCACACACATCACCGGCACCTTCGCCTTCGCCATGGTCGCAAAGTCGCTGGAGCTGTTGCTGAAGAAGCAGCCCCTGTAGGAGCGGGCCCTGCCCGCGATGATTTTATTTGCAACGGCCTAGAGCATCGCGCGCAGGGCCCGCTCCTACGCAATGGGCAGGTTGAAAAGCCGCTGCGCGTTGGCAGAGGTTGCTGCCGCTACGGCTTCTGTATCCACGCCGCGGAGCTGGGCAATGGTATGGCAAATGAAGGACAGCCTGGCCGGCTCGTTGCGCTGCCCGCGGATTTCGGCATCGGGCTGGTCCGGTGCGTCGGTTTCCAGCAGCAGATGCTCCAGCGGCATGGTCGCGACCAGGCCACGCAGGCGATTGGCGCGGACATAAGTCGCAGGGCCGCCGATGCCGACCAGGAATCCCAGTTGCCAGAGTTGCCGGGCCTGCTCTGGGCTGCCGGAGAAGCTGTGGACCACGCCGCGCAACCCGCCGACGCGCTTGAAGCAGGCGATCACTGCATCCACCGCTCGCCGGGCATGCACGATCACCGGTAAGTCGAAATCGCGCGCGAGGGCCAGTTGTCCATCGAAGTAAAGTCGCTGGGCATCCTGGTCCAGGCCCTCGACGAGGAAATCAAGACCACACTCACCCACGGCCACGGGATGTTCGCGCGCGATCCATTCGCCCAGCTCCTGCAGATGGCTGGGTTGGTGTGAAGACAGGTACATGGGATGCAGGCCGTAGGCGGGGAACAGCCCGGTTGCGGTCGTACAGAGATCCCGCAAATGCTGCCATCCCTTCGCCTCGACCGCCGGCACCACCTGCCGCGCGACTCCAGCGGCGCGTGCGCGCAGGATCACCGCATCGCGGTCATGGTCGAATTCAGGCGCATCCAGATGGCAGTGGCTGTCGGTCAGCACGTTTGGATCAGGGCTTTGATTGATCGGCAGAGTCGATCACAGCCGGACCCTTTCGATTTTTCCAATTGGCCAGCAGCAAGGTGGCCAGCCCGAGCAGAATCTCGTCCACGAACGGTACCGGATCAGGAATCACGAGCGTCAGCAGGAAAAGCGCGGCAGTTATCTTGAACAGGACCGGGTAGCGCAACTTCCTTGCCCAGTTCATCAGTGGCAACAACAGCGGGCTGGCCATTCGGGGACTCGTTATGGACGGAATCCGTACACGCTAGCACGCCGCAGGGAGGGGTGCAGCGGTTCACCTTGTGGGCGGTTTCAGGCAGGGATGAGCGGGTCTTGTTCAGCTATGTCGTGCTGCAATTGACTCAACCATAACGCGGGAGCCGCCCGCCCGGAGCTCGATATGAAAAGCAATACCACCACGATCCTGATTGCTACCGGCGCACTGCTGTTCGGCGGCATTGCGACGGCTGCCTACATGAACAATCGTGAGAAGCCCGCGGAATTCGTCAATGCCACCACCGGCGAGCCGATCGATGCGGCCAACACCGCGTTGGATGACGCACCGCCAGTCGATAACCAGATCGAGCCCAACGCGATGCAGTACGCGGAAGTGCTCAAGGTCGCGCCCATCACCAACAAGAACAAGGTGTACGCCACCGTCATCGGCAGCGAGCCGGTGCGCGAAACCACTAGCACCAGCACACCGCATGAAGTGTGCAATGACGTGGTCGTGCAGGAACGCCTGCCCGAGCGTGATGGCAACGTCGGCGGTACGGTCGCTGGCGCCGTGATCGGTGGTTTGCTGGGTAACCAGGTGGGTGGTGGCAAGGGCAAGAAGGCAGCTACCGCTGCAGGCGCCGTGGCTGGTGGCCTGATCGGCAACAAGGTCGACAAGAACCATGTCGGCGGCAAGGTGGTTAGCCGGACCGAGCGCCAGTGTCATACCGAGAACACCGCCTCCGAGTCCTCACGCGTCACTGGTTACAACGTCACTTACCGTAATGCCGATGGCACCACCGGCACCATGCGCATGGGCAGCAAGCCCGGTACCCGCATCGCCATGGGCGACACCGACAAGGTCGTGGGCTACAACGTGACCTACCGCTTCGATGGCGAGGAAAAGACCGTGCGCATGGACGAAAAGCCGGCCAACCGCCTGCCGGTCATCGACGGCAAGGTGGTGACCCAGACCGCTTCAGTGGATGGCAATCCGCAGGGGTAAGCCGCTTCGGCATATTTACCAGGAAAGCCGGCGATATCGCCGGCTTTTTCGTTCTCTGTCGGCAAAACAGGGGGTTACAGTGCTGCATTGGTGCCGAATACAATGGCGGATTGTCCGACCTGGTTCCCGCACATGGCCCTGAATCCCTACGACCTGTTTGATATCCGTTCCCTGCTCAGTGAAGAGGAGCGCGCGGTGCAGGACACCGTGGCCCGGTTTACCGACGAGCGGGTGCGCCCGATCATCGGCGATGCCTTTGCCGAGGGCCGTTTCCCCAAGGAATTGGTCGCTGAAATCGCCGACCTGGGGTTGCTGGGTTCCTCGCTGCCGGAACAGTACGGTGGCGGCGCGCTCAACGCGGTCAGCTACGGGCTGATCTGCCAGGAGCTGGAGCGCGGGGATTCGGGCATCCGCAGCTTTGTCAGCGTGCAGTCCTCTCTGTGCATGTATCCCATCTACGCCTACGGCAACGAGGAACAGCGGATGCGCTGGTTGCCGGACATGGCCGCAGGCAAGGTCATCGGCTGCTTTGGCTTGACCGAGCCGCAAGGCGGCTCCGACCCGGCCAGCATGAAGACCCATGCCAAGCGCGATGGTGCTGACTGGATCCTCAACGGCTCCAAGATGTGGATCACCAATGGCAACCTGGCTGACATCGCCATTGTCTGGGCGCAGACCGGGGACGGCATCCAGGGTTTCGTGGTGGAGAAGGATTTCGCCGGCTTCACCGCCCAGGAAATCCACAAGAAGATGAGTCTGCGCGCCTCGGTGACCAGCGCGTTGTTCTTCGACAACGTGCGCGTGCCCGAAGCCAACCGACTACCCAATGTGAAGGGCCTGAAGGGTCCGTTGGGTTGCCTGACACAGGCCCGTTACGGCATCACCTGGGGCCCGATCGGCGCGGCCATTGCCTGCCTGGACGAAGTGCTGGGCTACACCAAGGAACGCATCCTGTTTGACCGCCCGGTGGCTGCCACCCAGAGCGCGCAGATCAAGATGGCCGAGATGGCCCGCCGCATCACCCTGGCGCAGTTGCTATCGCTGCAACTTGGCCGCCTGAAGGACGCGGGCAACATGCAGCCTTCGCAGGTCTCGCTGGCCAAGTGGAACAACTGCCGCATGGCGATTGATATCGCCCGCGAATGTCGCGACCTGCTGGGTGGTGCGGGCATCACCACTGAACACGCCGCGATCCGCCATGCGCTGAACCTGGAATCGGTGATCACCTATGAAGGGACCGAGACCGTGCACCAGCTGGTGATCGGGCGTGAGTTGACGGGCATCAACGCGTTCTGATTTTCCTTCTCCCTTCGGGAGAAGTTGGCCGAAGGGCGGATGAGGAAAGAAGGCGTCGGTTGTTACCGAACTCAGCCGGGAACGGAATTCTCATTCCCTTATCCGTCGCTACGCGCCACCTTCTCCCGGTGGGATAAGGTTAAAGCGAGAGTCCATGAGCATTTTCGACCTGCAACTCGAAACCGAACGCCTGATCCTGCGCCCCCCGCAGGCGCAGGATTTCGAGGCTTGGGCGGCTTTTATCGCCGACGAGGAGGCCGCGCGGCATGTCGGTGGCACGCAGCCGCGTCCGGTGGCCTGGCGGAGCTTCGCGGCGATGATCGGGGTGTGGCACCTGCAGGGGTTCGCCATGTTTTCGGTGATCGAAAAGTCCAGCGGGCAATGGGTGGGTCGACTCGGTCCATGGCAGCCCGAAGGCTGGCCCGGGACCGAGGTAGGCTGGAGCATCGCGCATGAGCATTGGGGCAAGGGTTTCGCCCCCGAAGGCGCGACCGCGGCTACCGACTGGGCCTTCGATCAGCTGGGCTGGAGTGAAGTGATACATACCATTGACGAAGACAATCGGAACTCGAAAACGGTGGCCGCGAAGCTCGGCTCGCGCTTCCAGCGAATGGGCTGGTTGCCTGCGCCGCACGACGCCAGGCCGGTCGAGATATGGGGACAGTCGCGGCAGGACTGGATGGCACGCCGCAAGGCGGAGTCCAGGGCATGATCACCGTCTACGGTATGTCGACCTCGGGTAATTGCCACAAGCTGCGCCTCCTGCTTGAGCAACTTGGTCGTCGGCTTGAACAGGATTACCGCTGGGTCGAAGTCGACAGTGCCAATGGCGCGACGCGCACGCCTGAGTACCTGGCCAGGAACGCCAATGGAAAAGTGCCGATGCTGGAACGGGAAGACGGCGGCGTCCTGGTCGAATCGAATGCGATCCTCTGTTATCTGGCCGAGGGCAGCCGATACCTGCCCGCCGATACCTGGCAACGCGCGCAGGCGCTCAGCTGGATGTTCTTCGAGCAATACAGCCATGAGCCGTATATCGCCGTGGCCCGTTTCATCCGTGGCTGGACGCCGCTGGATTCCCCGCGCCGCGCTGATCTTCCGCGATTGATCGAGCGGGGCGACCAGGCATTGGTAGTGATGGAGAAACACCTGCAATCGGCCCAGTGGTTCACCGGCGCTGATTACGGTGTAGCCGACATTGCCCTGTTTGCGTATACCGACCGCGCCAAAGACGGTGGTTTCGATCTCGCGAAATTTCCCCTGGTTTCCGCCTGGCTTGCGCGGGTGCGCGCGACGCCGGCTTTCACTTCCATGCCTGCAGTCAGCGATGAAGTCGCTGCCCGACTGGCTTCTTCCTGAAGACGACCGACATGACCGCAAAGCCCATTCCCGCCCGCATGAAAGGCCTCAATCGCGCCGAGATCTGCGACCAGAACTTCATCGAGTTCGTGCAGGACTGGAATGGCAGCGTCGATGCCAGGCCGGCGCCGGCCGAGGCGGTGCTGGCAGGAAGCGCGCTGGACGCGCAGTCGTTCGTCGAGCTGCTGGAATCGCAACTGGTTTCGCGCCACCTCGATCTTATGGCACGCGTGCTGCGGGTGCAGAACAAGGTCTTCTACACCATCGGCAGTTCCGGTCATGAAGGCAATGCGATGGTCGCGCGGCTGACCCGGCATACCGATCCGGCGTTCCTGCACTACCGCTCCGGTGCGTTCATGGCCGAGCGTTTCCGCAAGTTGCCTGGTACCGATGGTAAACCGCGTGACCCGATCATGGATTCGGCCCTGTCCTTTGCGGCCAGCTCCGAGGATCCGGCTTCCGGCGGCCGCCACAAGGTCTGGGGTTCCAAGCCGTTGTGGGTGTTGCCGCAGACCTCGACCATCGCCTCGCACCTGCCCAAGGCGCTTGGCACCGCCGTGGCGATCGAGCAGGCCCGGCGCATCGGCCACGCTTCGCCCATCCCCGACGACAGCATCGCCATCTGTTCGTTTGGCGACGCATCCAGTAACCACGCCACCGCGCAGACCGCGTTCAACGCCGCAGCCTGGACCTCTTACCAGAAGCTGCCGGCGCCGGTGCTGTTCGTGTGCGAGGACAACGGCATCGGCATTTCGGTGAAGACGCCGGGTGGCTGGATAGAACGTAATTTCTCCAGGCGCCAGGATCTGGACTACTTCTACGCCGATGGCCTTGACCTGGCCGAAGGTTATGGACGAGTGCAGGCCGCGGTCGAGCATTGCCGCAGCACCCGTCGCCCCACCTTCCTGCATCTGCGCACGACCCGGATCATGGGTCACGCCGGCACGGATTTTGAAATTGAATGGCGTCCGATCGAGGAACTGGTTGCCGTGGAGGCGGGCGATCCTCTGTTGCGTTCTGCTGCGATTGCACTGCAGTCCGGCTTGTATGCGAAACAGGAGCTGCTTGCGCTGTACGAAGAAATTCGCCGCAAGTGTTTCGCTGCCGCCGATGCTGCGGACAAGACGCCCAAGCTGACCCGGCTGGAAGACGTGATCGCACCGCTGGCGCCGTACACGCCCAAGGCGGTATCGGCCGAAGCCAGCCGCGTGGCCGACCCGGCGAAACGCATCGCGATCTTTGGCAGTGAAGAAAAGCTGCCCGAGAAGTTGCCGCCACGCCACCTGGCCATCCAGATCAACAACGCGCTGCACGACTTGTTCTGCAAGTATCCGGAAGCACTGCTGTTCGGCGAGGACGTGGCCCAGAAGGGCGGCGTATACACGGTGACCAAAGGCCTGCACAAGGCGTTCAAGAACAGCCGCGTGTTCAACACACTGCTGGATGAAACCATGATCCTGGGCCTGGCCCAGGGCTACGCCAACCTGGGCATGCTGCCGGTGCCGGAAATCCAGTACCTGGCCTATTTCCACAACGCCTGCGACCAGATCCGCGGCGAGGCCGCCTCATTGCAGTTCTTCTCCAACAACCAGTACCGCAACCCGATGGTGGTGCGGATGGCCGGGCTGGGATACCAGCGCGGCTTTGGTGGTCATTTTCATAACGACAACTCGATCACCGCGCTGCGCGACATCCCCGGCCTGGTGGTCGGGTGCCCTTCGCGTGGCGATGACGCGGCCACCATGCTGCGCACCCTGGCGGCGCTGGCCAAGGTGGACGGGCGGGTGAGCATCTTCCTCGAGCCCATCGCGCTGTACATGACCAAGGACCTCTACGAAGCCGGTGATGGTGCATGGCTTACCCGCTATCCCCCGCCCGACCAGGCGATGGTGCTGGGCGAAGGCCGCGTCTACGATGAGAGCGCCGATGACCTGGTGATCTTCAGTTACGGCAACGGCGTGCCGATGAGCCTGCGTGCGGCACGCACCATTGAAGCCAAGCATGGCTGGAAGGTGCGGGTGGTGGACTTGCGCTGGCTGGTGCCACTCAACGAGGGTTTCATCGCCGAACAGGCGAAGTCCGCCAGACGCATCCTGATCGTCGACGAAGGCCGTCATTCGGCCGGCGTAGGCGAGGGCATCCTCACCGCAATCGCGGAGGCTGGTTTTGCGAGTCGTCCTTTCCAGCGCGTGGTCGGGGTGGATACCTACACGCCATTGGCTGGCGCTGCGCTGCTGGTGCTGCCGGGCGACGACGACATCGTTGCTGCGGCTGACCGGCTGTCCTGAGGGTCACTCTGGACTTCTGCATCACAGTCTGGTTTGACGCCCTGCTTACGTTGGTTGGTGGATAGTCGCTGCTCCCTCAAGGAGCATCGCCATGGGCAAGATCAAGGTCGCAGTCCTCGTCGGCAGTTTGCGCAAGGATTCTTTCAACAGGAAGCTGGCCAAAGCCGTCGAGAAACTCGCGCCGGATGAATTCGAGTTCCAGCACCTCCGCATCGACAACCTGCCGCTGTACAACCAGGATTTCGATAGCGACTACCCAGCCGAATGCAAGCGCCTGAAGCAGGAAGTAGAAGCGGCCGACGCCCTGTTGTTCGTCACCCCGGAATACAACCGTTCCGTGCCCGGAGTGCTGAAGAATGCATTGGATATCGGCTCGCGACCCTGGGGCACCAATTCCTTTGCCGGCAAGCCTGGTGCCGCGATCGGTGTCTCGATCGGAGCTACCGGTTCTTCGATGGCGCAGCAACACCTGCGCAACGTGCTGCTGTACCTGGATGTCACCCTGATGGGTCAACCGGAAGTGTATGTCCAGTTCAAGGATGGGATGATCGACGATGAGGGCACGATCGGCAACCCGGACACGCAGAAGTTCCTGCAGGGATTCGTGGACCGTTACGTCGCCTGGGTGGGGAAGGCACTGGCGAAATAGGCCTGTGGGAGCGACAACCCGTAAGGGGGCTTCTTTCGTGACTTGCGTCGCCCCCACGATTGCGCCTGCGCGTTCTGGTCAGCGCTGAAGGCCGCCCGTGAGCGGGATTTCGCGTAGCGCGATGCCGCCTGCGTCCAACACCGATGACTCACGTTGCAGTGGCAAGACTACCAGAGCCAGGGGGCGTTCGCCGTCGCTGGCACTTACCACAACGCCGACGGTGCGGCCTGCATCTGCGACGTCGGTGCCGGGTGCGACTGGGCTTGATGCCTCGAACAACACCAACCCACGCTTGGCCTTGCCCAGGAAATGGGTACGGGCGACGATTTCCTGGCCTGGGTAGCAGCCCTTCTTGACGCTGAAAGCCTGCAGTCGCTCCAGCGAAAGTTGCTGTGGGGTCCATTGTTCGCGCTGTGCAGCGGGCAGTCGTGGCAGTCCGTGGAGCAGATCGAAGGATTTCCAGCGAGCCTGCGAATCGGCCTGGCCAGGCCATTCGCGGAACGGGGCGATGTGCAGGGTGCGGCTCTGGTCGCCGTCGCCGCAATCCATCTCGATCAAGTCGCCGTCGATGCCAATCCGCGCATTTAGCGCAGAATCCGCTGGGCGTAAGGCTCCGCTGACCTGCAGGTCAGCGCGCATCGCGACCTGCAACTTTCGTCTGAACACGAAACGCTGCAGCTGCGATGCGAGTCCGTCGGCATCGGCGTCAGGCAACAGCAGCAGGATCCGGTCCTGGTCCAGTTTCAGCAGCGCAAACAGCGCAATGACTCGACCTTTCGGGGTCAACCAGGTATTCCACTGCCAATATCCTGGCGCCAGGGCGACCACGTCGTTTGCGAACTGGGCCTGCGCAAACGCAGTCGCATCCGCGCCTTCCAGCGCGATCACGGCGTGGTCGGGCAGGGCAAATCGGGAAATTTCGGAAGTGGGCAGGTTGTCAGACAAGGTGCGGAGGACTAAAATTTTGCGGATAGCGAGACCCACATGATAGGCCAAACAACTTCCGTAGCCGCTCCGACCGACACTCCCGCCCCTGAAACACAGCAGCCCGTCGGCAAACCTGTGCAGAAGGAGCCGGCGGTGAAGGAGATCGGCGGTCGCGACGGTCCAGAGCCGACGCGTTACGGAGATTGGGAAAAAAACGGACGCTGCATCGATTTCTGATCAGCATTGAGCCAACGCGGTCTCCACGACCGCCCAGCCGAGAAACGAGCCCAGCGAATGGCGACCAGACCACGTCCGCTTTCACCGCACCTGCAGGTGTACCGCTGGCAGATCCAGATGGCGACTTCCATTGTCCATCGGGCTACCGGAATCATCCTCACACTGGGCGCGCTGCTGATTGCGGTGGCATTGCTGGCCATGGCCACCGGTCCACAGGCTTGGGAATTCGTGCGCGGCCTGGCAGGTTCCTGGTTCGGGCTGGCGGTGTCGTTCGGCTGGACCTGGGCCTTCGCCTATCACTTGCTCAATGGCATCCGCCATCTGGCACAGGATGCGGGTTTCGGCTTCAGCATTCCGGCATTTGTCCGCAATGGCTGGCTGTCGGTGATCGGCAGCCTGTTGCTGACCGGGGTGATCTGGGGCGCGGTCGCTGTCAAGGGAGGCTGGCTATGAATGCCCGTTACCGGACCCCGTTGAAGGACGTGCAGGGCCTGGGCTCGGCGAAGCATGGCACCCACCACTTCCTCGTCCAGCGCATGACGGCCCTTGCCCTGGTATTCCTGGCCTGTTGGTTCCTGTACTTCGTGATCGGGCTGATGCATGCCGATTACCTGACTGCCACTGACGCGGTCGCCAGGCCCTGGAATGCGACGTTGCTGATCGCCTTCCTGGTGGCGATGTTCTGGCACGCGCAGCTGGGCGTGCAGGTGGTCATCGAGGATTATGTGCACAGCCATGGCCTGGCACTGACCGCGCAGATCGCGGTGCGTTTCGTCTGCATCCTTGGCGCGCTGGCCAGCGTTTTCGCCGTGGTCCGCATTGCGTTGGGGAACTGATTGATGTCCGCTTACAAGATCACCGAACACAAATACGACATGGTCGTGGTCGGCGCCGGTGGGGCCGGGTTGCGCGCCACTTTCGGCTTGGCCGCCAAGGGCCTGCAGACGGTATGCCTGACCAAGGTATTCCCGACCCGTTCGCATACGGTCGCAGCGCAAGGCGGCATTTCCGCCGCACTGGGCAACATGGGCGAGGACGACTGGCGCTATCACTTCTACGACACCATCAAGGGCTCGGACTGGCTGGGCGACCAGGATGCGATCGAATACATGTGCCGCGAGGCGATCCCGGCGATCATTGAGCTGGAACATTACGGCGTGCCTTTCAGCCGTACCGAGGAAGGCAAGATCTACCAGCGACCGTTTGGCGGCATGACCACCAAGTACGGCGAAGGTCCCTCCGCGCAGCGCACCTGCGCCGCCGCCGACCGCACCGGTCACGCCATGCTGCACACGCTGTACCAGCAGGCGTTGAAGCACGATGCGCGCTTCATGATCGAATACTTTGCCCTGGACCTGATCTTCGACGAGGAAGGCGCATGCAAGGGCGTGCTGGCCCTGGACATGGCCGAAGGTACCCTGCACCTGTTCCGTGCCCAGGGCGTAGTCCTGGCCACCGGCGGTTACGGTCGCGCGTATTTCAGTGCCACATCGGCACACACCTGCACCGGCGACGGCGGCGGCCTGGCGTTGCGCGCCGGCTTGCCCTTGCAGGACATGGAGTTCGTGCAGTTCCATCCCACCGGCATCTACGGCGCTGGCTGCCTGATCACCGAAGGCGTGCGTGGCGAAGGCGGGATCCTGCGCAACAGCAATGGCGAGCGTTTCATGGAACGCTATGCCCCGCATTACAAGGACCTGGCTTCGCGCGATGTGGTCTCGCGCGCGATGACCATCGAAATCCGCGAAGGCCGCGGGGTCGGCGAGCAGAAAGACCACATCCTTCTGGACCTGACCCATCTTGGGCCGGAAGTCATCCACGAGAAACTGCCCGGCATCGCCGAAAGCGCGAGGATCTTCGCCGGCGTCGACGTGGCAACCCAACCCATTCCCGTGCTCCCGACGGTGCACTACAACATGGGTGGCATCCCCACCAACTACCACGGCGAAGTGGTGCGCAAGGTTGGCGACAATCCAGATGCCGTGGTGCCCGGGCTGTACGCCATCGGCGAGGCAGCCTGCGTTTCAGTGCACGGCGCCAATCGCCTGGGCTCGAACTCGCTGCTCGACCTGGTGGTTTTCGGCCGTGCAGTCGCCGATCGCGCCGCCGCTACGATCAAGGTCAACGGCCCCCACAGCACGCTGCCCGGCGATGCCTGCGACAAGGCGTTGGCGAACCTGGACAAGTTGCGCAACGCTGACGGCGATACGCCCACCGCGGTGATCCGCGACAAGATGCAGCGCACCATGCAGGCTGACGCCGCGGTCTTCCGCACCAGCAAGACGCTGAAGGAAGGCTGCGACAAGATGGCCGATATCTATGCCTCGTTCGACGACGTCAAGGTCTCCGACCGTTCGCTGGTCTGGAATTCTGACCTGATCGAAACCTATGAGTTGCACAACCTGTTGTTGAACGCGGTGGCCACGATCAATTCAGCCGAACAGCGCCACGAGAGCCGCGGCGCGCATGCGCACGAGGACTTCCCGGACCGCAACGATGCTGATTGGATGAAGCACACCCTGGTCAACGTTGACGACAAGGGCAATTGCAGTTTCGATTTCCGACCGGTGCACATGTACACGTTGAGCGATGACGTGCAAGTGGTCCCGCCGAAGCCGCGCGTTTATTGAATCCGGGATAGAAGACAGACATGGCAGAATTTTCGCTCCCGAAGAACTCGAAGGTCCAGAAGGGCAGGCATTTCCCGGCGGCGGGCGCCAAGAATCCACGCACCTTCAAGGTGTATCGCTGGAGCCCGGACGACGACCAGAACCCGCGTACCGACACCTATGAGGTCGACCTGGCCGCGTGCGGTCCGATGGTCCTGGACGCGTTGATCAAGATCAAGAATGAAATCGATCCCACTCTGACCTTCCGCCGTTCCTGTCGCGAAGGCATCTGCGGTTCGTGCGCAATGAACATCGACGGGACCAATACCCTGGCCTGCACGCGCGCGATCAGCGACTGCCAGAAGACCGAGGTGCCGATCTATCCCTTGCCGCACATGGAGGTGGTCAAGGACCTGGTCCCGGACCTGACCCATTTCTACGCCCAGTACGCCTCGATCAAGCCGTGGATCCGGACCCAGACCGCCGCCCCGTCCCGTGAGCGCCTGCAGTCACCGGAAGACCGCAAGCAGCTCGACGGGCTTTACGAATGCATCCTTTGCGCGTGTTGCTCCACGGCCTGTCCCAGCTATTGGTGGAACGGCGAGCGCTACCTGGGGCCGGCGATCCTGCTGCAGGCCTACCGCTGGATCGTCGATTCGCGCGACGAGGACACCGGCACGCGCCTGGACGAACTGGAAGATCCGTTCAAGCTGTATCGTTGCCACACCATCATGAACTGCACGCGTACCTGCCCAAAGGGTCTGAACCCGGCGCTGGCCATTGCCGAGATCAAGAAGCTGATGCTGGCGCGCCGGGCCTGACACAACCGGGATGTTTTTCCTCGGGAAAGCGATCAGCGCATGCCGATAGCTGAAAGCGAAGAGATCCAGCTCAAGCGCCTGCGCTGGCGCTGCCGGCGTGGCATGCGCGAACTGGACCAGCTGCTGGGCCGCTATCTCGACCGCGAGTGGAAGCAGGCTTCCGGCGAAGATCGCGGTGTTTTCCTACAGCTTCTGGAATGCGAGGACGATAAGCTCTGGCGCTGGTTCATGGGCTACGAGCACTGTCCCGATGCCACACTCGCTTCACTCATCCAGCAAATCCGCCAGCTGCCGGCTTGAATGGCGTCCTTCGCGCTGGGTGAGCGGCGCGCTGTCGTTGCTGGGAATCCTCGGCGCGCTTTCGATACTGGCCTCTGAAATGCCGCGTCTTGCGGCCTGCCCTCTGGCTTTGTCGGCCCTGGCCTTTGGTCTGTGGCGGGCACGGCGAGAATCGAAATCGCCGGCCCACGAATTCTTTTTTCCCGGCAACGACCTGGCGGTCATGCTCGATGGAGCGCCCATAGACCTGGTCGAGGTGCAATGGCGCGGCTCCCTGGCTTTCGTCCGCTGGCAAGGGCGCGATGGCCGGAGCAGGCGCCTGTCCTGGTGGCCGGACACGCTCCCCGCCGCGCGGCGACGTGAACTGCGTCTGGCCGCTGGCAGCCTGGCCGCTTCGCGACAGCGCCAGCGGATGGCACCATAGCGGCCTATGTTCAAACCCATTCCTGTCGCCATCGGCCTGCGCTACCTGCGCGCCAAACGCCGCAATGGCTTTATTTCCTTCATCTCGCTGGCCTCGATTCTCGGCATCGCCCTGGGCGTGACCGTGCTGATCACCACGCTGTCGGTGATGAGCGGCTTCCAGCGCGAGATCCGCGACCGGATGTTGCAGATGGCCGCGCATGCCACGGTCAG
>JBDTPP010000052.1:0-19344 GCA_039932615.1 Pseudoxanthomonas sp.
CGGCCGGCTCGTCGAAAGTAGAGCTGATCACTTCGCCGCGCACCGTGCGCTGCATCTCGGTGACTTCTTCCGGACGCTCGTCGATCAACAGCACGATCATGTGCACGTCGGGATGGTTGGTGGTGATCGCGGTGGCGATCTGCTGCATCAGGATGGTCTTGCCGGCTTTCGGCGGCGAGACGATCAGCGCGCGCTGGCCTTTGCCCTGCGGCGCCATCAGATCCATGATCCGGCCGGAGATATCCTCGCTGGATCCGTTGCCGCGCTCCAGGGTGAAGCGGCGGCGCGGGAACAACGCGGTCAGGTTCTCGAACAGGACCTTGCCCTTGCTGGCTTCGATCGGCTCGCCATTGATGGTGTCCACCACCGACAGCGCGAAGTAGCGTTCCCCATCCTTGGGGAAGCGGATGCGGCCACTCAGGTGATCGCCGGTGCGCAGGTTGAAGCGACGGATCTGGCTGGGCGAAATATAGGTGTCGTCCGGGCCGGCCAGGTAGCTGGCTTCGGCCGCACGCAGGAAACCGAAGCCGTCCGGCAGGATTTCCAGCACGCCGTCGGCGGCGACGCCTTCGCCGTGGCGGGTCAGCACTTTCAGCAGGGCGAAGATCACGTCCTGCTTGCGCGCGCGGGCCACGCCTTCGTGGATGCTCAGCAGGTCAGCGATGTCGAGCAGCTTCTGCGCCGGCATGCGCTTGAGGTCGCTCAGCGAATATTGCGGGAAGCCTTCCGGCACGCCCGGCGCAGGGCCGCGCGGCACGAACACTTCATTGGCGCCGTTGTCGGCGGGCAGGCCGTCATTGCGTCCACGCGGTTGCTGCTGCTGTTGCTGCTGGTCGCGGTCACGACGATTGCGGAAACGATCGCGGCGGTTGTTGTTCTTGTCGCCACCGTTGTTCTGGAAGCGGTTCTGGTTGTTGTTGTCGCGCTGCTCGCCGTCCTGCTGCTGGCCGCCCTGGGGGTTGCCTTGCGCATGCTGGGGCGGCTGGCCACCTTCGGCGGCGTTGCCAGCCTGGGATTGCGGCTGCGACAACGTCGGCTGCGCCGGTACGGCCGCAGGTTGCTGGGATTCGGATCGCGGCGCGGGTGGCGCGACGGGAGCCGGAGGAGCGGTGCTGGGAGCAGCTGCCGGGCTGGCAGGCGCTTCGGAGGTGGGAGCGGCCTTGGCAACGCGCGGTTTGCGCACACGCTTCTCGGCAGGAGCGCCGGCGTCGCCGGCTTCAGGGGTGTTATCGGACAAAGGTGCGATTCCTCGCTAGGGTTGCGAGCGCCAGCGAATGCCGGCGAGGCGGGTGGAAGATGCAGGTGCTTGGGAGGGGTGCCATCAGATGGGTGCGGCGCTGACCCCGGCGCCGGATGACACTGAAACTAGCACCGGGAAGCGGCTGCGGCAAGCGCCGCGCACGGAAACCCGTTCAGGTCCTTGTCTGTAGGAGCGCCCCATGGGCGCGAGCTCTTGCGATTGGGACAGGAAAAAGATCAAGAGCTCGCGGCTGGAAGCCGCTCCCACGAGCATCGCGCCCATGTGGGGCGCTCCTGCACGGATTGCAGGTCAGGCGGTCGAGGCGGCCGAGCCGATGCCTTTTTCGATCATCTGGGTCAGTTGACCCTTGCTCACGGCGCCGACCTGGGTGGCCTGGACCTGGCCATCCTTGAACAGCAGCAGCAGCGGAATGTTGCGAACGTGGTACTTGATCGCAGTGGCGCGGTTGTCGTCGACATTCAGCTTGACCACCTTCAGCCGACCTTCGTAGGCCTGGGCCAGTTCGTCCAGCACCGGGGCGATCATCTTGCATGGACCACACCATTCGGCCCAGAAATCGACCAGGACCGGCTCCTCAGACTGCAGCACGGCCGTCTCGAAATCGGCGTCGCCGACGTGTGTCACCTTATCGCTCACTTTTGGGGGTCTCCTGCGGGGTCCGCGGAGGGCGCGGCCCGGTGGTAGCCGAATATGTCGGCCTTCGCATTGCTGTAAACTGGGGCGTTCCGCGATCCCGATCAAGGGTTCCCCCAGGGTTTCGCGCAAACCGGCATGGAACGCAGTGTGCGACCCCGGTGACGACGATGCAAGCCCATCGACCTGCGCCAAGCGCGTGCCAAAGTTCCCATAAAGAAAGCCTAAAGAAGAAAGCATGAGCGACAAGCCGCTAACCGACATCACCTTCTCCTCGTTCGACCTGCATCCCGCGTTACTCGCCGGACTTGAAGCCGCCGGCTTCTCGCGCACCACGCCGATCCAGGCCATGACCCTTCCCGTCGCGCTGCCAGGCGGCGACGTCGCAGGCCAGGCCCAGACCGGTACCGGCAAGACCCTGGCCTTCCTGGTCACGGTGATGAACCGTTTGCTGACACGTCCGGCGCTGGCCGACCGCAAGCCCGAGGATCCGCGCGCGTTGATCCTGGCGCCGACCCGGGAACTGGCCATCCAGATCCACAAGGATGCGGTGAAGTTCGGCGCCGACCTGGGCCTGCGCTTCGCCCTGGTCTATGGCGGCGTCGATTACGACAAGCAGCGCGAACTGCTGACCCAGGGCGTGGACGTGATCATCGCCACCCCCGGGCGCCTGATCGACTACGTGAAGCAGAGCAAGGTGGTCTCGTTGCACGCCTGCGAGATCTGCGTGCTGGATGAAGCCGACCGCATGTTCGACCTGGGCTTCATCAAGGACATCCGTTTCCTGCTGCGCAAGATGCCGGAGCGCACCACGCGCCAGACCCTGTTGTTCAGTGCCACGCTCAGCCACCGCGTGCTGGAACTCGCCTACGAACACATGAACGAGCCGCAGAAGCTGGTGGTTGAAACCGAATTCATCACCGCCGCCAAGGTCCGCCAGAAAGTCTATTTCCCGGCCAACGAGGAAAAGATCCCGCTGCTGATCGGCCTGCTCTCGCGCAGCGAAGGCGCGCGCACCATGATCTTCGTCAACACCAAGGCCTGGGTGGAACGCGTGGCCCGTTCACTGGAACGCGCTGGCTATCGGGTTGGCGTGCTCTCCGGCGACGTGCCGCAGAAGAAGCGCGAATCGCTGCTCGCCCGCTTCCAGAAGGGCCAGCTCGAAATCCTGGTCGCCACCGACGTGGCCGCGCGCGGCCTGCATATCGACGGCGTATCGCATGTCTACAACTACGACCTCCCGTTCGATGCGGAAGACTACGTGCATCGCATCGGCCGCACCGCGCGGCTGGGCGCCGAGGGCGACGCGATCAGCTTCGCCTGCGAGATCTACGCGCAGAGCCTGCCGGAGATCGAGGCGTTCATCGCGCAGAAACTGCCGGTGGAACCAGTGACCGCGGAGTTGCTGGTCGCCATTCCGCGTGCACCGCGCGCGGCGCCGGAGCCCGGCGCTGAAGTGGATGAAGACGAAGGCGAAAGCATCGGCACGATTTTCAAGGAAGCGCGCGAACAGCGCATCGCCGACGAACAGCGTCGTGGTGGCCGTCCGGGCGCCAGTACGGGTGGTCGCAGCGGCAGCGGTCCCAGTCGCGGCCCGGGCGCAGCCACGCGTTCGCGTTCCGGCACCGCCGATGGCAAGCCACGCCCGCCGCGTCCGCCGCGCAGCGAGGTTCCCGCCGTTGCAGTTTCCGCACCGGTGGCCGCCGCGGCCCTGGACTCAGCCAAGCCCGCGGGTGAGCGCGCGCCGCGCAAGCGTCGCCGCCGTCGCAATGGCATGCCGCTGGAAGGCGCCGATGCCGCGGCTTCGACATCGCAGCAGGTGCAGGCCGTGCCTGCGGCAATCGCCGCGAAACCGGCTGCCGCGAATTCGTCGTTCCTCACCAGGCTGGGCCGCAAGCTCAAGTCGCTGGTGTCCGGCTGATTGCTGTGCCTTGTCCCTCCGGCAACCGGAGGAAGTGCAAGGCTGGAAAGCTGCTTGAAGCGCCTGCCCCGTAGTTGATACGGGGCGGAGGAGGGAAGCAGCTGACCGTAGCTGTTGTAGCTTGCTCAGCCGTCATTTTTCCTTCCCCGTTGGTGGCTGCGCGGTACTCGATATCAACCGCGAAACGGGCTCTTCCCGGTCCTGCAAATATTCCGGACGCCGGTGGGAGAAGGGAACAAGGCATAATCCGGCCATGAGCGTCCTGCGATTCGAAAACGTCAGCAAGCAATATCCCGGCGGCCACGAGGCCCTGGCGGACGTGAGTTTCGAGGTCGCGCAAGGCGAGATGTTGTTCGTCACCGGTCATTCCGGCGCCGGCAAGAGCACCTTGCTGAAACTGATCCATCTCAGCGAACGTCCCAGCCGTGGCGCGGTGGTATTCGCCGGACGCAACCTGCTGAAGGTCCGCGGCGGCCGCGTTCCCCTGCATCGTCGTGAAGTCGGCGCCGTGCATCAGGACCACCGCTTGCTGTCCGAACGTACGGTCGGCGAAAACGTCGCCTTGCCATTGATCCTGCGTGGCGACCGTCGCGCCGACATCGGCAAGCGCGTGCGCGAAGTTTTGGCGCGCATGGGCCTGGGCCATCGCGAGAAGGCGTTGCCTTCGCAACTGTCCGCGGGCGAACAGCAGCGCGTCGGCATCGCAAGGGCGATGGTCGCCGAGCCGCGCTTGCTGGTTGCCGACGAACCCACCGGCAACCTCGACCCGACCCTGGCGGCGGAAATCATGTCGCTGTTTGCGTCGATGCCCGAGCGTGGCACCAGCGTGCTGGTGGTCAGCCACGACCTGGCTCTGATCAAGCGCATGAAGAAGCGCGTGCTGATCCTCGACCACGGCCGGTTGACCGACGACATCTCTCCGGCGGACCTGGCCGAATGACGGCCGCCACGGAAAATGTCGCGGCGGGCAAGCCGCGTTCGGGGTTTGGCATCTGGCTGGACCAGCATCTCTACAGTTTCGTCGCCAGCCTGGGCCGGGTGCTGCGGCGGCCATGGACCACACTGCTTACGATCGGGGTGATGGCGGTGGCGCTGGCCTTGCCGCTGGGACTTGGCCTGGCCCTGGACAACCTGCAGCATTTCGCCGGCAGCGTGGAGCAGTCGCGCGAGATCGACCTGTTCCTCAAGCCCGAGATCGAGGTCACCCGGGCCCAGGCACTGGCCACGGAACTGCGCGGCCGCGGCGACGTGGCCAGGCTGGAATTACGCACTCCCGACCAGGGCCTGGCCGAGTTCCGTGCGCGCAGCGGCCTCGGCGATGCGATTGGGGCGCTGGAAGAAAACCCATTGCCCAGCCTGCTCATCGTGACGCCCAAGGGCGACGAGGCTGGCCTGGTGGCAGCACTGGAACACCTGCCGGAGACCGGCCTGTTGCAACACGACGCGGCCTGGCGGCAACGCCTGCAGGGCTGGCTCGGTTTCGGCGCGCGCCTGGCCTGGGTGCTTGCCGCGTTGTTCGGCCTCGGCGCATTGCTGGTCGTAGGCAACACGGTGCGCCTGGACATCCAGTCGCGGCGCGAGGAAATCGGCGTGCTGCAATTGCTCGGCGCCACCGACGGCTTCATCCGCCGTCCTTTCATCTATCTGGGCGCCTGGTATGGACTGGCCGCTGGCGCGCTTGCGCTGGGGCTGCTGGCGGCGGCAGCGTATGCTCTGCGCGCGCCGCTGCACGAACTGGCGCAAAGCTACGGTAGCGGTTTCGCGCTTGGCGGCCTTGATCCCCTGCGCGCAGTGGGCTTCGTGCTCGCGGCGACGGTGATCGGCTGGCTGGGTGCGTGGCTCGTGACCGGGCATTTTTTGCGTCAAACCCGACCGACCGAGACCTAGAGCTTCGCTTATGCATCCGCAGGAACTACGCCACCTGATCAGCAACGCACCCCGGGTGATGGTGGTCGATGGGTCGAAGATGGTGCGCAAGATGATCGCCGACGTGCTCAAGCGCGACCTGCCTGGTGTCGAGGTGATCGGCTGCGCCAGCATCGCCGAGGCGCGCGCGGCGCTGGCCGCAGGCGCCGTGCATCTGGTCACCACTTCATTGGCGTTGCCCGATGGCGACGGCCTGGAAATCGCGCGTGCGGTGCGCGAATCCGCGGGCCAGGCCTACGTGCCGGTCATCGTGGTCTCGGGCGATGCCCAGCAGCACCTGGAAGAGCGCCGCTTCACCGAATACGTCACCGACTATTTCGACAAATCCTTAGGTCATGAAGCACTGGCGGTGTTCATCCGCGGCTACGTGCAGCCCGCGCCCGTCGCCGGCGCCACCGTGCTGTACGTGGAGGACAGTCGGGTCGTGGCCGAGACCACCAGGCGCATGCTCGAGCGCCACGACCTGAAGGTCGTCCACGTGCTCAAGGCCGAGGATGCCTTCGCCCTGCTGACCGCCGAGTCGCTGGGTCATTCCACCCATCATTTCGACATTGTGCTGACCGACGTGACCCTGAAGGGCGAGCTCAGCGGCCGTGACGTAGTCCAGCGCGTGCGCATCGATTTCGGTTACGGCAAGCGCCGCCTGCCGATCCTGGTGATGACCGGTGACGATAACCGTGACAACCAGTCCGAACTGCTGCAGGCCGGCGCCAACGACCTGGTGCTGAAGCCGATCGAGGAGCGCCTGCTGATCACCAAGGTGCTGTTCCAGTTGCGAGTGTCCAGCATGGGCGAAACGCGCACGTTGGTTTGAGTTCTTCTCCCCCCTTTTCCCAAGGGGTAAAAGCCGAAGGCTTTCCTCACTTCTCATTCCTCGTTCCTCCCCTCGCGATGTCCATCGACGAACACATCAAACTCGAACCCTCCTGGAAGGCCCGCGTCGGTGACTGGCTGCAACGCCAGGAGATGCGCGAACTCGCCGCGTTCCTGCGCCAGCGCAAGCAGGCTGGCGCGCTGATCTTCCCGCCGGGCCCGCAGATTTTCGCTGCGTTCGATGCGACTCCATTCGATGCGGTGAAAGTGGTGATCCTGGGCCAGGATCCGTATCACGGCGCGGGACAGGCGCACGGCTTGTGTTTCTCGGTGTTGCCCGGCGTGCCGGTGCCACCGTCGCTGGCCAACATCTTCAAGGAGCTGGACAGCGACCTGGGCATCACCCGCCCGGACCATGGCTGCCTGTTGCCATGGGCGCGGCAGGGCGTGTTGCTGCTCAACTCGGTGTTGACGGTCGAGGAAGGCCGCGCCGGCGTGCACCAGGGCAAGGGCTGGGAAGGTTTCACCGATCACGTAATCGAGGTGCTGGCGACGCAACGCGAGGACCTGGTGTTCCTGCTGTGGGGCAGTTATGCGCAAGCCAAGGGCAAGGTCATCGACACCCGCCGCCATCGCGTATTGCGTGCGCCGCATCCGTCACCGCTGTCGGCACATCGCGGCTTCATGGGTTGCGGGCATTTTTCGGCAACCAACCAGTTCCTCACCTACAAAGGCAAGACGCCAATCGACTGGCGCCTGCCGCCCAAGGCCGAGTTGCACCTGTCCCCCAAGGCGACTTCCTTCGGGGCTTAGGAGCGCCCCGTGGGCGCGAGCTCTTGATCTTCCCGAGGTCGCGACGAAGAGCTCGCGCCCGGGGAGTGCTTCTACAGTACGGGGCTATTTCTTCTTTTTCCGGCGCGTCTGCGGCGGAGTCACCGCCGGCGCCTTGACCGGCTCTACTGCCACCGTGTCCAGCTCGGTCTTCAGGTCTTCCAGCAGCGGCAGCACCTTCTGCTGCACTGCGCCCATCAGGTTCTGCATCAGCGCGGGGGTCTTGTCCAGCAGCGACTTGCCGGCCGGGCTTTCGTAGAACTTCGCCATGGCCCTGACGTCTTCGCGGCTGAAGGTCTTCTTGTAGACGTCGATGTACAGCGGACGCATTTCCTGCCAGCTCAACGAGCGGCGCAGGATCTCGCTGGTACGCACGTGCAGGCGTTCGATCTCCGCTTTCTGCTCGGCGCTGAGGTCCTTGCCGGCGGTGATCTGCTCGAACTGCTGGCGCTGCATGGCTTCCATCTGCGGCAGGATCGCGTCGAGCATGCCCTGCGCGCGTGAGGCGGTCAGCAGCCGCTCGATGTCCTGGTCCGACGGTGGTGCTGCGCCAGCGCCGAACGCAGACAGGGCCAGGCAGGTGGCCAGCATCAGGCGCGGCAGCAGGCATCGAAGAAGCATGTATCGAACGGGCATGCAGGAATCCGCAAAGGTGGAGCGAGTCCGGAGTTTGCCTAGCTTTTGGTAAATGACCGGTTAAACGGGATCCCGCGACGTCCTGCGCAAGCCAGCGGCGCCGGCATTGCCTACAATTGGCCGATGGGGAGCGACGCACTCGAGATCACGCCCGCGCTGGCGATACCGGAAGCCGAACTGGTCGAACGCTTCGTGCGCGCCAGTGGCGCCGGCGGGCAGAACGTCAACAAGGTTTCGACCGCGGTGGAATTGCGTTTCGACCTGGCCGGTTCGCCGTCGCTGCCCGAACCGGTGCGCGAACGCCTGCTGGCCAAGCGCGACCGGCGCATCACCGACGACGGCGTACTGGTCATCGACGCGCAGCGCTTCCGCACCCAGGATCGCAACCGCCAGGATGCGCGCGAACGCCTGTCTGCCTTCATCGCCACGGGCCTGGTGGCGCCGAAGAAACGCATTGCCACCAAGCCCTCGTACGGCTCCAAACTGCGCAGGCTCGACGCCAAGCGCGGGCGTGCTGAAATCAAGCGTGGGCGATCCACCAAGGGAGAGACCGATTGAATGATGCAAGGGAGGTGATTCCTGCCATTCCGCCGCGCATGCCGCAGGTGAAGCCGAGCCGCTTCGCCCGCTGGCTGGGCCGGACCGCGTTGAGGTTGGGCGGCTGGCGCGTGGTCGGCCCGATTCCTGACCTGGCCAAGGCGGTCTTGATCGTGGCCCCGCATTCGTCCAACTGGGACGGGTTCTGGGGCATGGCCGCGAAACTGGCACTGGGCCTGGAGGTCCGCGTGCTGGGCAAGGCGCAATTGTTCTGGTGGCCGTTGGGGCCGCTGCTGCGCAGGCTGGGTGCCATGCCGGTGAACCGCAGCTCGCCGCAGGGCACGGTGGAGCAGGCGATCGCGATCATCCGCAGCTTCGACCGCATCTGGTTCACGCTGACGCCGGAAGGCACGCGCAAGCGCGTGGAGAAATGGAAGAGCGGTTTCTGGAAGATCGCCCGTGTCGCCGAGGTGCCCATCGTGATGGCCTATTTCCACTACCCGGAAAAGACCATCGGCATATCGGCCGTGTTCCAGCCGACCGCCGACGCCGACGCCGACATGGCCGCGATCCGCGCCTGGTACCGGCCGTGGCAGGGCAGGAATCACGGCACCACTTAAATTGATGGGGTTGTGTGGGAGCGGCATCCTGCCGCGAGCTCTTGATCTTCGCCCCAGCTTCCTAGTTCCACACCTGAATCCAGAAGAGCTCGCGGCAGGATGCCGCTCCCACGCTCTTTTGCTGAATGCTGGATCGGTTCGTACTTGCGACACATGTGTTCGCGGTGGCATCGCGCTAGGCTACTCGGCTTGTTCCCTGCCCCTGGAAAGCCCAATGCCGCGCAACGTCCTCCTCGCCGCCGCCATCAGCCTGGCCCTCGCCGCCTGCACCGGAAACAAACCCGAAGCCGTGACCCAAGACACCCCCGCGAACACGCCCGCCACCACGCCCGCCGCCGCCGAGAATCCGCTGCTGGTCCCCAGCACGCTGCCGTTTGGCGCGCCGATGTTCGACAAGATCAAGGACGCCGACTACCTGCCGGCGTTCGAGGAAGGCATGAAGCTGCACCTGGCCGAGATGCGCAAGATCGCCGACAACCCGGAGCCGGCCACCTTCGAGAACACCATCGAAGCCCAGGAGCGCACCGGCGAAACGCTCAGCCGCGTCTCCCGGATCTTCTTCGGCCTGGTCCAGGCCGATACCAATCCGGAACGGCAGAAGATCCAGGAGGAAGTCGCGCCGAAGCTGGCCGCCCACCAGGACGAGATCGCGCTGGATCCGAAACTCTTTGCCCGGGTGAAGGCCGTTTACGACGCGCGCGCCACCTTGAAGCTTGATCCGGAGCAACTGCGCCTGGTTGAACGTGACTACCAGGAACTGGTTCGCGCCGGCGCCCAGCTGTCCGATGCCGACAAGGACCAGATGCGCAAGTTCAACGTGGAGGAAACCACGCTGTCGACCGAGTTCCACACCAAGCTGGTTGCCGCTGCGGCTGCCGGTGCCGTAGTCGTCGACGACAAGGCCAGGCTCGATGGCATGTCCGAAGGCGACATCGCCTCGGCTGCGCAGGATGCAAGCGCACGCAAGCTCGATGGCAAGTGGCTGCTCGCACTGCAGAACACCACCCAGCAACCGGTGCTCGCCTCGTTGAAGGATCGCGAGCTGCGCGCGAAAGTGCTTGAAGCCTCGGAAACCCGTACCGAGCACGGCGACGCCAACGACACCCGCAAGATCATCCAGCGCCTGGCCCAGCTGCGCGCGCAGAAGGCCAAGCTGCTCGGCTTCGACACCTATGCCGCCTACAGCCTGGCCGACCAGATGGCGATCAGCCCGGACAAGGCGCTGAAGCTGCTGACCGATACCGTGCCCGCGGCTACCGGCAAGGCGCGTGGCGAGATCGCCAAGATCCAGGCGGTGATCGACAAGCAGGCCGCGGAGGCCAAGACCCCCGGATTCAAGCTGACAGCGTCCGACTGGGACTTCTATGCCGAACAGGTGCGCAAGGCCGAGTTCGATCTGGACGAATCGCAGATCAAGCCGTACTTCGAGATGGACAACGTGCTGCACAACGGCGTGTTCTACGCGGCCACGCAGATGTACGGCATCACCTTCAAGGAGCGGACGGACATCCCGACCTACAACGCGGACATGAAGGTGTACGAAGTGTTCGACAAGGACGGCAGCTCGCTGGCCCTGTTCTACACCGACTACTACAAGCGCGACAGCAAGTCCGGTGGCGCGTGGATGGACGTGTTTGTCGAGCAGGACGGACTGACCGGGGCCAAGCCCGTGGTCTACAACGTCTGCAACTTCACCAAGCCGGTCGCTGGCCAGCCGGCGCTGCTGAGTTACGACGACGTCACCACTATGTTCCATGAGTTCGGCCATGCGCTGCACGGCATGTTCTCGAAGGTGAAGTATCCGTCGATCGCAGGAACCAGTACCTCGCGCGATTTCGTCGAGTTCCCGTCGCAGTTCAACGAGCACTGGGCCTCGGATCCGAAGGTATTCGCCAATTACGCCAAGCACTACCAGACCGGCGAGCCGATGCCGCAGGCGCTGGTCGACAAGATCAAGAAAGCCGGCAAGTTCAACAGTGGCTACGCGACCACCGAGTACCTGTCTGCCGCCTTGCTCGACCTGGCCTGGCACACGCTGCCGGCCGACGCGCCATTGCAGGACGTGGACAAGTTCGAAGCGGAGTCGCTGAAGAAGTTCAAGGTCGACCTGGCCGAAGTGCCGCCGCGCTACCGCACCAGCTATTTCGATCATATCTGGGGTGGCGGTTACTCGGCCGGCTACTACGCCTACTTCTGGTCAGAAGTACTGGATGACGATGCGTTCGAGTGGTTCAAGGAGCATGGCGGCATGACCGAGGAGAACGGGCAGATCTTCCGCGACAAGATCCTGTCGCGCGGCAACACCGTCGACCTGGCCACCCTGTACCGCGACTTCCGCGGCAAGGACCCCAGTGTGGAACCGCTGCTGGAGAATCGCGGTTTGAAGTAAGCGTTATCCGCAACACATGATCGACCAACGGGATGGCTGCGAAGCCATCCCGTTTTACCTGGGCGAATCAGCCCGACTCCTGTCCCCCAAGAGGCCTTCCTGCGAGGCGTAGGAGGGGCCTCAGCCCCGACGCTCTTCCTGCCGATGGCATCGCAACCTAGTGCAGGAGCGACGTGAGTCGCGAAGGAACAACGCTTGATCCTGCTTTGGCGAATCATGTCGCTCATACGCAGGAATATCGTCGGGGCTGAAGCCCCTCCGACAGACGAATGCATGGTGCATTCACGGTAGAATCCGCGACATGCCGCGCAACCGCATCTTCCAGCGATCCATGTCCCGACTGGCGTTCATCGCCGTGCTGCTGATGGCGTTCGCCCCGGTGATCAGCCGATGGGCGAAGGGCGATGCGCTGCAGCAGCTGATGCCGGGGCTGACCGAAATCTGTACCGCCGCCGGCCTGAAAAGCGTGGATGTCACCGCGTGGCTGGGCAGCACCAGCACCGGTCTCAGCAAGGTGCCGGCGCCAGACCATTCCGGCATGGGCGCGGACTGCGCCTATTGCACGCTGCTGGCCGGGACCGCGCTGCTGCTGTTGACGCTGGCGTTGCTGTTCCCGCGGGTCCTGGCGAACCTTGTTGCCGCGTCGCTGTCGCTTTCCTTCCGATCCTCCTCCGTCTTCCCGGGCCTCGGCTCCCGCGGTCCACCGCTCGCCCTCTGAAACACAAGTCCTGATTCCTTCCAGCGCGGCATGACTGCCGCCGTCCTTGTGCTTTTGGAGTTCCCATGCCCGTTCCTGTTTACGCACCCGTGTGCGCGGCGAAGCATTCGTCGCGCCTGGCTGTGGCTATCGCCATGGCCATTTTCCCCATTGCCTTCGCCCTTGCCGCCGAACAAACGAAACCGACCACGCTCGACACGATCCAGGTACAAGCGCCCGACCTCGACGACCTCCAGGTCGAGCGCGCTTTGACCCCCGGCGGCGTCAGCGTCGTCGATGGCGAGACCTTCCACGAACGTTCCGTCACCAACCTGGCCGATTCGTTGCGTTACGTGCCCGGCCTGTGGGCCGAGAGCGGAACCGGTGGCGATGCCATCTTCATCTCCAGCCGCGGCTCCAACCTCGATGCCACCGACTACGACAGCAACGGCATCAAGCTTTTCCAGGACGGGTTGCCGGTCAGCACCGCCGACGGCAACAACCACAACCGTTTCATCGATCCGCTGGCAGCGCGGCACATGGTCGTCGCCCACGGCGCAAATGCGCTGACTTATGGTGCCAGCACGTTGGGGGGCGCGATCGACTTCGTGTCTTCCACGGCACGCAACAGTTCTCCGTTCGAGATTTCCGTGGGTGCTGGAAGTAACGGGCAACTCAATGGCCGGCTATCCGCCGGTGGAATGTCGGGCGAGCTCGACGGGCAGGTCACGTTCGAGGGTAAAAGCCGGGACGGCTATCGCGAGCACAGCCGGCAGGAGCGTTACAGCCTGTATGCCAACGGCGCCTGGCAGGTTGCGGAGAATTTCGATCTGCGCTTGTTCGCCACCCATGTCGACAACAAGGAAGAACTGGCCGGTGCGTTGACCCGTGAGCAGTTCCAGGAAGACCCCGGACAGGCCAACCCTTCGGCGATCACCGGCAACTTCCAGTTGAACGTGAAGACCGACCGCCTGGCCGCCAAAGGCAACTGGAACCCCGACGCTGGCGGCCGTCTTGAGTTCGGCTTGTCTTACGAGGACCAGCACCTGTACCACCCGATCGTCGACAAGGTTCTGGTGGATTTCGACGGCCCTGGCCCCAACCCGCCGGTGGAAGTATTCAGCCTGTTGAAGAACACCGACCAACGCACCTGGGGCGGCATGCTTCGGTACAACGTCAAGTTGGGCGAGCATGACGTGCTGGCGGGCTTCAACCTGGCCGACACGCATGAACAAGGTGGCAACTACCGCAACGATGGCGGACGCCGCAACGGACAGACCGGCATCATCGACAACCGTTCCGACAGTGCCGAACTTTTCCTGATGGATCGCTGGAAATTTGCAGCCGGTTGGACGCTCGTCTACGGTGCGCAGGGCATCGCTACGGGCCGTGACGTGCGCAACACGGACTTGGCCAGCGGCACGCTGCGCAATCCGAAGCGCGACTATTCCTCGTTCAATCCGCGGGTCGGCGTGCTCCATGCACTCAGCGCGGACAATGAGGCGTTCGCGAGCATCAGCCGGCTGTATGAAGCGCCGACGACCTTCGAACTGCAGGACGACGTGCGTGGCAACGACAACACCCTGGATGCGATGCACGGTTCTGTGGTCGAGTTGGGTTTGCGTGGCGCCACTGCGGCATCGGTCGATGCAACGCGCTGGCACTGGGACGTTTCGCTGTACTACGCGCAGATCCGCGACGAGATCCTGTCCGTCGACGATCCACTGGCTCCGGGGACAAGCCTGTCCACCAACGTAGATCGCACCACCCATGCCGGCGTCGAGGCTTTGCTGGGCGCGAGCTTCCCGTTCGCTGGCGGTGCCCATCGGATCGAGCCGCTGGTCAGCGCTACGTACAACGATTTCAGCTTCAATGGTGAGTCCGTCTACGGCAACAACACGCTTCCTGCCGCGCCGGACTATGCGGTACGTGGCGAGGTTATGTACCGCAACCAGGGAGGCTTCTTCGCCGGCCCGACCTTCGACCTGGTGGGCTCGCGATACGCCGACTTCAGCAACAGCTACCGGATCGGTTCGTACAGCCTGGTCGGCTTGCGCGCCGGCATCCAGGGCGACCGCTGGGAATTGTTCGGCGAAGTCAGGAACCTGCTCGACAAGGACTACGTAGGCGCGATGAGCGTGCGCAACCGCACGGGTGTCGGTGACGCCATCCTGCAGCCGGGTGCGCCGCGATCGGTGTATGCCGGCGTGCGCTTCCAGTTCTGATGCGTTGACCCTGCGGCCTGCCTGATTTCCACGATGCGGGAGCGACGCAATCGCGAAAGGCAAGATCCGTGGTAGCGACGTCCCCCCAGGGGACTTCCTTCGGGGCGAAAGTCGCGAAGAATCGCCCAGGAGTTTGCTTTCGCGATTGCGTCGCGTCCACATCATCGAGCGGGGTCAATCGCGATGCGGGTTCAATCCTTGTTCGGCCAGCATCTCGTCGAGGCGCTGTTGCGCGTAGTCGCGGTCCGCCGGTTCGGCACGGGCCAGGATCTCGCTGGCCAGCGCATCGAACTGGGGCCAGAACTGCGCCTCGTGGCGCAGTTGCTGGCGCCACGGCGACAGCATCCGCTGCAGGTTCTCCAGCTCCGCCTCCAGCCGCAGGCGCTCGTCCATCAGCCCGGTCGCGGCCAGGTGGCTGCGACATGATGGATCGATTCGTCGTCCACCAGTTCGAAACGCAGGCCTGCCTGGGCGAAGCCATCCACGCTCAAGCTTGCTTCCCCGACGTCGACCTGGGTGATGGTGATCAGGTACATGCTCTCGCCGTGGCGGTAGTGCAGCGTGTACTCGTTCCAGTCGGCGGGAATGCAAGGCTTCAGCAGCAGGTGGTTGCCTTCGCGATGCAAGCCGAGCAGTGACTCGGTGAGCAACCGGTACATCCAGCCGGCCGAGCCGGTGTACCAGGTCCAGCCGCCGCGTCCGACATGCGGCGCCACCGCATACACGTCGGCGGCGAGCACGTACGGCTCCACCTTGTACACGGCCGTGGCCTCGGCATCGCCCGCATGGTGGATCGGGTTGATCATCCGCGCCAATTCCCAGGCTTTCCCTCGATCACCCAGATGGGCGAAGGCCATTGCCGACCAGACGGCGGCATGGGTGTACTGGCCGCCGTTCTCGCGCACGCCGGGCACATAGCCGCGGATATAACCGGGGTCGTGCGGAGTCTTGTCGAACGGTGGCTCCAGCAGCTGGATCAGGCCTGCCTCGCGCTTGACCAGAAACCTGTCCAGCGAGTCCATCGCCTGTCGCGCGCGCGCCGGATCGGCGGCACCGGACAGCACCGACCAGCTTTGCGAAATGGAATCGATCCGGCATTCGTCGCTGTGGGTGGAGCCCAGCGGTGTGCCATCGTCGAACCAGGCGCGCCGGTACCATTCGCCATCCCAGGCATGCGCCTCCAGGTTCCCGCGCAGGGTCCGCGCGGATTCGGCGCAATAGCTGGCAAACAACTGATCGCCCCGCCCCAGGGCAACGTCGCCGAAGCGTTCCAGCACGTCGTACAGGAAGAAACCCAGCCATACGCTTTCGCCCTGGCCGGCTTCGCCGACCCGGTTCATGCCGTCGTTCCAGTCGCCAGTGCCGATCAGCGGCAGGCCGCGTTCGCCCAGCAATTCGGTGCCGCGCTTCAGGGCAAGGACGCAGTGGTCGTAGAACGACTGCTGCAGGTGGGATGCCACCGGCATGTCGTAGTAGGACTCTTCGTCCAGGTTGACCGGGCGTCCTTCGATGTAGCGCACTTTCTCGTCGAGCACGCCCACGTCACCGGTCACCTTGAGGTAGCGGCACGCGGCCAGCGGCAGCCACAGGTAGTCATCGGAACAGCGCGTGCGAACGCCACGACCCTGCGGCGGATGCCACCAGTGCATCACGTCGCCCTGCGGGAACTGGTGCGCGGCGCTGAGCAGCAGGTGTTCCCGGGTCAGTGCCGGCTTGGCATGGACCAGGGCCATCACGTCCTGCAACTGGTCACGGAAACCAAACGCGCCGCCGGACTGGTAGTAGCCGCTGCGGGCGACGTAGCGGCAGGCAAGCGTCTGGTACAGCAGCCAGCCATTGGCCAATGCATCCACACTGGCATCGGGGGTCTTGACCCGCAACGCGCCCAGCACGTCCAGCCAGTGGATGCGGACGTTGTCCAGCGCATCGTGGGCGGCGCTGCCGCCTTTGACCCGCTGCGCCAATTGCAGCGCCGCGCGGGTATCGCTGCCCACGCCGAGGCGGAACACGACTTCATCGGCTTGCCCCTCGGCCAGGTTCACCGGCACCTGGATCGCGGCGCACGGATCCAGTCCGACGCCCAGCCTGCCTGACAGCTTCTCGCGTTTCAGCGCCGCCGGATCGGCCAGGCTGCCATTGCGGCCGATGAATTCGTTGCGGTCGGCGGTGAAGCTGCGCTTTTGCGCACCGTCCCTGCCTGGGCCGTCCGCATCGAAGAAGGCGACCCTTCCGCTGAACTCGGTGTTGTACGGATTGCGCGCCGTCAGCACGCCGCTGCCGCTGTCCAGTTCGCTGACCACGTGCATCTGCGACTTGATCTTGATGTCGCCCAGCACCCATTCCACATAACCGGTTGCCGACAGCCTGCGCGCGCGGCCGGATAGATTCCGCAACTTGAGCACCGAGAATTTCACCGCATCCTCCAGCGCCACGTACACCCACAATTCGCTGGCGATGCCGTCTTCCACGTGTTCGTAAACGCTGTAACCAAAGCCATGGCGCGTGCGATATGCACCCGACCCACGGCGCGGCAGCGGCATCGGCGACCAGACCCGGCCGTTGTCCTCGTCGCGCAGGTAGAACGCCTCGCCGCCGGTGTCTGCGACCGGGTCGTTGTGCCAGGGCGTGAGCCGGAATTCGTGCGCATTCTCGAACCAGGTATAGCCCGGTGCGCTTTCGCTGACCACGCTGCCCAGTTTCGCGTTGGCCATCACGTTGGACCAGGGCGCCGGGGTCGTTTCGCCCTCGCGCATCACGATCACGTACTCGCGCCCATCGGCGGAAAAAGCGCCGGTACCGTTATCGAACAGGAATTCGTCAGCCACCGCCTGGAACGGCCAGGGATCGTCGCCGTCCGCGGGATCCACTTTGGGCGGCAATCCGGAAATGGCGTGCCCGGTGAGCGGGGCAGGCCCGGGCAGCGCTGGCGCGCTGTCTTCGAACAGCAGCGGTATGGTGCGCTCGGGCGCCATGTGCTTGGCGACCTGCGCAGCCAGGGTGCCGTTCTGGTCGCTGACGATCACCCGCGCCACCGTTTGCAGCAGCACCCGGTCTTCCTGGGAAATCTGCTGCGCCGGGCGCACGAAGATGCCGCCTGGCCGGTCCAGTACGTTGCCTTCGGGCCCGGCCGATACCAGGCCCAGGATCTGTTCCTGCAGTTGCTGGCGATAGCCGGCCTGGTCCTCGTTCCAGATCACCAGGTCCACGTTGAGTCCCTTCAGGCGCCAGTAGGCATGCGCCTGGACCATCTGCCGGACCAGTTCGATGTTGGCCGCATCGGCGATCTGCACCAGCACGATGGGCAGGTCGCCGGAAATCGAATGTCCCCACAATCCCGATTGTCCACGCCGGTTCTGCATCAGCACCGCATTGTCGGCGCGCAGCAGTGGATGCGCGAAAACCATCAATCCCGCCAAGCGTTCATACAGCTGGGCATCGGCCTGCGAGGCGTTGATCTGCCGGCGCACCACCTGGCTGTGGGTCCAGGCCAGGTCGAACACGCGGTCGGCCAGGCGCCGGTCGCGATAGCGATCTATCAGCACGCCGCAATCCTCGCGGTCGACACCGACACCGGTGACCATGTCGATCATCGCGGTCTGTTCCGGCGCCAGGGTGATGCGGCAACGGATCGCGATGATCGGGTCCAGCACTGAACCTGACGAATCCGACAGTGCTTCCAGCGACGTCAACGCCACTGGCGTGCGCGGGGTGTTGCCGCGGCCGAGGAAGCGCGCACGGTCGGTCTCGTAGGAAATCGCGTCGATATCGGCGTCATGCGCAGCCACCAGATGGAACATCCACGGTGGCACCTCGTCGTGCGAACGCGAACGCCGGGTGCACAACAGGGCCTGCTTGTCGCGCGCTATTTCGGTCTGCACGAACAAGTTGCTGAAAGCCGGGTGCATCTCGTCGGAGATCGACGAGGCCAACACCACTTCGGCATACGTGGTGATCTCGATGGTACGGGTGCGACGCGAGCGGTTGCGGACGGTGAGCCGGCGCAACTCGATGTCGTCCTCGGCCGAAATCGCGACTTCCAGATGCATGTCGTAGCCGCGCTTGCGCCCGCGGAACTCGGCCTTGGCATCGGAGAAGATCGCCTCGTACTGGTCCACCGGCACGCAGGTCGGCTGGTGCGCGGCCGACCAGTATTCGCCGCTGTCCACGTCGCGCAGGTAGCAGAAGATTCCCCAGTTATCGCGGGTACCGTCCTCGCGCCAGCGGGTCACCGCCATGTCGCGCAAGCGACTGTAGCCACCGCCGGCACTGGTCAGCAGGCCGTGGTAACGACCGTTGGACAGCATCTGCACGGCCGGCCGCGCGGCATCGGGATTGCGGAATACGCGAAGCTGGGTTTCGTTGACCGCCTGTGAGACCCGCGCGCCGGCCGCCTCGGCCTCGTGCGGATGGAACACGCCGGTGCGCGGGATGCGCTCCTGCAGCAACAACAACGTTGCCTGGAACTCCGCATCCGCCATGAAGCGTTTCTGCATGGGCTGGTCGCGCAACAGGTAATCCAGGGCCAGGAAACCCATGCCCTGGTGATGAGCCATGAACGAGCGCACCAGCGCATGGTCCTGCCCGCGCGGCACCCGGCCCGGGGTGTAATCGATGGCCTCGTAAAGGCCGTAGCGCCCGCCGAAACCCATCGCGCTCAGGCGTTGCAGGTTCTGGCATGCCGCTTCCGGTGCCACCATCAACGCCATCATGGTGGCGTACGGCGCGATCACCAGGTCCTGGCCGAGGCCGCGTTTCAATCCCAGCCCGGGCACACCGAAGGCGCGGTACTGGTAATTCATCCGCGCATCGACGGTGTTGTAGCCGGATTCGGAAATGCCCCACGGCACCCCGCGCT
>JBDTPP010000053.1:0-18629 GCA_039932615.1 Pseudoxanthomonas sp.
TCCCGCATGAAGCGTGAGGTTGCTGGTCATGAAGCTTCAAGCTTCTGCCCATGAAGCGCGAAGCTCACGTGCCTGAAACCCGTGGAAGCGGCACCTGCGGGGGGCGCAGGTGCGCCCATTGGACGCGAGCTCTCCGTCCCGCATCCACGATCCACCGAAGAGCTTGCGCCCATGGGACGCTCCTGCAGTTTCAATCGATGAACTGCAATCTCGCCAGTTCTGCATACAGGCCGTCCTGCGCGATCAACTCCGCATGCGTGCCCTGGGCGACGATGCGGCCGCGGTCCATGACCACGATGCGGTCGGCCTTCAATACCGTCGACAACCGGTGTGCGATCACCAGCGTGGTGCGGCCTTCCATCAACCTTTCAAGCGCATGCTGCACCGCGCGCTCACTCTGCGCGTCCAGTGCCGAAGTCGCCTCGTCCAGCAACAGGATCGGCGCGTCCTTCAACAGCGCACGGGCGATGACGATTCGTTGTTGCTGGCCACCGGACAGGCGCGCGCCGCGTTCGCCCAGTTCGCTGGCGAAACCTTCCGGCAATTCGCGGATGAAATCGATGGCCTCGGCCGATTCGGCTGCAGCCTGCAGTTCGGCATCGCTGGCATCGAGCTTGCCGTAGCGGATGTTTTCTGCGGCAGTGGTGGCGAAGATCGTCGGTTGCTGCGGGACCAGGGCGATGTGCTCACGCAAGTCGGACGGATCCAGTTCGCGCAGGTCGACCCCATCGATGCGGATGCCGCCGGACTGCGCATCGTGGAAACGCAGCAGCATGGAGAACACCGTGCTCTTGCCGGCGCCGGACGGGCCCACCAGGGCCAGGGTCTCACCTGGCCTGATCTGCAGGTCGAAACCATCGAGCGCCGGCAGGTCGGGGCGCGAAGGATAGTGGAAAACCACGTTGTCGAAGCGGATGTCGCCCTGCAGCGGGGTCGGCAGGGGCCGCGGGTGGGCAGGCGCAACGATGTCCGAGGTTTCCTGCAGCAGTTCGGTGATCCGGCCCATGCCGCCGGCAGAGCGTTGCAAGTCGTTCCACACTTCCGCCAAGGCACCCACGGAACCGCCGACGATAAGGGCGTAGACGACAAACTGGGCCAGGGTGCCCTTGCTCATGTCGCCGGCGATCACGTCATGCGCCCCGGTCCAAAGCATCAGCACGATCGCGCCGAACACCAGGGTGATGGCCGAAGCGGTGACCCAGGCCTGCGCGCGGATGCGTTTGCGTGCGGTTTCCACGGCGGTTGCGACCGCGCTGCCGAAGCGGTCGCGTTCATAGGGTTCGCGCGCATGCGATTGCACCGTGCGAACCGCGCCCAGGGTCTCGCTGGCGAGGCTGTTGGCATCCGCCACCCGGTCCTGGCTGGCCCGGGATATTTTCCCCAGCCGCCGGCTGCCCAGGACGATCGGCAATACCGCCGCCGGAATGCCGATCAATGCAAACGAGGCAAGACGTGGACTGGTGACGAACAACAGGACCAGGCCGCCGATCACGGTCACGCTGCTGCGCAGAGCCACTGACATGCTGGTGCTGACTACGTTGCGCAGCAGTTCGCTGTCGGCGGACAGGCGCGAGACCAGTTCGCCGCTGCGGGTGCGGTCGTGGAAACCGGCGCCGAGGCCGATCAGGTGCCCATAGAGTTCCTTGCGCAGGTCGGCGACGACCTTTTCACCCAGCAGCGACACGAAATAAAACCGCGTTGCGCTGGCCAAGGCCAACAGCACCGCCACCCCGAACAGGGAAAGAAAGGCGCGGTCGACATTGGTGCCGCTGGAAAATCCCTGGTCGATGATCTGTCTGACCGCCATGGGCAGGCTCAGGGTCGCAGCCGAGGCTGCCGCCAAGGCGATCAGCCACGCCACGAACAGGCCGGTATGCCGCCGTACGAACGGCCACAGGGCGCGCAGGCTGCCTAGCTTTGGTTTGGGCTTGACGGCAGTTTCCGGCGCTGAATCTGGTTTTGCGGTTGTCGCGTCGGAGGAATCAACGGCAGGAGAGGTCATTCGGCATCCGATTCGGCGAAGCGCACACGGTTACGGGTGGCGTCGCGCAGGTGGTTTTTCAAGGCATCCAGGTGCACCGCGGGCAGGCGCAAGCGCAGGTCGGCGCCGGTTTCGTGGAAATGCTCGCTTATCTTCTCCGCAGACCAGGTGGCCAGCGCGGCGTGCACGCTGCCGAGGTCATCAAACGGACAGATGGCGGTGACCTCACGCAGCGCAACCAGAGGGCGACGTTGCGCGCGACGCAGGCATTCGGCCGCCGCGCCGCCATAGGCACGAACCAGGCCGCCCGCGCCGAGCTTGATCCCGCCATACCATCGGGTAACCACGGTCACTACCTGGTCGCAGCCCTGGCCCTCGATCGCCGCCAGGATCGGCCGGCCGGCGGTGCCGGAGGGCTCCCCATCGTCGCTGGAGCGGTATTCGGTGCCAATACGGTAGGCCCAGCAATTGTGGGTCGCTTCGGGATCGGCGACCTGGGCGAGGAAGGCCAGGGCTGCCTCCGGCGAAGTTGCCGGCGCAGCCTGCGCGATTAACCGGCTGTGCTTGACCTCAAGGACATGCGTCGCGGCCGCGGCCAGGGTATCGCTCATTTTTCCAGCAGGGGTTCCAGGTCGCCTGGCACGGCCTCGCTGGGATGCTCGCGGACGAACAGCAACAGGCTCCGCTTGGCCGCCTCCGCATCGCCCAGGCCATAGCGGGTGCGCACGCGCTCCAGCCATTCTTCCACCGTAAGCCGGGCATCATCGGAGACCGGGACCTGCAAGTCGGTGCGCCTCAGGCGCGAGCCGGTGACTTCGACGTGATCCAGGGTGGCGCGATCCCGTGCGTAGCGGTCCTGTGGGTTGCGATCCTGCACTCCACGCTCCTGTTCGCGAGCGGCCGCACTGGCCTTCTTTTCTGTCCGGGCGGAATTTTGCTTCGCCGCCGCAGCACGGGCAGCCGAGTAACCCGCGGCTTCATTCGCGATCAGGCCTTCGGCAGCGGCCGCGTCCGCGTCCCGGGGCTCGGGCGCGAACGCCACCGGTGCATCGGCGGCAGGCTCCGCTGCGGTCATCGCCGGGGCGGCCATGACCGCAGCGGTCGGCACGGGCGGCGGTGGCGCATTCGGGGAACGGAAGCGCGTGTTTTCCTGTGCCTGGTTCTGGTTCTGGTTCTGGTTCTGGTTCTGGTTTTGGATCCGGGGCGGCGGTGGGGGACTACGGGTCGGGGGCCGGGGTATGGCCACGGTTTGCGGTGGCAATGATTTCGAAGGCGGGGGCGGCGGGGGTGCGATGGGCATCGGAACGTCGGCCGCCACGGAATCCTGCGCTACTGCTTCCACATGCAAGGGTTGCGCAGCTGCCGTCATGGGCTCCGCTTCTGCTTTCGCCGCTGTAGCCGCAACGGCGGGGGCAGCGGCCGGGGCTTCCGACGCCATGGGGCCTGCGGGTTGCATCGGGCGCAATTGCCAGGCGATGCCCACGGCAAAGACCACCGAAGCAGCCAGGCCCATCGCCATCGGCCAGCGCGGTTTCTGCGTGCGTCCAGGCCTGCGGGTGACCGCGGCATGCGCGGCGGCCAGTATTTTCGCGTCCAACGCGGTCGGAGGCTCGCCGTGCGGACTCACGCGTGCGATGAGCTGGGCCAGCTCGCGCTCTTCCTGGGTCAGGGGCTCGGAGGGATGATGGTTCATTCGTTCAGTCTCGTGCGCAACTTGTCCATCGCGTAGCGCAGACGCGATTTGACCGTTTCCCGGCCTACACCGGTGATCTGACCGATTTCCTCAAGCGACAGTTCCTGTTCCAGACGCAGTTGCAGGACCTCGCGCTGGTCCTCGGGCAATTCGGCCAGGGCGAGCTGCAGGCGCCGCCGCTGCTCGAATTCGGAAAGATTGCGTTCCGGCGTATCCGGGTCGGGCACCCTTGCGGCGCGTTCATCACCATCGGCAGGTGCCGGTGGACGATGCTTGAGCGCACGCCAGTGATCGGTCAGGCGATTGTGCGCGATCCGGAACAGCCAGGTGGTGAAGGCAGCCTCGGGCTTCCAGCCTTCGCGTGCGGTGATCACGCGCTGCCAGATGTCCTGGAAGAACTCGTCGGCCAGGGCCGGGTCGCGGACCTGACGCAGCAGGAAGCGATAGAGTCGGGTGCGGTGACGCGAATACAACTGTTCGAAAGCGCTGGTGTCGCCGGCGGCATAGGCCAGCATCAAGGCTTCGTCGGCGATTTCCGGGGAGTCGTTCACCCTGACAAGCGTACGGCCTCGGCCCTGATCCGCATAGCCGGTCCGGCGCCGGCCTGCTGGCCGCACGGACTGGCTTAGCGCGTATCTAAAGGCAGTCGATGCGAAAATGGAGGGGGACAGGGCGCAGCGCATGTAACCTGTTAACGTCCACCCGGCGGGATGGGGTTTGCGCCCGAGAGAGTTCCGGCGTATGGCATCAACGAGTTCAACCTGGGGAATCCGTGCACTTGCCGAATACCGAAGCTGCGGAAATGCTGCCTTCTGCCCAGATCGCGAGCCCGGAACAGGAGCCTGTGGACGTGGCCACGTCACCGACCGGGCAGATAGTGGCTGTGCTGCGCGGATTGCTGCCGCAAGGCGCGGCCGTGGCGGCGTGCTGGCGTGACTGGGCCCTGGGTAATGGCAGCGCATTGTCCGCCGGGGGCAGCCAGGCGCTGCGCAAGCGTGCAGAACTTGCGCTGTCGGATCTTGATGCGGCATGCCCGGTTGGGACATGGCCCGACGTAGCATGTAACGACCAGGAACTGCTGGTGCATGCCTGGGACAACGTCGATGGTAATGCGCGCATGGCGCTCGCGGCGATCTTGCCGCGGGACATGACCAGCGCCGAACGCGAGTCCTGGCTGGCCCTGGCCAAGACCTTGTTGGCGTCCACGCTGGACGCATCGCGGGCGCAGGCACGCATCGTCTCCCTGGAAAAGTCCAAGCGTCTGCAGCAGGCCTTGTACGAAATCGCTGATTTGGCCAGCGCCAACCTGGAAATGCCGGAAATGCTGCGCCGGATCCATGTGGTGGTGGGCTCGCTGATGTATGCGGACAACTGCTACATCGTGCTCTACGACGACCAGCGCCGCAGCGGCCGGTTCCTGCATTTTGTCGACCAGCGCGATCCCTACGTCGCGGATCCCGACCGCGAATTCACCGAAGAGGAAATGCCAAACAGCATGACCTTCGCGTTGCTGCGCCATGGCCAGCCGGTGCGCGGGCCTTCCACGGTAATCCGACAGAAGCTGGGCGTGGTGCCCGATGCGAGTCACGGGCCGGACAGTCTCGACTGGATGGGTGTGCCGATGCGTCGCGAGGACCGCGTCTGCGGCGCAATCGTGGTGCAAAGTTACGACACGCCTGCCAGTTATACGGACGAGGACCGGGCGCTGCTGGGTTATGTGGCCCAGCACATCCTGACCGCACTGGACCGCAAGCACGCGCATGTGGACCTGGAACGGCGCATCGAGGTGCGGACCCATGAATTGCAGCGGGCCAACCGTGAGTTGCAGGCCGAGGTGCTGGAACGCAAGCGCGCCGAGAAGCTGCAGCGTGCCCTGTTCCACATCGCCGAACTGGCCATCACCTCGGAAAGCCTGGAGCGTTTCTACGCTGACGTGCACGCGGTGGTGGATGAACTGATCTACGCGCGTAATTTCTATATCGCTGTATTGTCCGACGATGGCGAACGCCTGGATTTCCCATATTCGATCGACGAGCGCGACCCGATGCGGCTGTCGCGCAAGCTGAGCAACGGCCTGACCGAATACGTCCTGTCCAGCCGCGAGCCGCTGTTGGCCGATCGCAACAAACTGGTGGAGCTCGGCTTGCAGGGCAAGGTTCACGAATACGGTCCGCACGCCTACAGCTGGCTGGGCGTGCCGTTGTTCCGGGACGAGGAAGTCGTCGGTGTACTCGCCGTGCAGAGTTATTCGCCCGACGTCAGTTTCAGCCCTTACGACCAGAGCCTGCTGACCTTCGTGGCCCACAACATCGGCAACGGCCTGGCGCGGCAACGTGCGCAGGAACACTTGCGTGTGGCCCACGCGGAACTGGAACGCAGGGTCGATGCGCGCACCCATGAGCTGGCCGAGGCCAACGCCAAGCTGATGGCGCAAATCGGCGAGCGCCTGCGCGCCGAACAGCGCCTGACCCACCAGGCCACCCACGACGGATTGACTGGATTGCCCAACCGGCCGCACCTGCTGGACCGGCTTTCTGCGGCGATCGATCGCGCCCGCCATGGCGATGGCCAGGAATTTGCGGTGCTGTTCCTGGACCTGGATCGCTTCAAGCTGGTCAATGACAGCATCGGCCATGCCGCGGGCGATGAGTTGCTGGTCGAAGTCGCGCGCCGCATCACTTCCATGGTCCGCGGCAACGACGTGGTTTCGCGGCTGGGCGGCGACGAGTTTGCGGTACTGATCGAATACACCGATGGACTGGACAGCGCGCGCGAACTTGCCCAGCGCATCCTTTCGGTGCTGGGACGGCCGATGTGGGTGGCAGGACGCGAGCTGTTCCCGTCTGCCAGCCTGGGCATCGCCGCCTGGCATCCCCGCTATCGCAACGGCGAGGAGCTGCTGCGCGATGCCGATGCCGCGATGTACCGCGCCAAGGCGCAGGGGCGCGATTGCCATGCGGTGTTCGATGAGCCGATGCGCGAAGCGGCCATGCAGAGCCTGGATCTGGAAGCGGACCTGCGCCGGGCTATCAACAACCATGATTTCCTGCCGTTCTACCAACCTATCGTTCGCCTGGAAGACGGGGTAGTGATCGGCCACGAAGCCTTGCTGCGCTGGCAGCACGAACGCCGTGGCTTGTTGCTGCCGGCCGAGTTCATCAGCCTGGGCGAGGATAGTGGCCTGATCGAACAGGTCGACTGGCTGTTGTACGAACAAGTCGTGGCGCAACTGGCGCGTGGCGGCGACGGCTACATTTCAGTGAACGTCTCGCCCCGGCATTTCCGTTCTCCGGACTTCGCCGATCGCCTGCTGTCGATGTTCGATGCGGTCGGCGCCGATCCGTCGCGCATGCGCGTGGAGATAACCGAAGTGGCGCTGCTGGACGACGCCCCGCGCACCCTGCGCACGCTGCGCACCTTGCGCGAGCATGGCATCCTGGCCCAGTTGGATGATTTCGGCACCGGGTTCTCGTCGCTGTCCTACCTGCACCGCTTCCCCATATCGGTGCTCAAGATCGACCGCAGTTTCATCGCCGGCATCGGCGACGAAGGCCGCCCCGAAAGCCTGGCCCTGGTGCGCGCGATCCTGGCGCTGGCCAGTACCTTGGGCATCGACACCATCGCCGAGGGGGTTGAGACGGAAGAGCAGAAGCAGGCCTTGATCGGTCTCGGCTGTAGCCTTGGCCAGGGTTACCTGCTGGGCAGGCCCGCTGCGCAGATGGGTGCCTTGCCCGCAGCGCCGCTATATCCCAACTGGGATTGAAGCAGTCGGGACCGTACGCCCCAGGGGCGCGAGCTCTCCGATCCGATCGCAAGACAAACCAAGCGCTCGCGCCCATGCGGTGCACCTGCAGGGCAAGCCGGAAAAAACGGGGCGCGATCGAATCGCACCCCCGCGGTTGTTGCATGGAGCAGGCATGGCCCCATGCGATTCCGGCAGGATCATTCGCCGGCAATCACCTGGGACTTGTTGTCGCTGGCGACGATCTGTCGTCCCTGGTTGACCAGTTCCAGCAACTCCCTGCGTAGTCCGAAACGGTCGTCGCCTTCGGCATTGCGCGCCGCCTTGGCAACCTCGTTCCAGTTCCATCCATCGATATGGGTGCCGCCGCGCAACAGGTCCGCATAGGCCGCTACCGCACTGGCGAAGCGGAACGACTCGCCGGGATGGGAAGTTTGCGATGAAGCGAGGATCGGATTCTCGATCAGGCGGCTAGTGTCCCCATTCGGCAGCTTGTAGCGCAGGCGCAGATGGGCCAGTTCCCCCGGGTTTCTTCCGGCAACAACCTTTTCCTTGCCGTAACGCAAGGCGGGTAGCCGATCGACGCCTGAACCCGCCGGCGTGATCTCGTACAAGGCGGTAACCTCATGGCCCGCGCCGATGTCGCCGGCATCGACCTTGTCGTTGGCGAAGTCTTCACGGTTGAGCAGACGGTTTTCGTAGCCGATCAAGCGGTATTCGGAGACAAGGGCCGGGTTGAATTCGATCTGGATCTTGACGTCGCGGGCGATGGTCAGCAGCGTGGCCTGCATTTCCTCGACCAGCACCTTGCGAGCTTCCTGCGGTGTGTCGATGTAGGCGTGGTTGCCGTCGCCGACATCGGCGAGGCGCTCGGCCATCGCATCGTTGTAGTTACCCTGGCCAAAGCCGAGCGTGGTGAGGGCGATACCCGATTTGCGCTGATCCCCGACCAGCGTTTCCAGTGCTTCCTGGCTGACCGTGCCAACGTTGAAATCACCGTCGGTGGCCAGGATCACGCGGTTCACGCCATTCTTCATATAGGCCTTTTTCGCCATGTCGTATGCCAGGCGGATGCCATCGCCGCCATTGGTACTGCCGCCGGCCTGCAGGCGATCCAGGGCTGCCAGGATTTCCTGGTGCTGGTCGCCGGGAGTTGGCGGCAGCACCAGGCCGGCGGAACCCGCATACACCACGATCGAGACCCGGTCCTGCGCGCGCAGTTGCGGCACCAGCATCGAGAAAGCCTGCTTCAGCAACGGCAGTTTGTCAGGCGAATCCATCGAGCCGGAGGTGTCTAGCAGGAACACCAGGTTGGAGGGTGGCAAGGTGGCCTTGGGCACGTCATAACCCTTGATGCCGATCATCAGCAATTGCCGCTTCGGGTTCCACGGCGCAGCGGCCAGTTCGGTGGTGACACGGAACGGGACGTCGCGATTTGCCGGGGCAGGATGGCCGTAGTTGAAATAGTTGATGAACTCTTCCGCCCTCACCGCATCGGCGGGTGGACGCATGCCGTCGCGCAGCATTCGGCGCACATTGCTGTAGCTGCCGGTGTCGACATCGACCGAGAAGGTGGAGACCGGTTCCTCGCTGGCGCGGTGCACCGGGTTATCGGCGTGCTGTTCGTATTTTTCTGTATTGGCGGGTTGTTGCTGGACATAAACCGGCGCGGCGGCTGCGTAACCATCAGCCGCGTTGGCGGCGTAGGCCATCATTGCGGGCGGCGGCGCGGACGGCGCGTAAGCGGTCTTGGCCTGGGTGGCGACGCGCAACTGGCCACGTTCCATTTCCGCTCGTTTCATGCGGGTGCCGGTGACTTCGATCCGATCCAGGACGCTGGCCTCCTGCCGAGCGGGAGCATCGGCGGGCACTTCCGCAGTGGTCTCGGGGCTGGACTTGCAGCCGGTGATGGCGGCGAGGGCGATCAGGCTGGCGGTGAACAGGGCGGTGCGGGGCAGGCGACGTTGCATGGTGGTTCTCCCGTGGTGGTCAGGAGGGTTGAACGCGCCAAGTTTTCAGATGGGGTTAAACGATTCATGAAATTGTGGGAGCGACGCAAGTCGCGAAAGACCATTCCTGGAGAAGTGCCATCGCGACTTTCGTCGCTGCCACATTGCTCCTGCGGTGCCCGACGATGCCTGGTTATTCGACTCTCAGCTTGAGTTCGCCGTCGCTGAGTCGTGCGCTCACCGCATCGCCCGGCTGCACCTGGGAAACGGACCGCACCAGGCGCCCTTCGGCGTCGGCGATAATCGAATAGCCGCGGGCCACCGTTGCCAGCGGGCTGACCGCCTCCAGCGAGCGTGCCAGGGCACGCAGTCTCAGCGTGTCGCGTTGCAATTCGCGGGCCACTGCCGCCTGTGGACGCAGCCCCAGCGACTGCAGGCGCTCGCGCAACACCGCCAGCCGGCGTTGCGGTTGGGTAGCGCGGAGGACGGCAGCGGCATGGCGCAAGCTGGAGCGATGGCGCTGCAATTGTTCGCGCCATGCCGAGTCCAGGCGTCGGCGCGCGTCCTGCTGCCGACGGTGCAGCAGCAGCAGTCGCGCCTGCGGGCGCATCGCCTGCAGGCGCAGGACGGCCCGATCGGCGCGCTGCATCGATTGTCGCAGCGACTGTAACTGCAGGCTGGACAGGCGGCTGCGCAGGCCCTCGAGGCGCACGCTGAGATCGTTGCGGTTGGGAACCAGCAGTTCGGCGGCTACGGAAGGTGTGGGTGCGCGCAGGTCAGCGGCAAAGTCGGCAAGACTGAAGTCGGTTTCATGGCCGACCGCCGAGACCACGGGAACCGGAGACGCGGCAATCGCACGTGCAAGCCGCTCGTCGTTGAACGCCCACAGGTCTTCCAGCGAACCGCCGCCGCGCGTCACCAGCACGATGTCGTAGCGGCCCGCGGCGCCGGCGCGCTCCAGCAACGAGGTGATCTGCGCCGCGGCGGTGGCGCCTTGCACCTGGGTGGGCAGGATCTCCACTTCCAGCAACGGGAAACGACGCGCCAGCACGCTGAGCACGTCGCGCACCGCCGCTCCGCTGGGCGAGGTGATCACCGCCAGGCGCCGTGGATACGGGGGCAACGGACGCTTGCGCGCCTCGTCGAACAGGCCTTCGGCCTGCAGTCGGGACTTCAGTTCCTCGAATGCGCGCCGCAAGGCGCCTTCACCGGCTTCCTCAAGCTGGTCCAGGACCAGTTGGTAATCGCCACGAGCCTCGTACAGGGTCAGGCGCCCGCGCCCGAGCACGCGCAGGCCTTCGCGCGGCACGAACTTCAGCCACTGGCTCTTGGGCTTGAACATGGCGCATTTCACCTGCGCGCGCGCGTCCTTCAGGGTGAAATACAGGTGCCCGGACGCGGGGCGGGTGACATTGCCAAGTTCCGCTTCCACCCAGACCAGCGGAAACGCGCTTTCCAGCAGGTCCCGGGCCAGCGTATTGAGCTGGGTGGGGGTAAGAACGTCGCGGGATGGATCTTCGAGCATGCCGATACCCTAACCGATGACAATCCCGCGGCGAAGACATGGATGGGTCGCCCTCATGGACCAAGTGGTGACGCATTGCTTCCCATTCTGGCCGGTTCAGTTGGCTTCAAGCTTTCCTGCAGTCGCTGGGGCAAGGTCTGAAAAGGCTAAAATAGTCGGCATGAACGACCTGCTTGCCCCCTGCAAACTTCCTGTCGTAGCCGGCGCCGCGCCGCGCCGAATCACCCGCGCCGTCAACGTGGGTGCGGTCACCCTGGGCGGTGGCCATCCGGTGGTGGTGCAGTCCATGACCAATACCGACACCGCCGACATCGCCGGCACGGTGAAGCAGGTGGCGGAACTTTGGCGTGCGGGTTCGGAACTGGTGCGGGTGACGGTCAACAATCCCGAATCCGCGGCGGCGGTGCCGCACATCGTCGAAAAGCTTCGGATGATGGGCATAGAGGTGCCGGTGATCGGCGACTTCCACTACAACGGCCATACCTTGCTGAGCAACGAGCCGGCCTGCGCCGAGGCACTCGGCAAGTACCGTATCAATCCGGGCAATGTCGGCTTCGGCCGCAAGCGCGACACCCAGTTCGGGCAGCTCATCGAGTTCGCGCTGAGGTACGACAAGCCGGTGCGCATCGGCGTCAACTGGGGCTCGCTGGACCAGTCGCTGGCGGCGCAGTTGATGGACGAGAACGCACAGCGTGCCGAACCCTGGGAAGCCAGCCTGGTCCTGCGCGAAGCGCTGATCCGATCGGCACTGGATTCGGCCACGCGCGCTGTGGAAATCGGCTTGCCGCGCGAACGCATTGTCCTGAGTTGCAAGGTCAGCGGCGTGCAGGAACTGATCGCCGTCTATCGCGATCTTGCCCAGCGCTCGGATTTCGCCTTGCATCTTGGCCTGACCGAAGCGGGCATTGGCAGCAAGGGTATTGTTGCCTCGTCCGCTGCGCTGGCGGTGCTGTTGCAGGAAGGCATCGGCGACACCATTCGCATTTCGCTGACGCCCGAACCCGGCCAGTCGCGCACCCAGGAAGTGATCGTTGCCCAGGAACTGTTGCAGACCACCGGCCTGCGTGCGTTCACGCCCATGGTCACCGCTTGTCCGGGCTGCGGGCGCACCACCTCGGAATTCTTCCAGGAACTGGCAGGCGTGGTCCAGAACCATGTCCGCGCCAGGATGCCGGAATGGAAAGTCAGCCACCCGGGCGCGGAGAACATGACCCTGGCGGTGATGGGTTGCATCGTCAACGGGCCGGGCGAATCCCGCCACGCCAACATAGGCATCTCCCTGCCCGGAACTGGTGAGGCGCCCACCGCGCCGGTGTTCATTGATGGCGAGAAGGCGGTAACCCTGCGTGGCGCGAACATCGCCCACGAGTTCGTGGCCCTGATCGACGCGTACGTCGACAAGCGCTATGCCCGCAGCGCTGGGTAAGGATGCGGCCCGCGGCTTGCGGGCCATCACGGGGCTGCTGCGAAGGAACGGGAGGCGCATCGTCCTGTGGTTCGTGGGCGTGCTGCTGCCGCTGTGGATATTCGCTGAGCTGGCCGAAGAAGTGCACGAACTGGAACAGTTTGTGTTCGATGACCCCCTGTTGCTGCGCGCGCATGCACATGCCGGGGCGGGACTGGACGGGTGGTTCGTGGCGGTTTCCTGGCTTGGCTACCAGGGCGTGATCGCCATCGACCTGCTGCTGGTGCTGGCCATCCTGCACGTGCGGCGCTGGCGCGAGGCAAGTTTTGCGGCAAGCGCCTTCATTGGTTCCGCCCTGCTCAACGTGGCTAGCAAGCAATTCTTCCATCGTCACCGACCCAGTCTCTGGGAGTCTGTTTCGCCGGAATCCACCTTCAGTTTCCCCAGTGGACACGCGATGGGCTCGATGACCCTGGCGCTGGTGGCCGTGCTGCTGGCGTGGCCCACCCGGTGGCGCTGGCCGGTCGTGTTGGTCGCGCTGGTGTTCGTGGTGCTGGTGGGTTTCTCGCGGGTGTACCTGGGCGTGCACTATCCATCGGACATCCTCGGTGGATGGCTGGCGGCGGTGACGTGGACCTTTGGCGTGTACCTGGCGTTGTTCCACCGGGTCCTGCATCCATGGCAACAGGAACCGCGACCAGGCGCGGGTGCGGGTCAGCGGTAGGCGCTTTCGCGCGCCTGTTCCAGGCGCTGGCGCAGGTATTCATTGCGGCTCAGTCCGCCAGGGATCTGTTGCATCGCCATGACCTCGGCAACGATGTTCCGCTCGCGCGCCTTGTAGTCCTGGAATTCCGGGTCCTGCGCATGTTGCAGCGCATAGGCCTGCATGCGCTGCTCGGCATCACTGCGATAGTGCTCGGCCAATTCAGCGAGTTGCTCGGCCTGCCGTGTTTCGTCGGCCACCGTGGCCTTGATCAGCGCACTGCGCAAAAGCAGCGCCTCGCCTGCGGACAGGCCGCCGTTATGCTCGTATTGGTCGATAGATGTGGAAAGTGCACGCGCTTTTTGCAAGCGCTCGACCGGGCCCATCGTGGCCGCGTCGCGCAGGAAGTTTTTGCTGCTTGCTTCGAACGCCTGTCGGTCGCGGTATTCACGCACTTGCGGGCTTTCCCGCAATGCAGCCTGCCGGGGATCGGCGGCCGAACCTGCCAGCTCCGCGCCGTCCGATGTCATTGGCGAAGTCAGGGTTGCGGAGCGGTGCGCGTTGATGCCCCAGGCGCCAAGCACCAGGGCGACCACGACGGCGGCGAGGGCGGTGATTTTCCAGTTCATGCGTTCGGATTCGTGGCCAGGCCCGTGCTCCGGACCTGGCCGCGACGGCCGGTCATGCGAGCAGCTGGTCGACCAGCCAGTACAGCAGGTTGAACGGCTTGGCGCGATCGGCCTGGTCGCTCTGCTCGCTGGCGTCGAGCACCTTGCCCTGGCCATCCAGCACGCTGTCGATGAAATTCTTCAGTTGCAGGTTCTGGGCCTGGATGTCACCGTTCTTGAAGTCGACGATGGTGGTGCAGTGGCTTTCGTTGAGCGCGCGATACTGCGGGAAATAGCCGCCGAAGTTGTCCAGTCCATTCAGGCGCTGGGACAGCCTGCCGGTGTCGATGTCCCAACGCGCGTGGATCTGCTGTTCCCGGGTAGCCTGGTCGGGGGCGTTGTAGATCCCCGGATAGAAACGCTCGTAGGAATAGGACGAGTAGTTGAGGTCCTTCCAGAAATGCGTTTGGCCGAGGCGGTCGTTCGGATATTTCACCGACAGGGCGGTGTACAACGATCCCAGTTCGCCCAGGTCGAACTGCGGCATGCCGATGGCCAGGTACGGCAGCGGGCCATTGGGCGCATCCAGTCCCCATACATTGCGGATTTTCGCCATCAGCGGCTGCGAGGGGTATTGCTGCGGATCGCCGTTGGCCGGCGTGGGGAAGATCGGGCCGGAATCATCGATCAGGTAGCCACGCGTCGGTGCCATGTCGCGACGGGTCGGGTAGTAGTTGGTGAGGCTGCCGGCACCGCCCGCACTGCAACCGGTGGAAAGCATCTGCGTGGGACGTGGCAGGTTGTCCTTCAGCCATGCGATCACCGCGCGGGTGTTGCGCACGCCGTTGTGATGCCAGATCAAGGGCACGTTGGTCCCGCTCGGATCGTTGTAAACCGCGACTTTGTCGCCGCTGTAGATGTCACCGGTGCAATAGGGCACGTAGACCATGTTCCACTGCTGGGTCTTGACCGCATCGAACGGACTGACCCGGGTCACGAACGGACTGACCAGGCTCGAACCCGGATTCAGCAGGCTCATGTAGTCGTTGGGGATGCCGTTGGGATTGCGTGCGCCGCGAACGCCGGTCTGGCCGGTGCAACTGGCGTAGTCCCAGCAGGCGCCGCCACCTTCCATGTACAGGATGGTGTTGCGCGTATTGGCTACGCGGTTGACGAAGAACTTGTAAGGCGAGCCGTCGCCGCAGACCGCGCCCGTCTCCGGCGCAAGTTGCACTGTCTGCCATTGACTGTAAGCGCCGCGGCTGAAGCCATCGCTGAAGCCCGAAGGGTTGGAGCGCAACGGATAATTGCCCTGCCGCTGGGCCGCGGTGACCTTGTTGTCGGCCTTGGGTGGCGATACCAGGTTGGCCAGGGTCTGCCAGAAGCTGTAGTCGCCTTCCTCCGCTTTCAGTGGCAAGGCAGTGAGCAAGGTAATGGCGCTTGCTGCAAGTACGACGGTGACACGTCCAGGTGTTGCCATATTCGGATCCTCCGCGATGTTTGGTGGAACTGCCGGCCGGGACTGCTGGGTCTATCGGGATGCAGGGTTGCTGAAAGGCTGTGCAGGGCCGGAGCGCAATGCCTTGGCGCTGTACAGCGCGCAATGAATTAGCACTGGAGCGGCTGGCGCGTAGTGACATGCCGACGAAAGGCAGTGTTTGGCTGTCCAGGCCCGGGATTTGGCCGCTTTTGCCCTACAGATGCACCTCTAGCCGCGCAGTCTTCCTTGCGCTGCAGCATGTGGGCGCGAGGTCTTCCTGGCCCCATGCGTCCGCGGCTTTGCGCGGATGGCTTCTATTCGTTGCCCGGGTTCGGGGAATCTGTGCTGCACGCCCGAGGCTTGCGTGGACCGACGATCTCAGTCCTGCACACACACCTGGTTGCGGCCCTGGCTCTTGGCCCTGTAGAGCGCGGCATCGGCCGCGGCCATCATCCGGCTGCAGGTGTCGCGTTCGGTGGTCATCGCGGCAACGCCAATGCTCACGGTGATGTTCCGGGGTTCGTTGCCGAGCTTGAACTCGACTTCGGCTATGGCCTGGCGCAGGCGCTCGGCGAAAGCATAGGCCGCATTGATGTCGCATTCGGGCAGCAGTACCGCGAACTCCTCGCCGCCGATGCGTGCGGCGAAATCGTCGCTGCGCACATGCAGGCGCAGCACGCCGCCGATCTGGCGCAGCACGTTGTCGCCGGAGATATGTCCGTAGCGGTCGTTGACCGGCTTGAACAGGTCCACGTCGATGATGCACATGGTCAGCATTCGCCGGTGGCGCATGGCGCGCGCTATTTCCTTGTCTGCCATTTCGACGAAGTGGCGTCGGTTATGCAGGTCCGTCAGCGAGTCGTGGGTGGCGAGCTGGTAGATCTCCTCGTGGTAGCGCGCCTCCACGCTGGAATGGCTGATGAACTTCAGGATGCTCTCACCCAGGGTGATGTGGTCGCCATCGACCAGCACGGTCTCCTTGATCGGCTGGTCGTTGACCTGGGTGGAATTGGTGGCCTGCAGGTCGCGAATCCGGTATTCGTCGCCATCGCGCCAGATCTGGCAATGCTGTCGCGACACGCTCTTGTGCGGGATATGCAGGTCGGCTTCCTGCGAGCGTCCCACCACAACCGCGCACTCGGCCACGTCCGCACGCCGGCCCAGGCCTTCGCCATGGATCACCACCACACAGGCCGAACTCGGCACGGCGCGACGCGGCCCGGCGCTGAGCAATGTGCGTTGCGTGGTGGGGGGGCTGTCGTCTTTGGGGTGCATGCGTGATGCGGCGGAAGTGACCGATGAAGTGTAGCCCATGCCTGCTTGGGCACAGCTTCATCCGTTACCATGGGCCCGCTATCGACAGGGGGATGGCATGAATCCGCATGACCCGCCGGACGATCCGGACCCGACAGAAATCCTTCCGCAACGCGTGCCGCTGGCCGGCGCCCGGGCAGGCGAATCGCTTGCTGTGGGCACGCGCGTGGGGCGCTACCGCATTGAATCCCTGCTCGGCCGCGGCGGCATGGGCGAGGTCTATCGCGCCGAACAACTCGAACCCGTGCGTCGCACGGTTGCCTTGAAGCTGCTGCGGCAGCAACGCCTGGATACGCGGCATCTTGCGTATTTCGAAGTGGAGCGACAGATGCTGGCGCAGATGCGTCACCCTGGCATCGCGCAGGTCTATGACGCAGGCGCCACGGCCGAAGGCCATCCTTACTTCGCCATGGAATTCATCGATGGCACTCCGATCACTCGCTATTGCCAGGAACATGCGTTGCCGCTGCGCCAGCGCATTGAACTGTTCATCCATGTCTGCCAGGGCGTGCAGCACGCGCACCAGAAAGGCGTAATCCATCGCGACCTGAAGCCGGGCAACTTGCTGGTCGATGAGGTAGATGGAAAACCAGTGCCGAAGATCATCGATTTCGGCATCGCCACCGCAGCCTCGCTGGCCGCTGTCAACGAGGATGGCGATCGAGCCGGTACGCCCGATTACATGAGCCCGGAACAGGCTGGCGCGGATCCGGGCGCAGTGGATACGCGCAGCGACGTGTATTCGCTGGGCGTGGTCCTGTACGAGCTGCTGGCGGGTACCCGTCCCACGGCCGCGCATGAAACGATTGTCGGTGCGGCCGGCACGACCGTGCGCCGTCCTTCCGAACAATTGGCCACGCTGCCGCCCGGCCACGCGCAACAGCTCGCACAGGCCCAGGGCGTGAGCCTGCCGGACATGCGCCGGATGCTGCGTGGCGAACTGGACTGGGTAGTGCTGAAGGCCATGAGCCACGACCGCAATGGACGATATGCCTCCGCTGCGGAAATGGGCGAGGACCTGCAACGCTTCCTTGATGGCCATCCGCTACAAGCGGTGCCTGCCAGCCGCGGCTACGTCTGGAGCACGTTCGCCCGCAGGCATCGTGGCGCACTGCTGGCGGCGAGCCTGGTGGTCTGCGCCTTGATAGGAGGGTTGGCTCTATCCCTGTACGGGTTGCACCAGGCGCGCGAACAACGCGCGGTGGCCGAACAGCGCAGCATCGAGTTGGGCAAAGTCTCTTCTTTTCAGCAATCGATGCTGGAAGACGTGGATATCGAAGCCATGGGCCTGGGCATGGCCAATGACCTGCGCGGACAAGTGGCGCAAGCGGACCCTGCCGATACCGCCGCCCTGGAACAGGCGTTGGGCCATGCCAGCACCACTGACCTGGCCCGTGGCTTGATCGAACGCAACATCCTCGCCGGTGCAGAACTGGCGATCGCCCGTGATTTCGCAGGCGAACCCGCGCTGGCCGCGGATCTGCGCGAATCGGTGGCGCGGGTACGCAGCGCCCTCGGCTTGTATCCGGAAGCGGCGGAAGGTTTCCGCCAGGTCGCCGATTATCGCGCCAGCGTATCGGGACCTATGGCGGCAAACGCCCTGGAGGCAAGACGCGAGCAGGCCAATGCCTTGCTCAACGCGGCCCGGCCGAAGGACGCGATCAGGGTGCTGGACAAGGCCATGGCCGATGCCCCGATGTTGCTCCCGGACGAGCGCATCCGGCTCGGCATGGAGTTGGTGCAGAGCGAGGCCATCGCCGCATTGGGCGACCGGCCGCGTGCATTGCGCATGCAGCAGGAAATCCGGGCACGGGCGCTTGCCGCCTACGGCGAGCGTGACGAGTTGACCATGAAGGCGACAGCGAGCCTGGCGGTCACCCTGGCGCGTTCCGGCGACATCAAGGCCGCGCGGGACCTGATGGAAAAGCAGGTGCCGTTGAGCACGGCAGTGTTCGGGGCCGATGACAAGGACACCCTGTTCGCGATCGGCAGCCTGGCCAGCATGCGAGCGATGGATGGCGACTTCAAGGGCGCCATCGAACTGCAACGCGCGCTGGTCGCCACGCAGACGCTGCAACTGGGCAACGAGCATCCGGCCACGCTTACCGCGCGCGGCAACCTGGTCAACATGCTGATGGATTCCGGACAAGCCAAGGCCGCCTTGCCGGAAGGCCTGGCGGTGGTGGAGACGCGTACCCGCCTGCTGGGGCCGGACAATCCGCAGACCCT
>JBDTPP010000054.1:0-18391 GCA_039932615.1 Pseudoxanthomonas sp.
CAGCTGCGCCGATGGTAGTGTGGCCTAAGCCATGCAAGAGTAGGTCATCGCCAGGGTCTTTACCCCAAAACGCCATCTCCGCAAGGAGGTGGCGTTTTTCTTTTTGATTCGACCTTGATTCCTGGCACCTGTGTGGGTATCCCGACCTACTAATCGGCTGCTGGCAGAGGGTGGCAGGTACAAATCCATTCCCGCGTCCTGTGCAGTGCCTGTACACGGTTCCAGGTTCCGTTCAGCATCTAGCCGGGAAATAGCCAGAAAATAGTCATTAGAGACAAAGGGTTGAAAGATCGTCGTCGTCAAGCGCGTTCTATTCCTGAAACGATGGAACTCCGTGGGCGCTTAGCAGTCGAAGCCCCACACTGCTAAAATGACCGTCATGAACCAGACCTCAGCAGCTACCGCCATGGTGGCAAACAATCTCCCCATTCCCAATGCGCTCGGTTCGCTCGACGCGTACATCGGTGCCGTGCATCAGATCCCAGTGCTGACGGTCGAAGAAGAGCAAAGCCTGGCGCGGCGCTTCCGCGACGCCGAAGATCTCAATGCAGCGCGCGAACTTGTGCATTCACACCTGCGCTTCGTCGTGCACGTGGCCCGAGGCTACAACGGCTATGGCCTGCAACTGGGCGACCTGATCCAGGAAGGCAATATCGGCCTGATGAAAGCGGTCAAGCGTTTCGACCCGGAGATGGGCGTGCGCCTGGTCAGCTTTGCGGTGCACTGGATCCGGGCAGAGATGCACGAGTTCATCCTCAAGAACTGGCGCATCGTCAAGGTCGCCACGACCAAGGCGCAGCGCAAGCTGTTCTTCAACCTGCGCAAATCCAAGAAGCGGCTGGGCTGGATGAATGATGCCGAGGTCACCGCGGTGGCGGCTGATCTCAATGTGTCCAAGCGCGAAGTTCTGGAAATGGAATCGCGTCTTTCCGGCCGCGATATCGGTTTTGATGCACCTTCGGACGACGACGATGATCATGCGCCGCCATCACCGGGCGCTTACCTGATGACCCAGGACGAAGATCCCTCGCAGGCCTACGAGCGTGCCGACACCGACGGCAACAAGTTGGAGCTGCTGCGCGAAGGCATGGCCGGTCTTGACAAGCGTTCGCGCGATATCGTCATGCGCCGTTGGCTGGATGAGGACAACAAGATCACCTTGCAGGAGTTGGCTGATGAATATGGCGTCTCCGCCGAACGCATCCGCCAGATCGAGGCCAACGCACTGAAGAAGATGAAAACGCTGTTCGCGGCCTGAGTGCAGGGAATCGCTGAAGCAAGCAAACGGCTCGGGCAAACCGGGCCGTTTGCGTTTGCGGGAGAGTCGCGCGGACAGCACAGGATCCGGATATCGCAGCGTAGCCGCCAAGCTTAGCCTGCACGCATTGCCTCAATGGAGTGCGTAATGAATTATGTGGTCAGCGGGTTGCCGCTGTAGTCGTTCCAGTCTCTGTTCGGGCTTGATGATGCGGAGCTGCGCGCGCGTGGCGTGGTCCGCATGTCGGTCGACTCGAACCGCGGTTTTCCGTGCCGCGTATCGCTGGAAGACGCACAGATCGAAGAGTATGTGTTGCTGTGGACCTGGCAGCACCTCGACATGGGTACCCCGTATCGCGCGGGTGGCCCGATCTTCGTGCGCGAAGCGGTGCTTGCCCAGGCATGCGTGCGTAATGCCATTCCCGTACAGCAGCGCAGTCGCCTGCTGTCGGTGCGCGCCTACGATAGCGAGGGCTGGATGCTGGACGCCGAAGTGGTCGAAGGCGCGCTTCTGGAAGGCATTATCGTGGGCTTCTTCGGCAATGAACGCGTCGCCTACCTGCATGTGCACGACTCGCGGCGCGGCTGTTACGCCTGCCGTGTCGATCGTGGCTGACCGTCCTCGTCGCGACCCAGGATGATCCGCGCCCCGCGCTGGTAGCTCCAGTACGCCCAGGCCCAGTTGAGCAACACCACCAGGCGGTTGCGGAAGCCGATCAGGAAGAACACGTGCGCCGCAAGCCAGAACCACCAGGCGACTATGCCGGAAAGTTTCAATCGTCCGAAATGGACGATCGCCGCCATCCGGCCAATGGTCGCCAGGTTGCCGTAGTCCTTATAGCGGAAGGCAGGAACGGTGCCGCCCTGCAGCCGCGCGCGAATCGCGGCCGCGACATGTCGGCCCATCTGCTTGGCCGCAGGCGCAACGCCGGGCACCGGCTTGCCTTGCTGTTGCACCGAAGCGAGGTCGCCAGCGACGAAAATATGCGGATATCCGGGCACGCTCAAATCCGGCTGCACTATCACCCGGCCGGCACGATCAAGCGCTACTTCGAGTGACTGGGCCAAAGGAGAAGCAGCCACGCCGGCTGCCCATACCACCGTGCGAGCCGGAACGAAAACCTCGCCCAGACGATAGCCGGATGCGTCTATATGGGTGACGGGCGTTCCGGTCGAAACCTCCACGCCAAGCTTCTGCAATTGCTGGCTGGCTTTCCGGGAAAGATCTTCAGGGAACGAGGAAAGCACCCGCGGTCCGGCCTCGACCAGGCGAACGCGCGCTTCGGAAGGAATGATGTTGCGGAATTCGTTGGTCAGCGTGTGGCGCGCTATTTCAGCCAAAGTACCTGCGAGCTCCACGCCGGTCGGTCCGCCGCCGACGATGGCAAAGCTCAGCCACGCGGCGCGCTTGACAGGGTCAGGCTCGGCTTCGGCGCGCTCGAATGCCACCAGCAGGTGCCGGCGCAGTTGCAGTGCATCGTCCAGGGTTTTCAATCCCGGCGCATGTGGCGCCCATTCGTCGTGGCCGAAATAGGCGTGGGTGGCGCCGCTGGCCAACAGCAAGTAGTCGAAGTCGAGCGAGCTGCCGTCGTCGAGCAATACCCTGCCGGCCGCTGCCTCGATGTCGCCCACTTCCGCCAGCCGCACTTCCACGTTTTCCTGCTTGCGCAGGATGTGGCGTAACGGCGCGGCTATGTCCGGCGATGAGAGTCCGGCAGTCGCCACCTGGTAGAGCAGCGGCTGGAACAGGTGGTGGTTGCAGCGATCCACCAAGGTGATGCGCACGTGTGACCTGGCCAGCGCGCGCGTGGCCCAGAGACCGGCGAAACCGCCGCCGATGATGACGATGTGGGGCTTGTCCGCAACAGTAAGCATGCTTATAGGGTAACGTCGAAAAAGCGCGTGGTGGAATCAGGACGATTGGCGGGGAGATCCGGGGGATGAATACTGGCTTGAAGGTTTCGATCCTGTGGCTACACGCGTCGTCGCTGCGGGCAGGGTACTGATGAAAGACAGCGTACCGACCCGTTGGCAAGGCTTCCTGTTCGGGATGAAAGCGTGGGCGTTCCGCTTGTGGCGTTGGCGGTTGGATGCGCTTAACCGGCCCACACGTCATGTGCCGGGAATGTTGTTGGCGGACACAGCCGTGTTGGCCGGATCGGCCAGTCCGCTATGGCCTGAAGATGAGGTTGAGTGGACCTTGATTGCAGGCAAGATCCATAACCTGCGGCTTGCCGCGCGGCGCCTGGATGGCATTGTCGTGCCGGCTGGTGACGTTTTCAGCTTCTGGCGGCAGCTGGGGCGTGCGACGCGCAGGCGCGGATACGTGCAGGGCCGCGAGTTGCGTGAAGGTTGCCTGGTGCCTTCGACAGGCGGTGGCCTGTGCCAACTTTCCAACGCCATTTACGACACTGCTTTGAGGGCCGGCCTGCAGGTAGTCGAACGCCACCGGCATACGCAGGTGGTGCCCGGATCGCTGGCGGAGACGGACCGCGATGCTACGGTGTTCTGGAATTACCGCGACTTGCGGCTACGTGCAACACAGGCCTGGCGACTTGAGGCGGAACTGGATGCCACGCATCTGCGCATACGGATACGCGGCGCGGCAGTCGACTCAGCAATTCGGGTTCCCATTGCGCTCACTGCGCGCAAATCCGTGACAATCGAGGACTGCGCCGGATGTGGCGAAAGCGAATGCCATCGCCACGTCCGCGAGTTGAGGGCACGCGTGCATCGAACCTGGTTGGTGGACGAAGAGTGGCCTGAGCTCGAGGCTTATCGAAAGCGGACATTGTGCGACGGCGACAGAGTTATCCGTCCCGCCGCCCCGCAGGGGTTCCATGGCCGCGCGATCGGCCTGTACGCACGCGCCTTGCGGCGTTTCCATCTGGGGCGCGGGAGACCGTTGCCGCAAGCGCGGCTGGGCGCCTGTCGATGGTTGGCGCAGGCATGTTCGCGCCAACTGCAGTACACCGACACTGATCTGATCGTGCCGCAAAGCCTGTTGCCCCATCTGTGGGCCGAGGGCGCATTGGCGGGGAGGCGCTTCGACGTATTGATGACGGCACTGCCCATGCACGAAATACAGTGCCAACTGGATCGGGCCGCGACGCGCCATCCACATAGCCCGACGTTACGGGATTTTCGCGCGGATGGCGCTTTGGTGGACGCGGAGCGCATGGCCTTGGCGCGGGCCACGCATTGGATTTCGCCACACGCCAGAGTTCTGGAGCGGGCGGGTGAGCGGGGATTGGCCGTGCCCTGGCAGTTGCCGCAGTGCATCGACGTTACCGTCACGCAGCGTCGGGAGCGATGGGATCCACCGCGTGTATTTCTTGCGGCCTCGACGCTTGCGCGCAAAGGAGCCTATGAGCTGCGCGAAGCATTACAACAATTACCGATACAGCTGTGCCTGCCACCCGGCGCGCAGGAGACGCCCGCTTTCTGGCAGGGCGTTTCCATTCGACATGTTGTGTCGATGGCACAGGGCATACGAGATGCGGATGTGGTTGTTTTGCCCGCCTGGGTTGAGCATCAACCGCGTGGCCTGCTGCAGGCCATGGCCTTGGACAAGGCCGTCATCGCGACCGATGCGTGTGGCTTGCCCGCCGGATTGCCTTGGATACGTGTCGCTGAAGGGAGCGTGGCGGAACTGCGCGAGGCCATCGGGAAGGCATTGGCGCTGACGTGAGCAGGTTGGATCCAGGGTCTGACCTCTACGGCAGTGGGCGTGCCAGCGCCTTCATGCAGGACGGTGGGAGCAAGAGCACCCCAGCTTCAATCCTCACCTGCCATGCATCGGGAGGAAGCCACGAACATGACCAGGGATCAATAAAGATCCAGCGGATCCACATCCAGCGACCAGCGTACCTTGCGTGCTTCGGGCAGGTCGTAGATCGCCGGCAGGGCGCCGTCCAGCAGCAGGTGGAGTGCGCGGCGGCTCGATGCTGACAGCAGTAGTTGCATGCGGTGCATGCCGGCGCGTCGGGACATGGGCGCGGGCAGGGGGCCTTGGACTTCAATCGGCGAACTCGATGGCGACTCCGGTGTAGCGAGCTGCTTCGTAACCTCATGCCTAGGAGCAGGGATCAACTCACTGAAAACTGATTTCGCCGCGTGCAGGAACGCATTCGCCGCATCGACATGCTTTGCTTCCGCGCGAAGCAAAGCCAGGAAAGCGAACGGCGGGAAACCGGCGGCCTGGCGTTGCTCCAGTTCGTCCTTGGCAAACGCGTGATAACCGCCGCTGATCAAGGTGTTGAGCAACGGGTGGTCCGGGTGATGGGTCTGCAGCCAGACTTGCCCGGGCTTGTATGCCCGCCCGGCGCGACCGGCGACCTGGATGAGTTGCTGGGCAAGCTTTTCGCCCGCGCGGAAATCGGACGAGAACAAACCCTCGTCCACGCCCACCACCACCACCAGGGTCAAGTGCGGCAGATCATGGCCCTTGGCCAGGATCTGCGTGCCGACCAGGATGCCCGGACTGTCGCCCAGCTTCTGCAGATGCCCGGATAGCGCATCGCGACGCTGGGTGGTGCTGCGGTCGATCCGCAGGACAGGCACGCCGGCGAACTTTTCCGTCAGCATTTCCTCGATGCGTTCGGTACCGATGCCTTGGGGTTGCAGGGCAAGCCCCCCGCAATCCGGGCACGCTGGCGGTACTGCCTGGCGCGCGCCACAGTGATGGCATTGCAGGCGGCGTCCGGCGCCATGCACGGTCATCGGCGAGCTTTTGTTCGAGGTTCCGCAGCGCCTGCATTGCGCGCTCCAGCCGCAGTCGTGGCACATCAGCACCGGCGCGTAACCGCGTCGATTCTTGAATACGAGCACCTGTCCACCGGCATCCAATGCAGTGGAAATGGCGGCCAAGGTGTCTGTCGAAAGGCCGGCCTCCAGCGTGCGCTTGCGCAGGTCCTGCACGCGCACCGAAGGTGGTCTGGCATTACCCGCGCGCTGGGTCAGGCGCAGGTGCGCATAGCGTCCGCTGGTGGCGTTGTGCAGCGATTCCAGGGACGGCGTGGCGCTGCCCAGGATTACCGGCACGTCCAGCGCCTTGCCACGGACCAGGGCGAAGTCACGCGCGTGGTAACGCATGCCGTCCTGTTGCTTGTAACTGGCGTCGTGTTCCTCGTCGACGATGATCAACCCGGCTTCCGGCAACGGTGTGAACACCGCCGAGCGCGTGCCTACTGCGACCCGCGCCTCGCCGCGCGCGAATGCGGCCCAGCCACGCGCACGCTCGTTGTCGTTCAAGCCCGAATGCAACGCCAGTACCGGTACGCCGAGGCGCTGGCGGAAGCGCGCCAGGGTCTGCGGGGTCAGGCCGATCTCCGGCACCAGCACCAGTGCCTGCTTGCCGCGAGCCAGGCAATCGCTGATCGCATGCAGGTAGACCTCGGTCTTGCCGCTGCCGGTAACGCCATCCAGCAGCAAAGAGGCGAAGCCGTTCGTGCCCAGGATCACGTCTACCGACGTTTGCTGCTCTGCATTGAGTGCGGGACCTGCCTGCGGCGAGGGCGCGAGCATAGAGGCGGGGATCGCCACGCGTTCTACCAGGCCACGCTTGGCCAGTGCGCGCGCCGCCGTGCGCCAGTCGTCCATCTGCAGATCCAGGCGGTCCTCTTCGTGGACGCCGGCCTGCAGCAGTTCGGCGAATCGCTGTGGACGCGTGCCTTTCCTTAGCGACTGCGTGGCGCTGAGGCCGGCCTCGGTCAGTCGCCAGGCCCAGGCATGCGTGTCGGCCATCGACTCGCCCTGGCGCAGAAGCACCGGCAAGGCGGTGCCCAGCACCTCCCCGAGCGGCGCATGAGTGTACCGGGACAGCCAGCGCAGTGATTCCAGCAACTCTCCCTGCAGCAGCGGCGCCTGATCGAGCACGGCCAGCACCTGGCGCAGTTCGGGCATATCACCGTCGGGGGTGGCGGTAGCGACCACCACGCCGGTCATTTCCCGTGGGCCAAACGGCACCCGAACCCGTTTTCCGACGTCCGCCACCGACGGCGAATGGCCCGCAGGCGGTAGATAGTCGAACTCACGCGGCAATGGCAGCGGCAGGGCAACGCGGAACAGGGAGTCGAGGGACATGCCTGCCAGTTTACCGACCGTCGCAAGGGCGTCGGCGCCCATGCCGTAGTTGCACGTCATTGTTGCCTTGCAGATGACGAAAATGACGCAAGTTGCCGTCACGCATGAAGATTCTGCTTTATCCACATGGCCTGTGGATAAAGCTGTGCACCAACCCATTGCTCCACGCCTGCGGAGGCTTGCAGCAAGCTCCCGCGTGAGGTTGGCTAAAAAAGCGCCAGAGCAACAAAAACTATATAAATCAAATAATTAACCGTGAAACAGGAATGTAATGAGAGGCGAGCGTTTGCTTGCCGATAGGTATGTGACGATCTGGTGATGGCTGTGCACAACCTGTTTTGGGTGCAAACCCTTGCGGCGCTTGGGAGTGCAGGTTTCGGCAATATGTCAAGCCTCCATTCCAAGTCGGAAACGCTGGCCCCGCGGCTATGATGCGGCGACGAATCCCCCGGTTCCCTGATGCACAATCCTTTGAACGAAGCTGCGGCCGTGCCAGCCGCCCTCTCGGCCTTCCTGCGCGGCGTCGAACGCCGCGGTGCCTTGTTCGCGGAACTCCAGTGCGGCGATCGCGATGCCGGCGACACCGCCCTGGCTGCGGCCTTGCGCGCCTTCCGCAACCATGCCGGCGAACTCGCCATGGCCGAATGGCCACAGCGTTTCTGGAGCCTGCTGGTCTCCGCCCCACCTTTGCGCCAGGCCTCCGACTTGGCCAGTTGGCCGCCCGGCCTGCGGGCCCTGGCACCGTTGGGTTCCGCGGCCCGTCGGGCATTGTTGTTGCGCTTGGTGGCGGGATTGCCGGAGGAGGATGCGGCTCGGGTACTCGGGGTGGAGACGGCCACCTACCAACAGGCGTTGGCCGACGCTTGTCCGCGCGAAGCCGATGGCCAGCCCGATGCGCTGGCGTGGCGTTCGCTGGCCGAGGCCATCCAGCAGCAACTGCGCGACCTGCCTCCGGAACGCCTGGCGCGTCTGGCACGGCTGCGTGAGGAAGCCATCGCCGGCACCCGCCACGAACGTCCCCGCACTGCCGACGCGCCCGCCGCATCGAAGCCGAAATCATCTGCCGTTGCTGCGCGTCGTCGCTGGCCATGGGTGGCGTTGGTGCTGGGCGTGTGCGCGTTGGCACTGGCGGCGACCTGGTGGTGGCCGCGCTGGCAGGGCTCACCGGCCGCCGATGCCGTCCTTGAGCAGGGCGTCCAGCGTCTTCAGAACAACGGGGAAATCAGCAGCGAGGTATTGCCGGCACAGGCGCCGGAGGCACGCTTCGACGCAACCACCGGCTTGCTCACCCATCCAGATTTCGAATTGGTGATGGACGCGCAGGAAGAAGCCCTGGCGCGCGATGCCGATTTCTACGCCTGGTATGTGGCCGCCACCAGCGCGGCAGCAGAAGAGTCGCCGCCGGCTGAAGCGCAGACAGCGGACAAGACGGATGCCACGGAGACTTCCGATGCGCAGCTCTGAACGAATGCATGCCTGTTCGTTGCCGGGCCGGGTGCTGTTGCTGCTGCTGGTAGCACTGTTGTCGCTGCTACCGCAGTTGCTGTCCGCCTCCGGCCCCGGGACGCTGGCCGAGGCGGGGTTGCTGCAGGAGCAGCACGCGACCCGCCTGCAGGCGATGAGCTCGGAGCAACGCGTGCAGTTTGGACAACGCCTGGCCGAGTGGAAGGCGCGACCGCTGGCCGAACGCGAAGATCGTCGCGCACGCTACCAGGCCTGGTTGCAGTTGGACGAAGAAGAGCGCACGCGCCTGCGCGCGGTCGCCGTGGAATTCGCCGCGTTTCCGTTGCAGCGGCAACAGGCATTGCGTGCGCAGTTCGATGCGCTGGATGCAGGCCGGCGCCGCGGCTGGCGCCTGGGGCCGACGCTGGGTGCGGATTACGAAAAATTGCAGCCGTTGCTGGCGTATGTGCCGCCCGCACAACGCTTGCCCCTGCTGGCTGCGCTGCGGGCGATGACCGCGGAACAGCGCGCCGGGCTGGCAGTGCTGGCCCAGCGCACGCCGCCGCAGGACCGACAGGCGTTGCGTGCGGAATTGCTGGCCCAGCCGGCGGCGCAACTCGAAAGTTGGCTGCAGCAGAAGCTCGCTCGTTGAGGGCAGTTCACGGGCGACGCAGCGCACGCGCTTGGGCGTGCGCCCACCACGCTGATTATTGAAGGGGTCGCAGGGATGCCCGGTTAAGATGGCGCCCTGCCGCGATCCGGAACCCGTGCCCCCGCACACCCGCAGTCGGGCCCTGAGCCTTCATGTCTCCGCAAACCTCTTCCGTTCCACGCTTCGGCAGCGAAGTGCGCAGCACCGGCAGACTCGCGTTGCCGCTGGTGCTGGGCCACGTCTCGACCGGATTGATCGGTTTTGTCGATAACGTCATTGCCGGCCACCATGGCACGCAGACCCTGGCCGCGGTCACCATCGGCACGGCATTGTTGTGGCTGCCGATGATGGTGCCGATCGGCACGCTGATCTCGCTCACCGCATCGGTATCCCAATTGAACGGCGCTGGACGCCGCGACGAGATCGGGCCGTTGTTCCGCCAAGCGCTCTGGTTGGCACTGGGCCTGGGCCTGCTGATGTTCGCGTTCCTCAATTTCATTCCGCTGGCGCTGGCACCGTTCGGCATCGCCCCTGAGATTATTCCCGGCGCGCGCGGTTTCCTGCACGGAATCCGCTGGGGCGCGCCGGCGCTCACCTTGTTCTTCTGCATGCGCTATCTGAGCGAAGGCATGCACTGGACACTGCCGACCATGCTGATCGGTTTCGGCGGACTGGCGTTGCTGGCGCCGCTGGGCTACGCGTTTACTTTCGGCCGTTACGGATTGCCCGAGATGGGCGCTGCGGGACTGGGCGTGGCCTCGGCGATCATGATGTGGGCGCAGGCCATCGCCTTCGCGGTTTATCTATGGAATACGAAACGCTTCGCAGGCTTGAAATTATTTGCGCGTTTCGACGGCCCGCAGCTGCAGCCGATCGTACAGTTGCTACGCACCGGCTTGCCGATCGGGGTGACCGTGCTGATGGAGGGCGGTTTGTTCATCGCCACTGCCTTGTTGATCGCGCGCCTGGGCGCGGTGCCGGCGGCGGCGCACCAGATCGCGATCAACGTGTCGGCGCTGTGTTTCATGGTCCCGATGGGCGTGGCTGAAGCGACAACCGTGCGCGTGGGCCATGCGCTGGGCGTCGGCGATGTGCCTGGTGTGCGTCGCGCGGCCCATGCCGGTTACGCGATCGTGCTGGGCACCCAGGCCTTGTCGGCAACTGCCCTGTTGCTGGGTCACGGCGCGGTAGTGGCGCTGTACACCCGTGACGTCGCGGTGGCCAGCCTGGCCGGCAGCCTGTTGCTTTACGCGGCGGCGTTCCAGTTTCCCGATGGCATCCAGGTGTTGTCGGCAGGCGCCTTGCGCGGACTCAAGGACACGCAGGTGCCGATGTGGCTGGCGGCGCTGTCCTATTGGGGCTTGGGCATGCCGCTGGGCGCGGGGCTCGGCCTGGGGCTGGGTTGGGGCCCGCAGGGCATGTGGCTGGGATTGATCGTTGGCCTTACCGCGGCCGCGATCCTGATGGGCGTGCGATTCCAGCGCAGCAGCCGACGCTTGCTGGTCAGCCCGGCAGCGCGCGTTGCCGGCTCCGGCCCAGGCGACCCACGCAGCCCAGTGACTTAAGGGGCATGTAAGCATGCCGACCAACCGGTAAGCTGGCGTCAGTTTCCCGGAGTCCAGTCATGAACCAAGTTGTCCGTCGCGGTCCCATCGCCGCCTTTTTCGTCGGCCTGTGGGATGTGATGAATTTCACCCGCAGGCTGATTCTCAATTTCCTGTTCTTCGGTCTGCTGTTCCTGTTCCTGGCCTTGTTCCTGGTGGCGGTGGGACGTGGCAATGGGGTGAAACCTGCCCTCGAGCGCACCACGCTGGTGATCGCGCCGGAAGGCAAGCTGGTCGAGCAGTACAGCACCGACCCGGTGATGCGCGCGCTGGCCAAGGCCTTTGGCGACAAGAGCGCCGGGGAAGTCCAGTTGCGCGACCTGGTCCGGGCCATTGATGCAGCGAAGGACGACAAGAACATCGAGCGCGTGCTGTTGCGCGTGGACCAGCTGCAGCCCAGCGGTTATGCCTCGATGCGCGAAGTCGCCGCGGCGCTCGCGCGCTTGCGTGCTTCGGGCAAGCAGATCGTGTCCTTCGGCGAGAACCTGCAGCAGTCGCAGTACTTGCTGGCCGCCCAGGCCAACGAGGTCTACATCGACCCGATGGGCAGCATGATGCTGGAAGGCCTCGGCCGTTACCGCCAGTACTACCGCCAGGGCCTGCAGGACAAGCTCGGCGTGGACGTACACCTGTTCCGCGTCGGCGAGTTCAAGTCCGCCGCCGAGCCCTACATCCTGGATGCCGCCTCCAAGGAATCGAAGGAGGCCGACTTGTTCTGGATGAACGATATCTGGCAGCGGTACCTGGCCGACATCGCCAAGGCCCGCAAGCTGACTCCCGCGCAGTTGGCTTCGGGCATCGACACGCTGCCCGAAGGCATCGCCGCGGCCGGCGGCGACCTGGCCAAGTTCGCCCTGCAGCAGAAGCTGGTGGACGGACTGAAGACCCAGGAAGAAGTGGAGAAACTGCTGACCGAGCGCGGCGTGGCCGATGAGGATTCCGACAACGGCTTCCGTAGTGTTTCCCTGGCTGCGTACCTGGCCCAGGTGGACGCCAGGCACCTTAAGATCGCCGACGAACGTCCGCAGGTCGCGGTGGTCGTGGCCGCCGGCGAGATCAGCGATGGCGAACAGCCGGCCGGTTCCATCGGTGGCAAGTCCACCTCGGCGCTGCTGCGCGAAGCACGCGACGATGATGACGTGAAAGCCGTAGTGCTGCGCGTTGATTCACCCGGTGGCGGCGTCTATGCATCGGAAGAGATCCGTCGCGAAGTCGCTGCATTGAAGGCCGCTGGCAAGCCGGTGGTGGTGTCGATGGGTGACCTGGCCGCTTCCGGCGGTTACTGGATCTCGATGAATGCCGATCGCATCTACGCCGATGCCTCCACCATTACCGGTTCCATCGGCATCTTCGGCCTGATTCCCAATATCACCCGCACCCTGGACAAGGTGGGCGTGCATACCGATGGCGTGGGTACGACCCGCTTCGCCGGGGCGTTCGATATTTCGCGTCCGCTGGATCCGGCAGTAGGCCGGGTGGTCCAGTCGGTGATCGACAAGGGTTACGCGGATTTCACCGGCAAGGTCGCCGCCGCACGCAACAAGTCTGTCGAGGAGATCGACGCCATCGCGCGGGGTCGTGTGTGGAGTGGGGCACAGGCCAAAGAGCGTGGCCTGGTCGACGAGCTCGGTGGCTTCGATGCAGCGGTCGCTGATGCCGCGGCGCGGGCCAAGCTGGGCAAGCCGGACGCATACCGCGTGCGTTACATCGAGAAGATGAATTCACCGTTCCCGCAGTTCCTCGGATCCTTCGCCGGCAGCCGCGTGGGCGCGGCCTGGCTGCATGATTCCAGTTTCGCCCGCGCGCTTTTGCTGAAGACGATGCCGGAAACCGCGGCGCAGCTGCACTTCGTCGAGGATTCGATCAACAACCGCAATGGCGCGCCGGTGAAGGCGCTGGTGTACTGCTTCTGCGGACTCTAGTTCCGCACAAGGGCCGGGCAAGCCCAGGCTGCGGATGTTTCAGCCACATGACGGCGACCCTGGGGTCGCCGTTATTGTTTGCGATTGCAGGTGGCTCGCCGGCCTTGCCTCCTCCCTTGCGCGTAGCGCAGGGAAGGGTTGAGGAGGGGTGTTTTTGATCTTGATCTTGCTTGCGTTCTTCTCACCCATCACCAGAAGCGCGGCCTTGGCTTTGGTCCAGGGGCACTTCCTTCGAAACGACGACGAAGCAACGGAGTACTACTCCAGGCCTTGCGTCCATGCACTCGATAACGCCTGGCCGCTGATGATCTGCAAGTTCCGACCTGACCTCACCGCGCCTTGGTTACTGCGCAAGGGACATCGTTCAATTAGTTGCCGCGTCTATGTCCGCGCGTTGTTTCTCGGCTGCTTCCTGGGTCGCGGCCTCGACCGCCTTGGCCTGGTCGATGGGGCGTTTGATCGCATCGCGCAATTCGGTCGCGCTGGCGGCCGTGGCCTTCGGTTCGGGTGGCTGGTCGGTCGGTGGTGTCTCGGGCTTGCAGGCGGACAGGCCGGCAATGGCCACAAGGACGAGACTGGCGACGCGCAACATCGGAACATTCATGGCGGGATCTCCGCGGGAGCGTGGCGTTATGCTACGCGCATCGATGCGAGGACGTTGCAATGACCCCCAATCGCTGGCGGCTGGATGGACAACTTGCACTGGTCACCGGGGCCAGTGCCGGGATCGGCCTGGCCATCACCCGCGAACTGCTCGGCTTCGGCGCCGACGTGATGCTGGTTGCACGCGATGCCGATGCGCTGGAAGCGGTGCGCGATGAGTTGATCGAAGATTTCCCCGATCGGGCCGTCCATGCCATGGCCGCGGATGTGGCCGATGACGAGGACCGTCGCGAAATCCTCGATTGGGTCGAAGACCAGGATGATGGGCTCAACATCCTGGTCAACAACGCCGGCGGCAACCTGACCAAGGCCACGGTCGACTATACCGAGGACGAGTGGCGCGGGGTCTTCGAGATCAACCTGTTCTCGGCATTCGAGCTGTCGCGTTACGCACATCCGTTGCTGACCCGGCACGCGGTGTCCAGCATCGTCAACGTCGGCAGCGTCTCGGGTATCACCGCGGTGCGCAGCGGCGCGCCCTATGGCATGACCAAGGCCGCGTTGCAGCAGCTCACCCGCAACCTGGCGGTGGAATGGGCCGAGGATGGCGTGCGCGTCAATGCGGTGGCGCCGTGGTACATCCGCACCCGACGCACCTCGGGCAAGCTGGCCGATGCGGATTACTACGAAGAGGTCATCGACCGCACTCCCATGCGTCGCATCGGCGAGCCGGAGGAAGTCGCGGCGGCCGTGGGTTTCCTGTGCCTGCCCGCGGCCAGCTACATCACCGGCGAATGCATCGCGGTGGACGGCGGGTTTCTGCGCTACGGGTTCTGATCCAGACTTTCAGCAGGGAAGTCCGTTGCTGCGCAGGTCCAGGCGTGCCCGTATGCTTCGACCCTTGTTCACCAAGGGCACTCCCTTTGCTGCGTCGGTCCGCGCTTGCCGCGATGTTTTTTAATATCAAGCCAGCGGATCCGAACAGGCTCGGGCCTGCAAGGGTGGCGGGTTACTTGCTGCAGGTGCTCTGGTTCCAGATCTTGCGGGTGCGTTCGAACTCTTCCTTGTTCTTGCGCTCGTTGCCGGGCCGGGCGAATCGCCACGCCACCTCGGTTTCGCCCAGACGCTTCTTCCACGCATCGCACAGCGCACCGTCAGCGACCCGTGCGCAGGTGTCGCGCATCATCTCGCATGCTTCGCCCGCACCGCCCTGCGGATTGCCGTCCAGGCCGACCGTTCGCAGCGCCACGCAGCGCGACTGCGGTTCCTCGTCCTCGGTGATGTAGCTGTCCTTGTCGTAAGTGATGCACTGGAACAGGACCGGCGGTGTCAGCCGGTCCGCGTCAGCGATGACGGCCACTTCCGGCGCCGGGTCACTGGTCAGCACCCGGGGATCGGCGGGTGGCGACGAAGTTGCCGGTGCAGGCGTGTAGGCAACAGCAGGCGGGGTCGTTACGGCTGCCGGTGCGGCTGCGCGTCCCGGTGATGGTGTGGAGGTGGTCCCCATCGGCACTGTATTGACGCTCTGCATCACCTTTTTCTGCTGCGCCTGGCCCTTCGGGCATGGCATGTTCTGCAGGGTCAGCGCGCCGCTGGCATCGGTGCAACGGTAGAACACGACTTCTTCGGCGCAAGCGTCCGCCGTTGCCAGCATCAACATCAACAAAAGGTATTGCAGTTTCATCAAGGGTTCCCACAGTCATTGGCGATGCGTGCATCTATACCGCGCTGTTCCACTTCCAGGCTGCGCCGCTCGCTCTGCATGGCGCTGTTGTAGCGACGGATGATTTCATAGCGGCGGTCGGAAAGGCGTGCGCAGACCTCGTCCGGTGGCAAGGCATGGCATTCGTCGCGAACCCAGACCTGGGCGCCGGGCAACAGGCCGCCGTGCGCGATGGGGGGACGATGGTGGGTGAAGCCGCCGGTGCCGTCTTCCCAGCGCGTGTATCCTGCGGCCCACAGCGGGACCAGGCGCGGATTGCCTTCGCCGTTGTCGCTGACGTAGCGCTTGTCTTCGTCGGTCACGCATTCGTACATTGGCCGTGGAGGAGTGCGGTAGATCACCTGCACCTCGCGCACGGGCACATTCGGCGGCGGCGGGCGAGGCATCGCGACCTGCACAGTTCCCGGCGCGGGATCCTTCGGCCGCGCCATCGATCGCACCTGCTGGGTTTCGCCCTTCACGCACGGCGAATCGCGCAGCGCCAGCGCGCCACCGGGTCCAAGGCAGCGATAGATGGTGACGTCTTCGGCGAGGGCAGGCGACGGCAACAGCGGCAAAACCAGCAACAGCGGCAGGAGGCGGAAAAGGAGCATGCCTGCATCTTGCGCCCATCGATGGACGTGGAGAAGAGCGGACGGCGCGCTGTTCAGGCTCTCAGGGTCCATCCGCTGAGTGCGTCACGGATGCTGGTGGCCGAAGCCAGGCCGCCGGTTTCACCGCCTACTACGCCATCGACGACGGCAACCAGTGCCGGATCGAGTCCATCGCGCGTGGCTGGCGCGGGCTGGCCCGCGCAGTTGGCGCTGGTGGAGACAATCGCGCCACCGAAGGCGTTGCAGAGTTGCAACACCGGCGGATGCGCGGTGATGCGCACCGCGATGCTGTCATGGGCGCCGGTTATCCAGCGCGGTGCGGCGCTGGTGGCAGGCATGACCCAGGTATGCGGTCCGGGCCAGGTTGCCAGGACTTCTGCCAAACGTTCGGCGGGCAGCGCGGCGATTTCGAGGAACGGGCGCAACTGCTCCCACTGCGACGCGATCAGGATCAGGCCCTTGTCGACCGCGCGTTGCTTGATCGCCAACAGGCGCAGCACCGCGGCTTCGTTGCGCGGATCGCAACCCAGGCCCCACACGCCCTCGGTGGGATAAGCGATCACCCCGCCGGTGTTCAGGGCGGTGATGGCTTCGGCGAGGGAGAGAGCCGGTGTAATCATGGGTGCAAGATAGTGCCAACAGATCGTCAAGACCAGCTATGCGGCTCTTGCAAGCACTGCGCAAGCGGAGGCGGTTTACGCCGGTGATGACTGATCAACACCAAGCCTTTGCTTTGTCCTTGCGGCTCGCAAAACCGGGAGGTCGTTGAGGCACCCGCTTTCGCGGGGCTTCCAGTAGCCGCATGGCGGGTGGCGACAATACCCGGGTTGCGGGCCCATCCGCCGCCTCAAAGCATCTGCGGCGTCAGCTCGCCGCCTTCTTGATCAACACCTTCTTGCCAGTGAACGGCTTTGGCGTGAGCAAGGCAGGTTCGGCGACGGGTTCGACCGCGGCAACGGCTTTTTTCGTAACTTTCTTGACCGCTTTGGTTACCGTCTTCTTCGTTACCTTTTTCGCGACTTTTTTCGCTGCTTTCTTGGCAGGCGCTTTCTTCACTGCTGCTTTCTTGGCCGCGGGTTCCTTCTTGGCCGCCGCCTTCTTGCCGAAGCCCTTGCGCATCGGCTTGCCGGTTTCTTCCATCAGCTTGACTACTTCCTCCAGGGTCAGCGAAGCCGGTTCGCGGTCCTTGGGAATGCGGCCGTTGAGCTTGCCGTCGCTGATGTACGGGCCGTAGCGGCCATTCAATACCTGGATTTCGCTGCCTTCGAATTCCTTGATGATCCGGTTGCGCGCAATCTCTTCCTTCTCTTCGATCAGGAACACCGCCCGCGCCAGGTCGACCGTGTAGGGGTCGTCTTCCTTCTTCAGCGACGCGTACACGCTGCCGCGCTTGGCAAATGCGCCGAAGCGGCCAATGCCTACGCTGACTTCCTCGTCCTTGTCCTGGCCCAGCTTGCGCGGCAGCTTGAACAGCTCCAGCGCATCTTCCAGGGAAATGGTGTGCATGCTCTGGCCGGGGCGCAGCGAGGCGAAAGTCGGCTTCTCTTCTTCGTCCTCGGCAGTACTGCCGATTGCCGCATACGGTCCGTACCGGCCCAGGCGCACGCTGACCGGTTTGCCGGTTTTCGGGTCGGCACCGAGTTCGCGCGCGCCAGTGGCCTGGCTGCGGTCGACCGACTCCATCTTGTCGTCGACCATCTGCTTGAACGGGGCCCAGAACCGCTCCATCAGCGGCACCCAGTCCTCTTCGCCGCGCGACACCGCATCCAGCTCGTCCTCGAGCTTGGCGGTGAAGTCGTAGTCGACGTACTGGGTGAAATGCCCGCTGAGGAAATTCGACACCGCGCGGCCCACGTCGCTGGGCTTGAAGCGGCGGCTGTCGAGTTCGACGTACTTGCGGAACAGCAGGGTGGCGATGATCGAGGCGTACGTCGAAGGCCGGCCGATGCCGTATTCCTCCAGCGTCTTGACCAGCGAGGCTTCGGAGAAGCGCGGCGGCGGCTCGGTGAAATGCTGGTCGGTGTGGATGCGGTCCAGCGGGATGCGGTCGCCGGTCTTCATCGCCGGCAGCTTGCGGCCTTCGTCGTCCTCGTCGGCGTTCTTCGCGTCCTTGCCTTCCTCGTACACGGCCAGGAAGCCGGGATCGATCACGGTGGTGCCGGAGACGCGGAAGCTGTGCTCACTACCGGCGGCCAGGTCGACCGAGACGGTGTTGAGCGTGGCCGGAACCATCTGCGAGGCGACGGCGCGCTTCCAGATCAATTCGTACAGGCGACGGCCGTCATCGTCGACGAAGCGCGCGACTTGCGAAGGCGTGCGCAGCGCGGAGGTAGGGCGCACGGCTTCGTGGGCTTCCTGCGCGTTCTTGGATTTCGTCTGGTAGGTGTTGGGCTTGTCCGGCAAGGCGCCGGTGCCGAAATCGCGTGCGATGACGTCGCGGATCTCGCTGACCGCTTCGGCCGACAGGTTGACCGAGTCGGTACGCATGTAGCTGATCAGGCCGACCGTGC
>JBDTPP010000055.1:0-18299 GCA_039932615.1 Pseudoxanthomonas sp.
TGTGCACGCTGGAGTTCGAGGACCACCGCCCGCTGTACGACTGGTGCGTGGACAACGTGGCGCTGACTTCACATCCGGAACTGCTGCAGCCGCTGCTGGATCGCGGTCTTCCGAATGAAGCCGCCAAGCCGCGCCAGATCGAATTCTCGCGCCTCAACATCAATTACACGGTGATGAGCAAGCGCAAGTTGACCACCCTGGTCGGCGAGAAACTGGTCGATGGTTGGGACGACCCGCGCATGCCCACCCTGCAGGGCCTGCGTCGCCGCGGTTACACGCCTGCGGCGCTGCGCCTGCTGATCGACCGGGTCGGCATCAGCAAGCAGAACTCGCTGATCGACTTCAGCGTACTGGAAGGTTGCCTGCGCGACGACCTGGATGCCGCCGCGCCGCGCCGCATGGCGGTGATCGAGCCGTTGAAACTGGTGTTGGCGAACCTGCCGGAAGACCACGAGGAGACGCTGGGCTTTTCCAACCACCCCAAGGACGAATCCTTCGGCAAGCGCGAGATTCCGTTTTCGCGGGAACTGTGGATCGAGCGTGAGGATTTCGCCGAGGTACCACCAAAGGGCTTCAAGCGCCTGATCCCCGGCGGCGAAGTGCGCCTGCGCGGCGCAGGCATCGTGCGATGCGATGAAGTGGTGAAGAACGACGCCGGCGAAGTGATCGAGCTGCGCGGCTGGCTGGATCCGGAATCGCGCCCGGGCATGGAAGGTGCCGAACGCAAGATCAAGGGCACCATCCACTGGGTCAGCGCGAAGCACGCGGTGCCGGCTGAGGTCCGCCTGTACGACCGGTTGTTCTCGGTGCCCGACCCCGACGATGAATCCGAAGGCAAGACCTACCAGGAATATCTGAATCCGGATTCGCGCAAATCGGTGCACGCCTTCGTGGAGCCCGCGGCCGCGATAGCCGCGCCCGAACAATCTTTCCAGTTCGAGCGCACCGGCTACTTCGTCGCGGATCGTCGTGATCACCGTGCCGATGCGCCGGTGTTCAATCGCAGCGTGACCTTGCGGGATACCTGGGCTGCGAAAGTTTGATGCGCTCCGCGCCTGCGGGCGCGGCAGGAAATCTTTCACGCTTCGGAACGCGATCTCTCGCTACCCTCGCATTCACGAAATCCAAAGGAGCCGCACCCATGTCCCGGATCGTCTCGACCGCCCTGTTCCTTTTCCTGATGTGCACGCTCAGCGCCTGCGCCGCCCCCAAGCCCGCAGACGTCGCAAGCGCAGCCCCACCGAAATCCACGCCTTACCCGCCGCGTGCCATGCCGAAATCGGTGGCTGTCGACTCCACTTGCAAGACCAGCGCTGATTGCGCGGTCAAGGATGTCGGCAACTGCTGTGGCGCGATGCCTGCGTGCGTCAACAAGGATAGTCCAACCGATCCTGCCGCGGTCCAGGCGCAATGCCAGGCCAAGGGGATGATGGGTGTGTGCGGGTTCCGCGAGGTTTCCGCTTGCCAGTGCGACAACGGCCAGTGCGTGGAAGTACCCTCGCAAAGCGATCTCCGCGGCCCGTTGCTTCCTGCTGACGAGGTGCAATGATGTTGTACGCACAAATCCACCTGACCTTGCCGGCCTGGGTGCATGAATCCGTCGATGCGACGATGGCCTATGCAACCGACATGGACAAGGTCGCGCTGGCGATCGAACTGTCGCGTATCAATACCGAAGCCGCCACTGGTGGACCTTTCGGCGCCGCGGTCTTCGGCCCCGACCACCAGATCATCTCGATAGGCGTGAACCGTGTCTTGCCGCAGAACAGTTCGCTGGCCCATGCCGAGACCATGGCCTACATGCTGGCCCAGCAGCGCCTGCAGACCGCGCGGCTCAACGAACGTGTCGGCGGCACGGTGACCCTGGCCACGTCCTCGCAGCCCTGCTGCCAGTGCTATGGCGCCACCATCTGGGCAGGGATCGATCGACTGCTGATCGGTGCGCGCTCGGAAGATGTAATGGAACTGACCGAGTTCGACGAGGGCCCGCTACCCGCGGACTGGATCGGTGAATTGAACAAGCGCGGCATCGAAGTGGTCCGCGATATCAATCGCGACTCGGCGCGCGAAGTGCTGCGCTTTTATGGCGAACTAGGCGGCCAGCGTTATTGACGCCCCGTGTTCTTGTGGGAGCGACGTGAGTCGCGAACGTCCCTTCGCGACTAACGTCGCTGCCACAGGATTCAAGCCATGACCGGCCTGCTTTGCTACTGCCGCCAGGGTTTCGAGCCCGAGCTTGCCGCCGAGTTGAACGAACGCGCCGCACTTGCCGGCCATCCCGGTTACGCGCGCACCGCACGCAACAGTGCCCATGTGGTTTTCGCCTGCGACGACGGCGCCGCGCTTTCGCGCGCCTTGCCTTGGCGTGGGTTGATCTACGCGCGGCAGAAACTGCAACTGATTGCCGAATTGCGCGACCTGGATCCGAAGGACCGCATCACGCCGATGCTGGCCGCCCTGGCCGGACAAGCCCGCTTCGGCGACCTGTGGGTGGAACATCCGGACTCAGACGACGCAAAACCGCTGGCCGGGCTTGCGCGGAGTTTCGGCAACGCCTTGCGCCCTGCGCTGCGCAAGGCCGGCCTGATGACTGACAAGGAAAATACGAAACTGCCGAGATTGCACGTGGTCTTCGTTGCAGGCAACCATGCATTCCTGTGCATCGCCGATCCTGGTGATGCTTCTCCTTGGCCACTGGGCATTCCGCGCTTGAAACTCTTGCCCGATGCGCCGTCGCGCTCGGCGCTGAAGCTGGAAGAGGCCTTGTTGACCCTGCTTGACAGCGATGAACGCGAAGCCCTGCTGAAGGCCGGCATGACCGCCGCGGACCTGGGCGCTGCACCGGGCGGATGGACCTGGATCCTCAGTCGTCACCACCTGCGCGTGACCAGCGTGGACAACGGCCCCCTGCGCCAGAACGTGATGGACAGCGGCCTGGTAGAACACCTGCGCGCGGACGGCTTCCAGTGGAAGCCTTCGCAGGCTCTGGACTGGATGGTCTGCGACATGGTCGAACAACCACGCCGCGTGGCCGCGCGCATGGCCACCTGGTTCCGCGAAGGCTGGTGCAGGCATGCGGTGTTCAACCTGAAGCTGCCGATGAAGAAGCGCTGGGACGAGACCCGGCTATGCCTGGACCTGTTCGCGGAGCAAGCGGAAAAGCCGGTATCGGTGCGGGCCAAGCAGCTGTACCACGACCGTGAAGAAATCACCGTGTTCGCCACGAGTTCGTAGGGTGGGCCTTGGCCAACCATCAGCAACCTCCATTCGCGCTAGCGTCGAATAAAAGGTGGGCCCAGGCCCACCTACACTTGATGAAGGATTGAACACATGGCCGCCACCTGGATCACCATCGCCGCTTCCTCGCTGCCCGAGATCATCCGCATGGCGCGGCCGCTCTTCACCCGCGCGCCACCGGTCGACAACAGCCAGCAGGTACGCATGGACGTGATCGGTGAGCAGATTGGCGAACTGCAGGATGCTGCCACGCAAAATGCGGATTCGATCCGGAAGCTCGCAACCGACATGCAGAAGACCATCGAGGTCCTGCGGGTCGGTGCCGACCGCGCCGAGCGCCGCTTGCGCCGTGCCAGCCAGATGACCTGGGTCGCAGCCACGATTGCGACAATGGCGTTCGCCCTTGCCGCTTACGCTTTGGCGAATTGATCGGCCGCACAGACCGGGAGATTCGCGCCATGGTCATTGCCCGATCCGCGCCGGGCTGCATCGGCCCGGATTCTCAGGAGTGCGAAGAGACGCGGACCGCCGTTTCCCAATAGGCCAGCAGCAGCGCCAGCCCAGGTGATCGAACCTGTTGTGTATCCAGGGACGACAGGGTCATTTGCCATTGATCGGTGCAGATTTCCTGGAGGACGCTTGCAGGAGCCTCGGCGAAAGCCATGTGCCAGTCCACGAACTGGCGGATGCCGATCGGCTGGTTCAACAGCTCCACCAGGTTTTGATGCTGGCTGGAATTGCGTATTCGCTTGTAAACCACGGCTACTTCGGCGGGCGGGCCCTCGAAATACTGGAAGAAGTTGCCGTCGTGGTGGAGTAACGCGCCGGTGACCTGGACTTTCTGGTTGAAGGAACGGGCATCGACCAGCAATGCATCCATGTCACGCGTAGTCAGCGGGCTGACTGCAACACTTGAATAGGCGACTGCCGACAGGTCATGCATTCCGACCTCCAAAGGACTTCAACGCTAGGCGCAACGGCCCATAGTGCAGCCTGCAGGTTCAAACGCAAGCCCTGTCTCATCCGGTGCAATCCCCATGTGGCAAGCTGTCGAACCTGACCAGGATCAAGGCCATGCCACCCGTTGAACTCAAGGACCCGGCCGGGTTCGCCAACGAATTCCTGCGACTGACCCTGTTGCAGGGTTTCCAGTCGCTGACCAAGCGCGACCTGGAGTTGCTGATCTTCGTGCTGCTGGAACGCGATGGCGCCATCGCCCGCAGCGAATCCAACTTCACGGTCGCCTCGCGCTTGCGCGTTACTCCGGCCAAGGTCAAGGCGCTGCGCCGCGACGGTTACGCACGATGGCGCGCGCTGGTGCCCGAGGAAAGCGACATGGCGTTGCAACGCATCGTCGCCACCGTGCTGACCGAGGCCAACCTGCGCTCCGGCGCCAAGCACGTCAGCGAACGCAGCAAGAAGGAAGGCTTCCTTGCGATCCGTGTCGAGCATCCCGACGACCAGCAGCAGTTCGAGCAGGCCATCCTCGAGGTCGGCGCGCTGCCGGTGTACGAGCGCAACCGCGATGTCGTTGCCGTGCGCTTCGACACCTTGCTGAAGATCGCCGAGAAATGGGGCTACCTGCAGCCAGATCCCAAGGCGATCACCGCCGAGTTGAACAAGCTCTCCCCGGCCGCCGAGGAAGTCGCCGACCTGTTGAAGAAGGACCTGACCAAGCTGCGCTGGCAGGAGGTGCGCAACGCACTGAACAGCCTGGGCGCAAAGGCAATCGCGAGCACCGCCGAGGGCGGGTTGAAGGGGTTGCTTAAGATCGTGTTCCCGTTTATTCCGGGGTGATGCTTCGGCCCCTCTCCTTGCTCGCGCAGCGAGTAGGGGGAGGTGGGGAGGGGGTTGCCTTTGCTTTCTCTAGATTCGCACGGACCGAAGCAAAAGCAGGAGCACCCCTCCCTTACGCTCCCCTTCGCCTGTGGCGAAAGTGAGGAGGCTCACGGCAAGCGCAAGAACACCCCTCCCCTCAGCCGCTGACGCGGCTTCGAGCTCACTTCATCTGCGGGCAAAGGGAGGGAGCTAAACGCCCGACGCCTTGCGCCAGAACATATTGGCCAGCGGCGGCAAATTTCCCGCAACACCCAGCGCGAATCCGCGCAGCAAGGTCGCGTGCATCTCGTCGTTCGAGAACACGCGGTTGATCCCGTCGAACGCATACGCGGCAGCCGCGTTGTCGCTGCGACACTGGCGCGACCAGCGCGCGAGGCGGTGTGGCGAGGTCCAGTCGGCGCGACGCGATTGAGCGCTGGCGATCGCGTCGCGCAGCCGTGCCACGTCGCGCAGGCCCAGGTTCACGCCCTGCCCGGCCAGCGGATGGACCACATGCGCCGCATCGCCGATCAGCAATACCTTGCCGGCCACGCAGGACTCCGCAAGCTGACGCCGCAACGGAAAAGCCGCGCGCCTGGAGACGACACGAACGCCGCCCAGCCGCGCCTCAAAAGCGCTGCCCAGCTCACGGTTGAACGCAGCATCTTCCAGAGCAAGTGCGCGGGTTGCTTCGTCGGCAGGCAAGGTCCAGACGATGGAACTGCGCCCCTCGGTGAAGGGCAGGAATGCAAGCGGGCCACCCGGCAGGAATCGCTGCCATGCAGTTGCTTCGTTTGACGAATCGGTTTCGACGAAAGCAACGACCCCACGCTGCTGGTAGTGATGCGTGGCAACCTGCAGTCCTGCCAGTTCGCGCAAGGTGGAATCGGCGCCATCGGCGGCGATCACCAGCCGCGCTTCCAGGCGGCTGCCATCGTCCAGACGCAGGCGCACGCCGCCTGCTTCTGCCGAATCAAGGTCTTGTTCCATGGATTCGACCCGTGCCGGGCAATGCACTCGCACCCCGGCCGCGGGCAATGCCGCCCACAGGCGGTCCACCAGCAGGTTGTTCTCGATGATCCAGCCGAGCTGGTCGCGACCCAGCCGGTCCGCATCGAAAGAAAGTTCACCGCCGCCGGATGCATCCCACACGCGCATGCGCCGGTAAGGCTGCGCACGCGCGGTGCGCACCGGGTCCCACACGCCCAGTGTGTCCAGCAAGGCGGCGTTGTCGGGGGCGAAGGCATATACGCGCAAATCCGGCGCATCCACGGACCAGCGCATCGGCTCGCGACCTTCGACCAAGGCGACCTCGAGGCCCAGCTTCGCCAGTGCCAGTGCACAAGCCGCACCGACCACGCCACCGCCGACCACCACGATGTCCGAACCACCGCGCCGGCTCATCGCAGTGACTCCCGGCACAACTCAGGCACATCGCCACGGAAACCCATCGCCCCGCCCACCAGCATTGATTGCAATGCGACGGAATTATCCGCGGCCAGGAGGCCCAGGCTGCGAAGCGGACCCATCAGGGGCGATGCGTTGCCGGTGACGCGAGCCAGGCCGTCGGAGAATTCCAGCGTGCGCTGCCGGTCTTCATGACGACGTCGCGAATAAGCCTGCAGCAATGCTGCGGCACCCGGATCTTCCGCCTGCTCGATCAATTCAGCCAAAGTCAGCGCATCGCGCAAGCCCAGGTTGAAACCCTGCGCGCCGATGGGATGGATGGTCTGCGCGGCGTTGCCCAGCAGCACCGCACGCGGCGCGGTCGTGCGCTCGGCGACTACCTTGACTATGTGATAGGCGCTGCGTTCGCCGCTGGCCAGGAAACGACCCACGCGCCAGCCGAAAGCATCCTGGATGCGTGCCATCCACGCACCCTCGTCGAGTGCGGCGACTTGATCGGCGCATTCGCGCGCAACCCCGTGGACCACGCCGAAATGACGATCGCCGCGCGGTAGCAGCGCGGTCGGGCCGTGTTCGCCAAAACGTTCGTAAGCAGTGCCATCCGGCGCCTGTTCGGTGCGCATGCGGGCGACGAACAATATCTGCTGGTAGTCGTGCTCGCTGGCGGCGATGCCCAGGGCTTCACGCACGCCACTTCGGGTGCCGTCCGCAGCAACAATCAGCCGGGCGAAGATCTCGCGTTCGCCGTCATCGTCGGTGATCCGGATGCTGCGTGAATCCTGGTCCAGGTTGCCCAGGCCGACAAACCGCGCCGGTCGATAGCGCACAAGTTGCGCCAGTTCCGCCAACCGCGCCTCCAGGGCTTCGCCGAAGTCGCGCGCCACCACGACCTGGCCAAATGCGTCGCGCCCGTAGTCGCTTGCTTCCAGTCGGGTCCTGCCGAAATCGCCCTGGCGGCTGACATGGATGCGGCGGATAGGACCCGTCGGCGCGCGCAACTTCTGCATCACTCCCAGCGCGGTGAGCGCATTGACCGTGGCGCCGGCAAAACTGAGGTTGCGCTGGTCGAAGACCGCGGGCATGACGCCATCCGGGGTGGCTTCAACCAGACCCACCTGCAAACCCGACCGATCCAGGGCGATGGCCAGGCTGGCACCGACCAGCCCGCCGCCTACGATCAGCACATCGTGTCTTTCCGTCGCGTGTGTTTCCGTCATCCGGCCATGATAAGCCCGCTGCCATGGCCGCTCCGTTAGAATGGCCGCCTGGTTTCCCGGAAACACCGCCCATGAACAGCACTGCCCAGCGCGCCACCGTCTTTGCCCTGCTTGTCCTGCTGCTGGTCTCGACCCGGCTGAACCTGCCGACTGCCGTCACCCACTTCGGCCCCGTGCCCGATGCCTCCTGGGCGGCGTTCTTCATTGGCGGTTTCTACCTGCGCACCTGGACGCGCTGGGCGTTCCCGTTATTCATGGCGCTGGCAGTGCTGGTGGATTACGTGGTGATCAGCGGCCAGGGCATGGACTTCTTCGCCCACTACTGCATGTCTGCGGCGTACTGGTTCCTGGTACCGGCTTACTTCGCGCTCTGGTTTGGCGGCATGCTGACCCGTCGTTTCTACAAGGAAGCCAACGGCACGGCGCTGGTCGTACTGGTCGCCAGCCTGCTCGGCTCGGTGCTGGTCTGCCACCTGCTCAGCCAGGGCAGCTTCTACTGGATCAGCGATAGCGTCGCCCAGCCCAGCCTCGCCGGCTGGTGGAAGAACTACAGCGACTGGTTCCCGTCCTACCTGCGCACCACCGCGATCTATATCGGCCTGGCAGTCATCGTCCATGTCGGCGCGGGCCAGGCCGCACGCCTGCGGGCGCAGGCCCGGGCCTCGCGTTGAGCGGCGCTTGAGGCAACGCCATGGGTAACCGGCTTTCGAAGATCTATACCCGCACCGGCGACGACGGCAGTACCGGCCTGGGCGATGGCACCCGCACCGGCAAGGATTCGGCGCGGGTCAATGCCTACGGGACGGTGGACGAAGCCAACTCCACCATCGGTGTGGTCCTGGCCACGACCGTGCCCGAGGACATCCGCAAGCTGCTGACCACGGTGCAGCATCAACTGTTCGACCTGGGCGGCGAGCTGTGCATTCCCGGCCACGCGGCGATCAGGTCCGAAGACGTGGATGCGCTGGAACGCCATCTGGACCATTACAACGAAAGCCTGCCGCCACTGAAGGATTTCATCCTTCCGGCCGGCGGCGAAGCGGCGGCGCGCTGCCACCTGGCGCGCACCATCGTGCGCCGGGCCGAACGTGAAACCGTTGCCCTGGCCCGCGACGAGGCGGTGCGCCCGGAAGCAATCCGTTACCTCAACCGCCTGTCCGACCTGCTGTTCGTGCTGGCACGGGTCCTGGCGCGCGCCGATGGCCAGGGTGAAGTGTTGTGGAACCACGACCGCCGCCACGCCTGAGCCCGAGCCTGCCCGCCTGTACGACGTGATCATCTTCACCCACCCCGCCTGCCTGGCCCACGACCCCGGCCCGGAACATCCGGAACGTCCGCAGCGACTGGAGGCGGTGCTGGAGGGATTGCGCCATTCCCACGGCGACCTGGACTGGCGCGAAGCGCCGCTAGCCAAGCTCGGCGACCTGCGCCGGGTACATTCAGAGACGCTGTTGCACGAGGTGCTGGAAAGCGACTTCGACGGTTATCGAATGCTCGACCCCGACACGGTGATGGGGCCCGGCTCGCGTGCCGCGGCCCTGCGCGCTGCCGGCGCCGCCGTCGCCGCAGTGGATGCGGTCATGCAGGGCGTGGACCGGAAAGACGCCAGCACGACCGCGTTCTGTGCCGTCCGCCCGCCCGGACACCACGCCACCGGCAATAGCGCGATGGGCTTCTGCCTGTTCAACAACATTGCCGTAGCGGCCGCCCATGCCTGCGACAAACATGGCCTGGAACGGGTAGCCATCGTCGATTTCGACGTGCACCACGGCAACGGCACCCAGGCCATCTTCTACAACGATGCACGCGTGGCCTATTTCAGCACCCACCAATCGGGCCTCTATCCCGACAGCGGCAAGCCGCAGGAACGTGGAGTCGGCAATGTGTTCAACAGCCTGTTGCCGCCAGGGAGTGGCGGCTTCCGTTTCCGCAACGTGTGGGCCGATGCGCTGCTGCCGGAACTGGACGCTTTGCGCCCGCAGCTGTTGCTGATCTCGGCCGGGTTCGACGCCCACATGCGCGACCCGCTGGCCGACCTGATGCTGGAAACCGAAGATTTCGCCTGGCTGACCCGGGAACTGCGCGTGATCGCCCGTCGCCACGCGTTCGGCCGCGTCGTCTCGTCGCTGGAAGGGGGCTACGACCTGGAAGCGCTGCGCGAATGCAGCGTCGCCCATGTGAACGAGCTGCGCTGAGCGCCGGGCGGGGCGAGCCATCGGGTTCAGGATGAACCCAACCCGAAACCATTCCCCCCTTTTCATTGCCCGCATGCCGGGGATACGGCAAGCTAACGACCGCTCTAGACCCCTTCGACGGAACCTTGCACCGCGTGCGCCCAGCCCTTCGCCTGCTACCGCTGCCTTTCACCATCGCCTTGTGCCTGCCGGCATATGCGGACGACAAACCCGACAACTGGGATCTGTGCCCCATCCAGGATGCCATCGCCTCCTTCGATGGCAGTGCCGACAGCAAGTCGAGTGGTGATGCCATCAAGGCCCGTGCAGAGCGCGGCGAACAGTCGACGGCCATCGAGGGGGATACGCAGACCGGTACGGACGTAAACATGGCCTACCAGGGCAATGTCATCCTGCGCCGCGGCGACCAGTACCTGAATGCCGACAATCTGAAGTACGACCAGGAAAACGATACCTACGTCGCCGACGGCAACGTCCGTTACCAGGACAGCAGCATGCGGGTAATCGCCTCCCGGGCCACCGGCAATCAGGACGCCGATACCCACAAGATCGAGGATGTCCAGTACCAGCTGGTTTCCCGGCGCGGCAATGGCGGCGCCGAGAGCATCGACCTCAATGGCGCCAAGGGGCGCTTGAACGGCTCGACCTATTCGACCTGCGATCCCAGCCAGCGGGTGTGGGAGCTGCGTTCGAACCGCATCGACGTGGACAGCGACGAAGGCTGGGGGGTCGCCCGCGGCGCGACCATCCGCATCGGCAAGGTACCCGTGCTCTACGTGCCCTGGATCAAGTTCCCCATCGACGACCAGCGCCACACCGGCGTGTTGTATCCGACCCTCAGCAATTCGGGCCGCAACGGCTTCGATTACCGCCAGCCGATTTACCTGAACCTGGCGCCGAACTACGACGCGACCATCACCCCGCGTTACATGAGCAATCGCGGCTTCTCGCTGGGTGGGCAATTCCGTTACTTGTACGAGGGCGGCCGCGGAGTCTTCGACGGCAACTGGATGCCCCACGACGACCTGCTGCAGCAGCATCTGGACGACAACGACTTCAATCCGAACTACGACAATCCGGATCCGGACGCCGCACGCGGCCTGTTCCGTTACAGCGGATACCACAACATAAACTCCAACTGGCAGGCGCGCGCCAGCATCGGCTGGATCAGCGACCCCCGCTATCTGGAAGATTTCAGCAACTCGCTTTACGGCGCATCGGCCACTTCGCTGACCAGCACGATCGGCGTGTATGGCACCGGGCGGAACTGGGATGCCGGTTTCATGGCAGACGACTGGCAGTTGGCGGATTACCGCCAGAGCGACAGCATCCTGCCGTACAACCGGTTGCCGCGCGCGTACTTCAACTGGGATCAGCCGGTGGGCGAGCTGTTCTCCGTCGGCCTGCAGTCGGAAGCAGTGCGTTTCCAGCACGACGGCAAGGGTACCGCTACCCGCCTCGACCTCAAGCCGTATGTATCGATGCCCTTGCAGGGTCCTTCCTGGTTCATCACGCCCAAGCTGGCCTGGCGTTACACCAGCTATCAGTTGGACAAGGATTCGCAGGTCAATCCGGGATATCTGGACCGTAACCCGTCGCGCAGCCTGCCTATCGCTTCGCTGGATGCCGGCCTCTTCTATGATCGCGATACGGTAATCAAGGGTGACCGCTTCCTGCAGACGCTCGAGCCGCGCCTGTACTACCTCAATGTCCCTTACGATGACCAGAGCGATATCCCCCTGTTCGATACGCGACCCTTCACCTTCAGCTGGGGACAGCTGTTTCGCGACAATCGCTACTCCGGGCCTGACCGGCAGACCGATGCCAACCAGTTGACCGTGGCCATGACCAGCCGTCTTATCCGCCAGGCCGACGGGCACGAAAAGTTGTCGGCCAGCCTGGGGCAGATTTTCTATTTCGATGACTCACGCGTCACCGTTCCCGGCGAAGTACCTGTGGAGAGCGGCAAGTCCGCCTGGGTTGCCGATGCCAATTACTCATTCAACGACCGTTGGACCATGGGTGCCTCGTACCAGTGGGACCCCAAATTCGGGCGTGAGGATCTTGTCAGCCTGCGTACGCGCTACCTGGTCGGCAACGACGGGGTGATCAACTTCGGTTATCGCTATCGTCGCGACTTGCTCAAGCAGGCGGACTTTTCATTCCTGTATCCGGTCACTCCCTCCTGGAGCGTCGTGGGCCGCTATTACTATTCCTTTTACAGGGATTCAAGCGTGCAGCCTGAGCTGGAGCCCAAACTGCTGGAAGCCATCGCCGGCGTGCAATGGGACAGCTGCTGCCTGGCCGTGCGCCTGCTCGCGCGCCGCTACGTGCGCAACCAGGATGGCGACATGAACAACTCCGTGCAGGTCGAATTCGTACTCAAGGGTCTCGGGTCGGCCGGTCAGGACACGGAGCGCACTTTGCGGCGTGCTATTCTCGGCTACTACCGCGACGACCTCTATCTCGTCCCGCCAAGCAACACCACGCCGGACCCCGACGACAACGATTCCGGCCCGGACCTACTCCCATGAAGACTATGACTCCCCGACTATTCCTCGCCGGCCTGATCGCGGCCTTTGCGTTGTCCGTACCCGCCTCCGCGCAAAACGCAGCCGCCCCGAACCTGCAACCACTCGACCGCATCGCCGCAGTGGTCAACGAAGACGTGGTCCTGCAAAGCGAACTGGATCGCGCGGTCAAGAACGTGACCGCACAGTACGCCAACCAGCCGGGCCAACTGCCACCGCAGGAAGTGCTTGAGCGGCAGGTGCTGGAACGACTCATCCTGATGAAGCTGCAGGTCGCCCGCGCGGCCGAGACCGGGATCAAGGTCAGCGATGACGAATTGAACAACGCCGTCGCCGGCGTCGCCCAGCAGAATGGCGTCAGTGTCGACGCGCTACGCCAGAAACTGGCGGGCGAAGGCCTGTCGTTTGCCGATTTCCGCAGCTCGATCCGCGACGAGATCGTCGTCCAGCGCATGCGTCAGAGCTTTGCCCAGAGCCGCATCCAGGTCAGCGAGGGCGAGGTCGATGCGGCGCTGGCCGCGCAAACCAGTGGTGGCCCGCAGTTCCACCTGGCCCACATCCTGATCGGCGTTCCCGAAGGGGCGACGGCCGAACAGATCGCCACCGGCCAGAAGAAAGTCGAGGGCGTGAAGGGCCTGATCGACAAGGGCGAACTTGATTTTGCCGCGGCGGCCGTGCGCTATTCCGACAGCCCCAATGCCCTGGAAGGCGGCGACCTGGGCTGGCGCAGCCTGGATGAAATCCCGCGCGCCTTCTCGGACATGCTCAAGGGCATGAGCGCGGGCCAGGTTGTGGGCCCCATCCGCGGTCCCAGCGGCTTCCAGCTGCTGAAGCTGGTGGAAACCCGCGACGCCAACCAGGCTGAGGCCAAGAGCGTCACCGAATACCACGCCCGCCACATCCTGGTGCGCGTCACCCCGGTGCAGGATGCAGCCGCGGCAAAAGCCAAGATCGATACCCTGCGCGCGCGTATCGCCGGTGGCGCCGATTTCGTGGAAGTCGCCAAGGAATCTTCCGAGGATGCCAACAGCAAGGCCGATGGCGGCGATCTGGGCTGGTTCGAGGGCAATGCGTTTGGCCCGGCGTTCGGCAAGGAAGTGACTGGCGTCAGCGACGGCCAGGTTTCCCAGCCTTTCCGCACCGAGGCGGGCTGGCATATCGTGCAGCGTATCGGCGAGCGCCAGACCGACGTCACCAACACCACCCAACGGGCCCAGGTACGTGAAACCATCGGCCGTCGCAAGCTGGAGGAGGAATACAACCGTTACCTCCAGGAAATGCGCGGCGAGGCCTATGTCAATGTCCGCAACGGCGCCGAGACGCCCGCCGCAGCGCCCGCCCCGACTGGCGGTTGAATGATCCCCCGGCTCGCGCTCGTCCCGGGCGAGCCGGCCGGCATAGGTCCGGAATTGTGCGTGCGACTGGTGCAGCATCGACGCAGCGATTGCCATCTGCTGGCTTTCGCCGACCCCGACACCCTGGTTGCCGCGGCGCAAGCGCTCTCGCTTCCGCTGCATCTGCTTGAAGCCGGCCAGGTTGCCCGCAAACCCGGCGACCTGTGCTTGCACCCGGTTCCCAACACTGCCGCCACTCATTTCGGCCACACCGATCAGCGCAATGCGCATGCGGTCATCGACGCCCTGTCCCAGGCTGCCGACGCCTGCCTGCGCGGCGAACTCGATGGCCTGGTGACCGGTCCGGTGCACAAGGCGGCCATCAACGCCGGCGGCATCGCCTACACCGGTACCACCGAGCTGCTCGCGCAACGGGCCGGCTGCGAGGTAGTGATGATGCTGGCGAACGACATCGTTCGTGTCGCCCTGGTTACCACCCACCTGCCTTTGCGCGCAGTAGCCGATGCGGTGACCACCGAGAAGCTGCTCCAGTGCCTGCGCATCACCCATCGCGCACTTTGCCGGGATTTCGGCATCGCCGATCCTGTCATCGCTGTGCTCGGCCTGAACCCGCATGCCGGAGAAGCCGGGCACCTGGGGCGCGAGGAAATCGAGGTGATCGAGCCCGTACTGGCCACCTTGCGCGCCGAAGGCATGCAGCTGGTCGGTCCGCTACCCGCGGACACGGCCTTCCTGCCACGGAAATTGACCGGCTTTGATGCGGTGTTGGCCATGTACCACGACCAGGGCCTGCCGGTGCTCAAGTACAGCGGCTTCGAACGGGCGGTAAACCTGACCCTGGGCCTGCCCTACCCGCGCGTTGCCGTTGACCACGGCACCGCGCTGGACCTCGCCGGCAAGGGCATCGCCGATCCTTCCAGCCTGTTTGCCGCAGTCCAGACCTGCGCGCGCATCGCCGCGCAACGTAAACTCGCCGGATGAACTTCAAGGCACCGCCGAAGAAATCGCTCGGCCAGCACTTCCTCATCGACCGCGGCATGATCGACATGATCGTGCTGGCGGTGAACCCGCAGCCGGGCGACCGGCTGGTCGAAATCGGCCCCGGCCAGGGCGCGATCACGCTGCCCTTGCTGAGGAAACACGGCGAACTCACCGCCATAGAATTCGACCGCGACCTGGTGGTTCCGCTGTCGCAGGCCGCGCACGGCGTCGGCCAGCTGACTGTGATCCACAAGGACGTGCTGGAAGTGGATTTCACCCGCCTTGCCGGCGAGGATAAGCTGCGACTGGTCGGCAACCTGCCCTACAACCTGTCCTCGCCGATCCTGTTCCATGCGCTGGACCACGCCGCAGTCGTGCGCGACATGCATTTCATGTTGCAGAAGGAAGTGGTCGACCGCATGGCGGCCGGCCCCGGCAGCAAGGTCTACGGGCGTCTGAGCGTGATGCTGCAGGCGTATTGCACCGTCAGCGCCCTTTTCGACGTGCCACCTGCTGCGTTCCGGCCGCCCCCCAAAGTGGATTCGGCGGTGGTTCGACTGGTGCCACATGCCGCGGAGACCATCGGCATCGACGATCCGAAACGCTTCGCCGACGTCGTCCGCGCTGGCTTCGGCCAACGGCGCAAGACCTTGCGCAACGCACTGATGGGGGTCTGCACGACGGAGCAGATCGAAGCAGCGGGTCTGCGCGCCGATGCGCGTGCGGAACAGGTGGAAGTGGCCGGTTTCGTGCGCCTGGCCAACCTTGCCCCCGCTGCACAGGTCGAACCCTGACCCGGCTTTGCATACACTGTCGGCATGAACTCCGCCGACTACGCCATCGCCATCGACGTAGCCACCCGCTTCCTCGATGAGCAATCCGAACCCGGGAACGGGCGCTTCGTGTTTGCCTACACCATCCAGATCCGCAACAGCGGCAACGTGCCGGCGCGCCTGATGGATCGCCACTGGGTCATCACCGACGCCAACGGCAAGGTCCAGGAAGTGCGCGGCGAAGGCGTTATCGGTGAACAACCCTGGCTGCGGCCGGGCGATGATTTCGAATACACTTCGGGGACGGTGCTCGAAACCGCACTGGGCACCATGCAAGGCAGCTACGGCATGCTGGCCGACGACGGCACACGCTTCGACGCGCCAATCGCCGCCTTCACCCTTTCCATCCCGCGTACGGTCCATTGATGGACGTGCCTGCATGAGCGTCTGGGCCATCGGCGACCTGCAAGGCTGCTACGACGCGACCCAGCGACTGCTGGAACGGCTGCGCTTCGATCCGGCGCGCGACAGGTTGTGGTTTTGCGGGGACCTGGTCAATCGCGGCGGCCAGTCACTGGAGACGCTGCGCCTGGTCCACTCGTTGCGTGCCAATAGCGTCGTCGTGCTGGGCAACCATGACTTGTCGCTGCTCGCCATCGGCGAACGCACCCCCGAGGAGCAACGCAAGGTCAACCCGGATCTGCAACGGGTCGTTTTGGCCGATGATCGCGATGAGTTGCTGACGTGGCTGCGCATGCAGAAACTGCTGCACGTAGACCGCGAACTGGGCTGGATGATGATCCATGCCGGCCTCGCACCGAAGTGGACGACCACGCTGGCGGAAAAGCACGCGCGCGAGGTGGAACAGCAATTGCATGGCGACGGCTATCGCAAGCTGTTCCGCAACATGTATGGCGACAAGCCCAACTGGTCGCCGCAACTGACCGGCTACGATCGTTCGCGGGCCATCATCAACATCCTGACCCGGATGCGTTATTGCACTCCTCGGGGGCGCATGGCCATCGAGGAAAAAGGCGCTCCAGGCATGCAGGCGCAAGGCCTGTACCCATGGTACGAAGTCCCCGGACGGGCGCAACGCGACTTGAAGATAGTGTGCGGTCACTGGTCCACGTTGGGCCTGATGATTGGCCACGGCGTGCACGCCATCGATACCGGCGCGGTCTGGGGCGGAAAGCTGACCGCGCTGCAGCTGGATACCGATGAGTTGCGGCTGGTACAGGTTGCCGGACGCGATGTAAGTCCGCCTGCATGAACCGGGTGACGTTCCTGTAGGAGCGCCCATGGGCGCGAGCTCTTGCTTTAAGTTTCCCAGACACGTAACCAGCGAAAAGCTCGCGCCCATGGGGCGCTCCTACCGACGGGCGTAATCGACGAACTCGAAGGCGAAGGCATGCTTCGCATCGGCAGCGTGTGGCTCGCGCGCGGCTACCTGCCAGTCATCGGCATTGAATGCCGGGAAGAACGCATCGGCCTCATCGACCACAGTATCCACGTAGGTCAGATGGAGCCGGTCGGCCAGCGGCAGGGCCAACGCATAGATCTCCGCTCCACCGATCACGCAAAGATCTTCGGCGCCACTGGCAAGCGCGACCCCCCGCGCCTCCTCCACCGAAGCCACCACCTGCATGCCCTCAAATGGAGCACGGCCAGATCGCGTCATCACCAGATTGGTCCGGCCGGGAAGCGCGCGCCCGAGCGAGTCAGCGGTCTTGCGGCCCATCAATATCGGCTTGCCAAGCGAGAGCGCCTTGAACCGCTTCAAGTCGTTGGGCAACCGCCAGGGAAGGTCGTTATCTTTCCCGATAGCGCTATATGCATCCATTGCAGCTATCAAAGAGATGATCACTGGATCGTCTCCGCCTTGGCACGCAGGGAACACTGCAACGGCCGAAGCAAAGCCTCCAGCTCTTCGTAATCCCGCGATCCTGGCGCGAATGACGCCCTTGCCACGTAGAGATACGCAATCGCGATTTTCGCATCGCTGTTCAGACATCGGATGCCGATTCCGCTATCTCCAAACATGACATCTTTCAAATTGTTCCAGCGGAAGTGCCATGTCATGGAATCGTCGATTTGCATTGAACAACCATAATCTTGGAATGTGAATACCTGGTCCATTGGGTTGCGCAGATATGGCCAGGCGAGTTGCACAATGCGGATCAAGGTCATGGCGGGGTAGCGGATTATCAGAAAAAGACTCCACCCGAAAACAAACACGACAAAGAAAGTGCCTACTCCTTCTGGCTCATTCTTTGACATCCACAAGGCCGTAGCGACCAACAAAAGGATGCCAAACACGGGTTGGGCGCGCTCCGCTGGATGATATTCGCGTCTGCTCCACAGCGCGTCCTCATCCAAGGCAATACCGAATCCCTTCCGCTGTGAAACTGTTATATCCAATCAGACCGCCACCGGCGCCTTGATCGCCGGATGCGGATCGTATCCGTGGATCTCGATGTCATCGTAAGTGAAGGCAAACAGGTCGGTCACTTCAGGATTCAATTGCAACGTTGGCAATGCGCGCGACTCACGCGACAACTGCTCGCGCGCCTGTTCGTAGTGGTTGGAATACAGATGCGCATCGCCCAGCGTGTGCACGAAATCGCCCACGCCCAGGCCACACGCCTGGGCAACCATGTGGGTCAGCAGCGCGTAGCTGGCGATGTTGAACGGCACGCCGAGGAAGATGTCGCCACTGCGCTGGTACAACTGGCAGCTGAGCTTGCCGTCGACCACGTAGAACTGGAACAGCGTGTGGCACGGC
>JBDTPP010000056.1:0-17894 GCA_039932615.1 Pseudoxanthomonas sp.
TCTTCCGCGTCGCCAACCAGGCCGTCATCAAGGCTGGTCAGTACGCCTATATCGGTCGCAAGCAGAAGAAGCGCAATTTCCGTTCGCTGTGGATCACCCGCATCAATGCGGCTGCCCGCATCAATGGCCTGAGCTACAGTCGTTTCATGAATGGCATGCTCAAGGCAGGCATCACCCTGGACCGCAAGGTGCTGGCTGATATCGCCGTGCATGATGCGGTCGGTTTTGCGGCCCTGGCAGAAAAAGCCAAGGGCGCACTCGCGGCGTAAGCCGGCGATCTCCACCGTAAAGCAACATTGGCAATCCATCGCCGAACACGTGGGGAAGGGCGCAAGTCCTTCCCCATTGTTTTTTGGGATTCCATTCCCCGCAGGAGCGCCCCATGGGCGCGAGCTCTTCGTCCCGATTGCGAGAAGATCAGAAGCTCGCGCCCATGGGGCACTCCTGCCGGGAAACTCGTACTGACATTCGAGGTTTGATCATCGATGAGTGAAATTGAATCCCTGTCCAGGCAAGCACTCGCCGACATCGCATCGGCGCAGACGCCCGATGTGCTGGAATCCCTGCGCGTGGCCCTGCTGGGCAAGAGCGGCACCGTCACCGCGCAACTGAAGCAGCTGGGCACGCTGCCAGGCGACCAGCGCAAGGCCGCAGGCGAGGCCATCAATGTCGCGCGTGACGCCATTGCCAATGCATTGTCCGCACGCAAGGCCTTGCTGGAGGACGCTGCGCTGGACGCACGCCTGGCAGGCGAAAGCATCGATGTCACCCTGCCGGGGCGTGATCCGGAACGCGGCGGTCTGCATCCGATCAGCCGTACCCTGGAACGCATTGCCGACATCTTCGGCCGGCTGGGCTACGAGCTTGCAGACGGCCCCGAGATCGAGGACGACTGGCACAACTTCCAGGCGCTGAATTTTCCGCCGCATCACCCGGCGCGTGCCATGCATGACACCTTTTACTTTCCACCCGACGGCAGCGGCGTTGCCCGCTTGTTGCGCACGCATACTTCCGGCGTGCAGATCCGCTACATGGGCGAGGCCGTGGCCAACAAGAGCGGACCACCGCTACGCATGATCGCCGCGGGCAAGGTCTACCGCAGCGACAGCGATCAGACCCATTCACCCATGTTCCATCAGGTCGAAGGTCTGCTGATTGACGAGCATTCCACCTTCGCCGATCTCAAGGGCACGCTGGCCGAATTCGTGCGCGCTTTCTTCGAGCGCGATTTCGAGATGCGCTTCCGTCCCAGCTATTTCCCGTTCGTCGAACCCGGCGCCGAGGTCGACATCGCCTGGCAACAGCCGGACGGCAGCACCCGCTGGCTGGAAGTGCTGGGTTGCGGCATGGTCCACCCCAACGTGTTGAAGAGTTGCGGCATCGATCCCGAGCGCTACACCGGCTTCGCTTTCGGTCTGGGTGTGGAACGCTTCGCGATGCTGCGTTACGGAGTCAACGACCTGCGCGCGTTCTTCGAAAACGACGTGCGGTTCCTGAAACAGTTTGCGTAGGGTGGGCCTGGGCCCACCGCTTTGTTCGACATTCACGACCTTTGATGCATGGCAATGGTGGGCCAAGGCCCATCCTACGGTAACGAGACGATGAAATTTTCCGAAAACTGGTTGCGCAGCCACGTCCCCACAAACGCCTCGCGCGACGAGCTTGCCGCGACGCTGACTGCCATTGGCCTGGAGGTCGAGGAAGTCACCGCGCTCGGCGAATCGTTGGCCGGTGTGGTCGTCGCGCGCATCGTCGAATGCGCCAGGCACCCCGAAGCCGACCGCCTGCAGGTGTGCAAGGTCGACGCCGGGCAGGGCGAGTTGTTGCAGATCGTATGCGGCGCGCCGAACGCGCGACCGGGATTGGTTGCGCCGTTGGCGACGGTCGGCACCGTGGTCGGCGAAATCACCATCAAGTCAGCCAAGCTGCGGGGCATGGATTCCAATGGCATGCTGTGCTCGGCGAAAGAGCTCGGTATCGATGCGGATGCGTCCGGCCTGCTGGAACTGCCCGACGACGCACCTGTCGGTGCCGCCATCGCCGACTATCTGTCGCTGCCTGACGCCAGCATCGAGATCAAGCTCACCCCCAACCGCGCCGATTGCTTCAGCGTGCGCGGCATCGCCTTCGACGTGGCCGCAGCCTGCGGCAGCGAAGTGGTCGCCTTCGACGCCACGCCGATGCCCGCACTCAACGACAGTGCGCTGGCAGTTGAACTGGGCGCTGGTGCCAAAGTGCCACGTTTCGTCGGCCGCGTGATCGAAGGCGTAAACGCCGCCGCCGCCACGCCTGTGTGGATGGCCGAGCGTTTGCGTCGTAGCGGCGTCCGGCCGATCAGCCTGCTGGTCGACATCACCCAGTACGTGATGCTGGAACTCGGGCAGCCAATGCATGCGTTCGATCGCGACCTGCTGACAGGTCCTATCGTCGTGCGTGCCGCGCGGGAAGGTGAGCAAATGAAATTGCTTGATGGCCGCGCGGTGTCGCTCAGCGACGACTTCCTGGTGGTATCGGATGGCAGCCCGGAGGGAGCGGGCGGCCGAGCGGTCGCCCTTGGCGGCATCATGGGCGGCTACGACACCCGCGTAACGGATGCGACGGTCAATGTTTTCCTCGAGGCGGCGCACTGGATTCCGTCCGCCATCATCGGCCGCGGACGCAAGCTTGGCTTGCATACCGACGCCGGCCATCGTTTCGAACGCGGAGTGGATCCGGAACTGCCGCGACAGGCCGTTGAAGTGGCCACGCGGCTGCTGGTGGAACTGGCGGGCGGTTCGCCGGGTCCGGTGGTGGAAGCCGTATTGCAGGAGCATCTGCCCAGCCAGGCCCGCATCACCCTGCGCCGCGCCCGCATCGGCCGGGTGCTGGGAATCGAGGTCGCAGATGCCGACGTGGAGCGCATCTTGCGTGCACTCGGCATGCAGGTCGAAGCCAACGACGCGGGCTGGGACGTTGTTTCGCCCAGCAGGCGCTTCGATATCGCCATCGAGGAAGACCTGATCGAGGAACTGGCCCGAATCCACGGCTACGACCGCATCCCGACCACGCTGCCCGGTGGCGCCACCCGCATCGCCGTGGCCACCGAAACGCAAGTCGAAGCTTCCACCGTCCGTCGTCAGCTGGCCGCGCGTGATTACCTGGAAACGGTGAATTACGCCTTTGTCGATGCCGCGTTGCTTGAACATTGGAGCGCCAGCGAGAATGCCGTGCCCCTGGCAAATCCGCTCAGTGCGGAGTTGGGGGTGATGCGCACGCGATTGTTGCCCGGCCTGGTTTCGGCGGTGCAGCGCAACGTTGCCCGGCAAGTCGGCCGCGTGCGCCTGTTCGAGTTGGGCAACGTGTTTGCAAGCGGGGAATCCGGGAAAAGCGAAGCTCCGATCGAGACCTTGCGTATCGCCGCCGCAATCCACGGCGACGCCAGCTCCGAGCAGTGGGGCGAGTCCGCGCGCAAGGCCGATTTCCACGATCTCAAGGGTGATCTGGAGAGCTTGGCCGCGGCTTCGGGCGCGACCCTCGAGTATCGTCCTTCGCTGCATGCGTTCGGCCATCCGGGGCGCTCAGCCGATGTGTTCCGTGATGGTCGGCTTATCGGTTGGATCGGCCAGCTGCATCCACGCCTGTTGCGCGCACTGGACCTCGACAATGAGGTGTTCGGGTTCGAGCTGGATCTGGCGCCGTTGACCGCACGCGCGGTGTCGAAGGCCTTGGACCTTTCGCGCTTCCCGTCCGTCCGCCGGGATCTCGCGTTCGTCGTGGCCGACAGCGTGCCATGGGCGGCGATTTCGGCAACCGTCCGCACGGTCGTGGGCCCACTGCTGCGCGATCTGCTGCTGTTCGATAGATATGTCGGCGCGGGGGTCGAATCAGGTCAAAAGAGCTTGGCTATGGGCTTGATTTTGCAGGATAACTCACGCACTCTGACCGACCGCGATGTGGAAGGCGCAGTAGCCGGGGTGGTCGCCGCCATTGAGCGCGATCACGGCGCCAGGATCCGTGGTTGAAGGGCTTAAGGGGAAGGAATAGATGGCACTGACCAAAGCTGAAATGTCCGAGCGCCTGTTTGACGAGGTCGGGCTGAACAAGCGCGAAGCCAAGGAATTCGTGGACGCTTATTTCGACGTATTGCGCGAGGCGCTGCAGCAGGGTCGCCAGGTCAAGCTGTCGGGTTTCGGCAATTTCGACCTGCGCCGCAAGAACCAGCGCCCGGGCCGCAATCCCAAGACCGGCGAAGAGATTCCAATCTCGGCGCGCACCGTGGTCACTTTCCGCCCGGGACAGAAACTCAAGGAACGCGTCGAAGCTTACGCGGGAGCCGGGCATGCTTGATCCGGGCAGCAACCGCGAGTTACCGCCGATCCCCGCCAAGCGCTATTTCACTATTGGTGAAGTCAGTGAGTTGTGCGACGTGAAACCGCACGTACTGCGCTATTGGGAAACCGAATTTCCGAGTCTGGAGCCGGTCAAACGCCGTGGCAACCGCCGCTATTACCAGCGCCACGATGTGCTGATGGTGCGGCAGATCCGCGGCCTGCTGTACGAACAGGGTTACACCATTGGCGGCGCCCGCCTGCGCCTGGAAGGCGAGGGTGCCAAGCAGGAATCTGCGCTGAGCAACCAGATCGTCAAACAGGTGCGCATGGAGCTGGAAGAAGTCCTGCAGCTGCTGCGCCGATAGCGTGTTTCCTTCTCTCCCTGCGGGAGCAGGTCGTGCGCAGCGACGGGCGACTGGCTGGAAGCCCCTTTGGGGCGTGAGGGGAGACAAGTGACTTGTCATGCAGGGATGAGGGCGAACTGAAGGTGTTTTCCCTCATCCGCCCTTCGGGCACGTTCTCCCGGAAGGAGAAGGAAAAAAGTCGGCTATAATCGCCTCCCCGCCGCCAAGGCGGGGATTCGCACAAGTTCGGGGCGTAGCGCAGCCTGGTAGCGCATCTGCCTGGGGGGCAGAGGGTCGTCGGTTCAAATCCGGCCGTCCCGACCAATCGCGAAATAGCTACCAATAACCCGCATTGCAGAATGCGGGTTTTTGTTGCGTGACGTTCACCAACGCTGGACCAGGATTGATTGATGCACCCGCGGGCACTTGAACTGATAGACACGCTTGAACTGGCGCCGCATCCGGAAGGCGGCTATTACCGGCGCGTTTACGAGTCCACCAAGCAGGTGGAGACCAACGGCGTGTTGCGGCCCGTGCTCACCTCGATCCAGTTCCTGCTTACCGCAGGAGTGGGTAGCCGCTGGCATCGCGTGGACGCGGCCGAAGTCTGGGACTGGCAGGAAGGCAGCGCGGTCGAGTTGCTCATGTACGACGCAACCGCGCGTGCGCTCAGCCACGTGCAACTGGACACCTCCGCGCGCGGCGGGCAACTGTTGCAGGTGGTACCCGCTGGTATCTGGCAAACGGCGCGCACCCATGGTGACTATTCGCTGGTCAACTGTTCGGTGTCGCCAGGATTCATGTGGAGCGGACTGGAGATGCTGGATGAGGCCAGCCCGTTGGCGAGCGAACTGCGGGCCGCAGGCGGCCTGGCGCACTGACAGACGGATCATGCAGTGCCGGGTCACTGAACCGTGGCATGCCGAGGCTGGCGCGGGTCATCCAATGCGTCCGGGTTGGCGGCTAACCTGTCGCGCATCTCCCTTCATGGTGGCGTCCATGCGTTTCCTCTCCGCACTCGTGGCTTGCTTGTGTGTGGCCTTCCCTGCCACGGCGCAATCAGCGAACGAATCAGCGCCCGCGCAACACATCGACAATGACGGTGTGCTGGAACTGGAAACAATGGTCGTGACCGGCGCGCAGCCGGGCCCGGGCATGTGGAAGGTATCCAAGGACGATCACAGCCTGTGGGTACTGGGAACCTTGTCGCCCTTGCCAAGTGGCATCCTCTGGAAGTCGGACGAGGTCAGGGTGGTTCTTGAACAGGCGACTCAGGTGCTTGGTTCGCCCGGTTTGGTGATCGATGCGGATATCGGCGTGTTCAAGGGCCTGATGCTGCTGCCGTCGGCGCTGAAAGCAGGCAAGAATCCGGATGGAAAGACGCTGAAGGATGTGCTGCCCGCCGACGTCTATGCACGCTGGTTGGCCTTGAAACCCCGATATTTCGGCCGCGACAAGGGGATCGAAAACAAGCGGCCGATCCTTGTCGCCAACGAGCTTTATGCAGCGGCGAACCGGAAGGCGGGGCTCGGCCAGAAACCGGTCATCACGCCGGTGATCAATGAGGTGCTGAAACGGCGCAAGATGAAGATCACGCCCACCACGCTGAAAATAATGATCGACGACCCGAAGGCGGCGATCAGGGATTTCGCCCGGGAAGGCGTGAACGACCTGGAATGTTTCCGAGCGGCGTTGGACCGGGTGGAGCAGGACATCCCGGTGATGGTCGATCGCGCCAATGCATGGTCGGTAGGCGACCTGGACGCCTTGCGTGCCTTGCCGTCGGAAAAGCAGGCGGGCGCATGCATCTCGGCGGTAACCGACGGTGAGTTTGCAAGAAAGCGCGGCATGAGCGATGTGCAGGCCCGGGTCAGGGCGCAGTGGCTGAAAACGACGGAAGACGCGTTGCGCAACAACCGGGTCACTTTCGCGACCCTGCCTATCGCCGAACTGCTCAAGGCCGATGGCTACCTGTCCTACCTGCAGGCCAAAGGCTACCAGGTCGAAGCTCCGCTCTAGGCGGTAACGCTAACCGGCGATGCTGCGAACGGCGTCCGCTGCCTGGAACGATGGCCAGCGCCGGAGTACGGCCGCACGGATGCCTGCGGCATCGATACCTGCTTCGGCCAACAATTGCTCGCGGCTGGCGTGATGCTGGAAATCGTCCGGCAGGCCCAGGTGCAGGACCGGCAACAGCACTTCTTCCGAATGCAGAAGTTCGGCCACGCCGGAGCCGGCGCCACCCATGATCACGTTGTCCTCAACGGTGACCAAGCCTTCGTGGGTCTTCGCCAGTTCCAGGATCAAGGCGCGATCCAATGGTTTGACGAAGCGCATGTTGACCACGGTCAGCCCAAGCTCCTTGCCGGCCTGTTCGGCCGCCGGTACGGTCGCGCCAAAGGCGAGCAGGGCGATGCGCGTACCGCGTGCGCGGACCTCGGCCTTTCCGATCGGCAATGTCTCCAGCGACTGATCGATGGCCACGCCGGGTCCGGTGCCGCGCGGATAACGCACCGCGGCCGGGCCTTCGTAGCCGAAACCGGTGCTGAGCATCTTGCGGCATTCGTCTTCATCGGCCGGCGCCATCACCACCATGTGCGGCACGCAACGCAGGTAGCTCAAATCGAGGTTCCCGGCGTGGGTGGCGCCATCCGGGCCGACCACGCCGCCGCGATCGATCGCGAACAGCACGTCGAGTTTCTGGATCGCCACGTCATGGATGAGCTGGTCGTAACCGCGCTGCAGGAAAGTGGAATAGATGGCGACCACCGGCTTGGCGCCTTCGCTGGCCATGCCGGCGGCCAGCGTGACCGCATGCTGTTCGGCGATGGCCACATCGAAATAGCGTTGCGGGTATTCCTTGCTGAAGCGCACCAGGCCCGAGCCTTCGCGCATCGCAGGAGTGATGCCGAGCAGTTTCGGATCAGCGGCGGCCATGTCGCAGATCCAGTCGCCGAACACATCGGTGTAGGTCGGTTTCTTCGCGCCGCCCCCCTTGCTGATCAATCCCTTCTCGGGGTCGAACGGGCCCACCGCGTGATAGCCGATCTGGTCGTCTTCGGCCAGTTCGTAGCCTTTGCCCTTGGTGGTCATGACATGCAGCAGTTGCGGGCCCTTGAGGGTCTTCAGCGTTTTCAGCGCGCTGACCAGAGCCGGTACGTCATGGCCGTCGATCGGGCCGGTGTAGTGGAATCCCATCTGCTCGAACAGGGTGGAAGGCACGAACATGCCCTTCCAGTGCTCTTCCCAGCGACGCATGAAACGCGCAGGCGGCTTGCGCTTGTCGCCAAGCAGCTTCTTGCCGCCTTCGCGCAGGGCATTGAGCGTGCGGCTGCTGCTGATACGGCCCAGCATCTTGGTCAGGCCGCCGACGTTCTCGGAAATCGACATCTGGTTGTCGTTGAGGATCACCAGCAGGTTGGGTTCCGGATCCTCCATGCCGCCGGCATGGTTGAGCGCCTCGAAGGCCATGCCCGCGGTCATGGCGCCATCGCCGATCACCGCCACGACCTTGCGCTCGTTGCCGGCCCGGGCATTGGCGATGGCCATGCCCAGCGCGGCCGAGATCGAAGTGGATGAATGGCCGACGCCGAAGGTGTCGTATTCGCTTTCCTCGCGCTTCGGGAACGGGGACACGCCGTCGGCCTGCTTGACCGTGTGGATGCGGTCGCGGCGGCCGGTCAGGATCTTGTGCGGATAGGTCTGGTGGCCGACATCCCAGACCAGGCGGTCATCGGGAGTGTTGAACAGGTAATGCAGGGCGACGGTCAGCTCGATCACGCCCAGGCCTGCGCCGAAATGTCCGCCGCTCTTGCCCACCGATTCGATCAGGTAGGCGCGCAGTTCATCGGCGATCGCGGTCAATTCGGATTCGTCGAACTGGCGCAGGTCGGCCGGGGTATCGATGCGGGAAAGGCGGGGGTAGCGGCTGGGGTCGATCATTGCTGCCATTTTCCTCCGCATCCGGGAGGGGGGCAAGCAAACCCGTTCATTCTGCCGACGCCACGGTAGGAGCGCCCCATGCCTGTAGGAGCATGGGAGCGAGCCCTTTTGCCGGTGCCGTGATGAAAAGCTCGCGCCCTTGGGGGGGCTCCTACGCGTTGGATTCAGGCCGAGAGTTTCGAGCGTTTCGGCAAGTGCGCCTTCAGGAACGCCATCTGGTCGGCAAGGATGTTGCGGTTGGAGAGGATCAGGTGCTCGATCCAGCTGGGCCGGTAGGGCACTGCCAGCAACGGCATGTTGGCTTGTTGCGGGGTGCGGTTGCTCTTTCGCGAGTTGCAGTGGAAACAGGCGGTGACCACGTTTTCCCAGGTATCCCGTCCACCCTTGGACAACGGCAGCACATGGTCACGGGTCAGGCTGGGGCGCGAGTATTCATGCCCGCAGTAAAGGCAGAGCTGGGCGTCACGTGCGAACAGCGCGGTGTTGGTCAAGGTAGGCGTCGGCGACAACGCCTGCACCCGCGCGCGGCCGCGTGAGGCAACGATGGGATGCAGTTCGATGATGCTTTGTTCGCCGGTCATGCGGCTGGTGCCGCCATGCACGCGAAGGCAGGGATCGCCAAGGGTCCAGGCGACGGCATCGCGCGCATACAGGCAGGTGGCGTCCTGCCAGTTGATCCAGTCCAGCACGCGGCCGTGCGCGTCCAGCGATAGCAGGCGCACGGTACTGGAACGGGTGGAGGGATGCGACGCAGACGAGGCCGGGTCAGGAGTGCTGCCGGTATCGATCAGGTGAAGCTGAGCTGTGTCTGCTTCCATCGGGGAAACAGGTTATACCTAAATGTTGATGATTTGTGTACAGGGGCACGGTTGTTAGGAGCGGGCCTTGCCCCCGATGCTCTTCGCTTGATGAGAGTCAAAGGCATCGCGGGCAGGGCCCGCTCCTACGGGGTCAGGCGCCGAAGCGCTCCGCGTCCATCGCCATCAATGGCGCCGCACCGGACTCTATGGCCGCGGCATGGCTCAGCGTGCGGGGGAGGATGCGGGCGAAGTAGAAACGCGCGGTTTCCAGCTTGGACTGTTTGAACGATTCCGCATGCGCCGAAGCATTGGCCGCAGCCACGCTACGCGTCCACCAGTAGGCCAAGGCGACGTATCCCGAATAAAACAGATAGTCGGTGCTCGCCGCGCCGATCTCCTCGGGATCTCCGGCTGCCCGCTGCAGGATGCCCTGGGTCAGGGTGGCCCATTCGGCGGCCTTCTGCCGCAACGGAACGACGAATTCGGCCAGCGACTCGTCTTCTTCATTGGCCTTGGCGAAGGCCTCGATCTGGGCCAGGAACAACTTCAATCCGGCCGCTTTGGTCGAAGCCGTCTTGCGTCCCATCAAGTCGAGTGACTGGATGCCGGTGGTGCCTTCGTACAGCGTGGTGATGCGTGCATCACGGGCCAGTTGCTCCATGCCATGTTCACGGATGTAGCCGTGGCCACCGAAGCATTGCAGCGCGTTGTATGTGTTCTCGATGCCCCATTCGGTCTGGCAGGCTTTGGAGATCGGGGTCAGGAAACTGACCAGCACGTCGGCCTGCTCGCGCTCGGTTTCATCTCCCGCGCGATGGGCCACATCGATCAGGGTGCCGGCATGCAACGCCAACAGGCGGCTGCCTTCCACAAGCGATTTCACCGTCAACAACATGCGCCGCACGTCAGGGTGGACGATGATCGGATCGGCCGGCTTTTCCGGGAATTTGGCGCCACTCAGCGAGCGCGTCTGCAAACGGTCTAGCGAGTAGCGCAATGCGTTCTGGTAAGCGCGTTCCGACAGGCCGATGCCTTGAAGGCCGACGCCCAGGCGCGCGGTATTCATCATGGTGAACATTGCCAGCAATCCCTTGTGCGGCTGCCCGACCAGATAGCCTTCGGCGCCGTCGAAGTTCATTACACAGGTGACCGAGCCCTTGATTCCCATCTTGTGTTCGATCGAACCACAACGCAGTGCGTTGCGTTCGCCCACGCTGCCGTCGCGCGCAACCTTGTACTTGGGCACGACGAAAAGCGAGATACCCTTCGCGCCCGCAGGCGCATCCGGAAGTTTCGCCAGTACCAGGTGCACGATGTTGTCGGTGAGGTCGTGTTCGCCGGCGGTGATGAATATCTTGGTGCCGGTGACCGAATGGCTGCCGTCTGGATTTGGTTCGGCGCGCGTCTTGAGAAGGCCCAGGTCGGTGCCGCAATGGGGTTCAGTAAGGCACATGGTGCCGGTCCAGCGGCCTTCCACTATCGGCTTGAGGAAGACTTCACGCTGCCAATCCTCGCCATGTTGCTTCAGCGCCTCCACCGCGCCATGCGAGAGCAGCGGGAAATTGCCCCAGGCCAGGTTCGCCGCGTTGATCATCTCGTTCAACGGCACGCCCATGGCGTGGGGCAGGCCCTGTCCACCGAACTCCGGCGCGGCGGTGAGGCCGGTCCAGCCGCCTTCGATGAATTGCCTGTACGCCTCACGGAAGCCCGGTGGGGTGGTGACGTCGCCGGTGGCCTTGTCAAAACTGCAACCGATCTCGTCGCCGACGCTGTTGAGCGGGGCCAGCACGGTTTCGGTGAAACGTCCTGCTTCCTCCAGGACCGCATCCAGCACGTCGCGGGTGGCATTGTCATAGCCGAGTTTCGCAAACAGGGCTTCGGCACCCAGCACGTCGTAGAGGGCGAAGCGGATATCGGTCAGCGGGGCTTTGTAGGTGCTCATACGTCAGTGGGTTCCATGGGTTTATGTAGGAGCGGGCCTTGCCCGCGATGCTTTTCGCTACGACTGGAAAGGGCATCGCGGGCAAGGCCCGCTCCTACAGGGGATTTTCAGCGCAGCACGCCGTCCAGGCCAGGAACGGGGTTCAGGGTGTTCTTGATATCGATATCGAAGGATTTCGATTTGCCTTCGTCCGGCACCGCTTCCACCTTGCCCTTGAGCGTGTAGCCGAGCGAGCGCCGCCCGGCCAATGCATCGGCGACGGCCATGCGCGCTTCGATGCCGGGCTTGAACGCCAGTTTGACCACGTCGGCGGACTCGGGGCCGATCGAGATCCGCGGCGCGCCTTTCAGGCTGCCGGCCGACTGGTCAGCAACCGTGATTGCCAGGTCGGCGCTGTCAAAGCGCATCGGAATGCTGCTGTAGTTCTGCAGCCGCAGGTCCACCGACCAGCTGCCGTCAACATTGACCGTCAGTTGCTGGATGCTGGCCGCGGGTGGGGAGACGCGTCGCACCGGCCCGCCGCTGCAGGCTGCCAAGGCCAGGCAAAGAAGCAAAAGTGAAATCCGTTGCCAAGCATGATTCATGTCCATTCCGATCGATCAGGCGATGGACAAGGATACTACGGCGTATGGGGACTATTCTGTCGTAGCGGCGCGGTCACGACCAGAAGTCCCAGGTCATAGCCCATGTCGATGGCGCGGGCCTTGATCTGCTCGAACAGGACCCGATCCATGCTCGGTTCGCGCGACAGGATCCACAGGTACTGGCGGTCCGGCTCGCCGACCACGGCCCAGGTGTAACCCGGATCCAGGTCTATGACCCAATAGTCGGCCCATACGAACGGTACCCACGAAAGCCAGTCGGGCACGAAGCGCACTTCGAGGCGGCCGGGATGCCCCTCCACCGGCCGCGCCAGCCCTTCCGCCGCGCGGGTGCCGCCATCGGCGGTGCGGCAGGCGTTGCGCACGCCGATCTGCACGTCCTCGCGCAGGGTGTAGGTGGCGGTGATGTCGCCAGTGCATTTGGCCTGGAAGGAGGTCGGCAAATGCGCGATCTCGTACCACTGGCCCGCATAGCGCGAGATATCCAGTTGCGGCACCGAGGCGACCGGCTTGGCCGCACGCGCATCGGGTATGACACAAGCCAGGAGCAACAGCAGGGCAGGCAGGTTACGCATGCGACGGCTCCGCGATCGGAACCGCAGCTTAGGTTGCCCGATTGCGAAATGTGTAAAGCAAACGTTGGCGAAAACATCCGGACCGGCCGGCAAGTGCCTGATTCTCAATGTTTTCGCGGCAAGGGGCGAGCTGCGTCGGGCGACTGTTCAGCCGTAGGTGCTTACCCGCTCCGGGGTGCGTTCATCAGACTCCACTTCCACGCCAGTCGGCTGTTGCGAATAGGCGTGGCGAGATTCGGCAATGGTATTGGCGACTTCCAGCGCCGCGGATTTTTCCGGGAACCAGAACACCGGCTTGCCGTTGTCCAGCAATTTCCATCCCTCATAGGACGGGCGGAGCATCAACAGGGAGCGTTTCATGGCCAGGCACCTCGACTGCAGCTAGGCATTGACCCTGCCCGCTGCCGATCCAAAGCAGCACTCCATTCCCTGTGCATGAAAGGCGAACTCCGTCGCAGTCACAGCATGCCCGGCAGGCGGGAGCCTGACAGTCGGTAGACGACGCGACGTGGGGTAGGGGAAATCTGACCCGGGAGTAGCGGCAGGGGCATGCTTCAATCGGACTGCTACCGGACAATCAAGCTAGTTCGCGCAAACAAAAAGGGCTCCCATCGCTGGAAACCCTTGATATGCCTACACTTTAGATCGCCACCAAAATGGTGGCCGGGGAGGGAATCGAACCCCCGACACAGGGATTTTCAATCCCTTGCTCTACCGACTGAGCTACCCGGCCATGCACCTGCGGCCGAGCCGAAGTGAGGGGCGGGATGATACGGGCGCGGGGCCTTCCCGGCAAGCCGCACGTAGGCTGAACCCGTCGCGCACGGGGGTGTCCAAGCCGCGACGGCGGCTGCATCCTCGGCGTATTACGACTATTCCCCATTCGGAGAGCACCATGTTGAAGTTGATATTTGGCCTTGCCATCGCATGGGTGCTGGGCGCGTGCAGTACTATCCGGCTGAGCGAAGCGGAAACTCTGGCCATGTACAAAGCCCATGCCGGCGAACCGGTTCGGGATTTCCAGTATTTCGGCCAGATCAATGGCTGGACCCCATTGGGCGACAGCGCCCTTGCGGTCTGGACCAAGCCCAGCCAGGCCTACCTGCTTGAGCTCTATGGACCCTGCACCGACCTGGACTATGCCCCGGCTATCAGCCTGAGCAACATGATGAGTCGGGTTTCCGCGCGCTTTGACAGTGTCTACGTGTACGGCGGCGGTTCCAGCAGCATGCGCATCCCGTGCCGTATCGAAACCATCCGTCCACTGGACGTGAAGGCTTTGAAACAGGCGCAGAAGAACCTGCGCGAGGCGAAACTGGTTGAGCGCGAAGCCGCGGGCAGTTGAGCGTCATTACTGCACCTGATTGCTAGATCGGGACTTGACCGCAGGCTTTCGCGTGAAGCCAAGCCATCCGAACACCCCGGGGCCTACAAAGCCAGGTCAGAGCATCCGAGCAAGCCCGGATCTACAAGCGGTCGGTGTCACTGCTCCGGAACGAAACCTGCGGGCTTGTCGGCACCGCCGTCGAACAGGAACCTCTCCAGCTCCTCTTCCAGGAACTTGCGGTGCTTGGGATCGCGCGGCGACAGCCGGTTCTCATTGATCAGCATGGTCTGGTGAGCCAGCCACGCGCCCCAGGCCGGCTTGCCTATCTGCGCATAGATGCGCTGACCCAGTTCGCCAGGGTAGGGGACGAAATCCAGGCCTTCGGCCTCGTGCTTCCCGTATTCGCAAAAGATGGTTCTTGGCATGTTGGTCCTTTCAGTTTGGCGGCAGTTCGCCCAGCAGCTTGCGGATGGGCGCGGGCAATCCCAGCAAGGCAAGATCCGCGCGCGCGACCCAGCGCAGGTCGTCATTGTCGCGCACCACGTCGCGTGGGGCGAGCGCCTGCCAGCGCAACGGATGCATGCGCAAGCGATAGTGGGTGAATGCATGCGGAATTTCCGCCAAGGCTTCGGCGTGGTCGTAGTCGCCGCACAAGTGCGTCGAAAACCACTCGCGGGCCTGGTCGTGGCTCTGCGCTTCCGGCAGCGACCACAGCGAAGCCCATATGCCGGTTGGCGGCCGTCTTTGCAGGAGTACTTCGCCTGCCGTGTTTTCCGCCAGCAGGACCAAGGCGCTGCGCTCGGGCAGCGGCTTCCCGGGCCGCGACGTGGGTAATTCCTCCACGCGCCCGTCGCGCAGGGCCGAGCAATCGTCCTGCAGCACGCACAACATGCAGGCCGGATTCTGCCGCGTGCACAACGTGGCGCCGAAATCCATTTGCGCCTGGGTGTAGTCGGCCATGCGCACTTCGGGCAAGTGCTCCTGCGCCAACGCCCATAATTCTTTTTCGACCGCCGGTGAATTCGCCCAGCCGCCGATGCCGTGGTAGCGCGTGAGTACGCGTTTGACGTTGCCGTCGAGAATCGCGAAACGATCGCTCCAGGCCTGCGCCAGGATCGCGCCGGCCGTGCTACGGCCGATGCCCGGCAGGGAGACCAGCGCATCGTAGTTGCGCGGCAGTTCGCCGCGATGCAATTCCATGCACAGGCGCGCGGCAGCGTGCAGGTTGCGGGCGCGGGCGTAATAGCCAAGCCCCGACCACTGCGCCAGTACGTCGTCAAGCGATGCATTGGCCAGATCGGCCAGTGTCGGGAACACCGAGACGAAGCGTTCGAAGTACGGGATCACCGTCTTGACCTGGGTCTGCTGCAACATGATTTCCGCCAGCCACACCCGATACGGGGCGCGCGGGTGCTGCCAGGGCAGGTCGTGGCGACCAGAATGATCGAACCAATCCAGCAGGCGTGAGGCAAACGTACCGGGCGGCTGGTTCATTCGGGAGGTGTGGTCGCAGGTATCGACGGATCTTCCATTTGCAGTTCCACGCCTTCCAGGGTGGCACCGGAAATCTCCAGCTTCGGTGTATTCAAGGTCCCGGCGATGGGAGGCAATGGAGAACCTTGCGCACTGGCGTCGACCCAGTCCAGGACCTCGAACAGATGGAAACGCGCGTCGAACACGGTGTCGTCGCGTTGCAACTTCAATGCTGCGATGCCGGACAGGTTGCTTGGCCCTTCATAGGCCAGGGCGAACGGCAGTGGTGACGTCGACTGCCCAAGGGGCGGCGGCAACGCCGGCCATGCAGAAGGCCAGCCAGCGAGAGAACCGTCGAGGCCGATGTGCATGCTGCGATCCAGTGAGAAACCTCCCGTAGCATCCAGCGTGGACATGGTTTGCTGGCCGCGCAATGCCAGCCCTGCGGGCTGCAGGCTCAACCTCCCGTTTTCAAATTGGAGCGGCCCTGCGATACCCATCGCGAAAGGCAATGATGTGTCGCCTGAAACGTAGTGCGATTGTGTTGCGAGCACCGCACGCTGCAGGCTGAAACCGTTTTCCATACCGAGCCTCGCAGAAAATTCTACCTGCGAAGGCAATCGCCACTTCGCAGTCTCCAGCGCAACCTGTCCAACGACACCCACACCGGCACCCGAGGCCGGCTTGGTCAGCGCCGCATATACGTCGATGGGTGCGCTGATGCCAGCGCCCGCGTAGCGGCCACGCAAATGCGCTTGCAATGGCTTCCCGGGCGCCAGTGACTGCAGCTCCGCATCAAGGTTGTAGATTTTCCAGCCGTCGCCGGTCACCCGTCCGCGGTTGATGCCCACGCCATTGGCCAGCGTTGGAATTGGGGTGTCGCTTGGCGGTCGCCGCGATTGCCAGGCCTGTAACGCCGCGACATCCAGTACCGGCGCATCCAGTTCCAGGCGATTGGCGACCAGCTCGCGGCCGCGTGCGCGCAAGGTGGACCACGGCACCGAAATGAAGACACGTTCGGCAGTCAATACTGTCGCCTTCGCGCCGGGTTCGCGCACGGTGACGTTGCGTGCGATCAGCTGTGGGGTACCGCGCAGGCGATATTCGCCGATGCCGCTGGCGGTGATTTCAAGACCCAGTGATTTTCCCGCCAGGTCGAGCACGGCAGGCACCAGGTATCCGGGATTGAGGAGCCAGCGCAGTGCCACCGCGCCGGCCAGCACCACCGCCACGACCACCAGCAGTGCGATCTTGCGGCGCCGGGTCACGTCAGTGAGGCCTACGGTGGCTCACGCGCCCAATGCTTCCGGCAACAGCGCATCGACGAAGGCTTCGGCATCGAACACCCGCAGGTCCTCGGAACGTTCGCCAATGCCCGCATAGCGGATCGGGATGCCGAACTCGCGCGCCAATGCGAAAACCACACCGCCCTTGGCGGTGCCGTCCAGCTTGGTCACCACCAGCCCGGTAACGCCCACCGCGGCATGGAACTGGCGCAGTTGCGAAAGCGCGTTCTGGCCAGTGGTGCCGTCGATGACCATCAGCACTTCGTGTGGCGCGGTGGGGTCCAGCTTGCCCAGCACGCGACGGATCTTGCCCAGTTCGGCCATCAGCCCTTGTTGCGTATGCAGGCGCCCGGCGGTGTCGGCGATCAGCACTTCGATGCCGCGAGCCCTGGCTGCCTGCAGCGCATCGAAGGTCACCGAGGCCGCATCAGCGTCCTGCCCCTGGGCGATCACCGGCACGCCGTTGCGTTCGCCCCAGGTCTGCAATTGCGCGACCGCGGCGGCCCGGAAAGTGTCGCCGGCGGCCAGCATCAGGCTGTGGCCCTGGTCCTTGAAACGCCTCGCCAGCTTGCCAATGGTCGTGGTCTTGCCCACACCGTTGACGCCTACCGTGAGTATCACGAAGGGCTTGGCGGACGTGTCGATCTGCAGTGGCAATGCAACCGACGCCAGCATCGCGATCAGCTCAGTGCGCAACGCCTTGAGCAGGGCGCTGGCATCGTTGAATTCGCGCGCCTTCATGCGCTTGCGCAGGTCTTCGACCAGCGCCGTGGTCGCGGGCACGCCGACATCGGCGGTCAGCAGGGCGGTCTCTATTTCGTCCAGCAGGTCGTCGTCGAGTTTGGGGTTGCGCGCAAACAGCCCGCCCAAGCCACGGGCGAAGCCGCTGCCGCGCAGGCGTTCCCGCCAGCCGGGTTTGCCTGCAGCCGCGGGCGCCGGCGAGTCGTCGACAATTACGGAGGGCGCGGCGGCAATGATCGTATCGGCGGTGTGCACCGAAGCCGGGGCCGCATCTTTCTCCACGGGGGCCGGAACGATCTGCACCGTGTCCGGTGCCTTCGACGGGACTGGTTCCGGGAACGCAGCCGCCAGTTCCTCCAGGCTATAACGACGCGTGGAGTCGTTGTCGGGCGGGGTTTCAAGGCCGGTTGGGGGCTTCTTGCGGCGGAAAAAACTGACCATTGCTCGGGGATATCGGAGAATGCGCACATGCTAGCACCGGCACCCGGCAGGACCCGATGAACATGCCCCTATGAACATGCCCCGATGAAGCCCGTTCCCCGAATCGAGCAG